>JACQWK010000497.1 GCA_016209525.1 Verrucomicrobiota bacterium
CTCCCACGACGCAGGAGTGGGAGAGGGTCGGGGAGAGGGCAATGTCGTGTAGTGACCGTGGCCAGATGTGCTCGGATGAAACGCTCCTCCTCTCCCTGGCCCTCTCCTCCACTTCGTGAAGGAGAGGGAGTCACGCCGTTGGCGATCCGGTGGCAGTGTCAAGATGCGCCCTTCGCCGCGTTGCTTGGGTGTATCCCCTTCCGCACCGATCGCTGGGTTGCCAGAATACGCGCCGTGAGCGATCCACCGACCGGAGCGCGCGGGCGCCTCGAATCCATTGACGTGGTCCGCGGCGTCATCATGATCCTGATGGCGCTCGACCACGTGCGCGACTTCTTCGGCGTGCCGGGTGTGAACCCCACCGATCCCGCCACGACGACCGTCGCACTCTTCTTGACGCGCTGGATCACGCACATCTGCGCGCCGGTGTTTTTCCTGCTCACCGGCACGGGCGCGTTCCTCGGGCTGCGCCGGAAGACCAAGCGCGAGCTTTCGCAATTCCTCTTCATCCGCGGGCTCTGGTTGATCTTCCTGGACCTGGTTGTGGTGCGGTGTTTCGGCCTCCAGTTCAACGTGGACTATCGCGTCACGATGCTCATGGTGCTCTGGGCGCTCGGCTGGTCCATGATCACGCTGTCGGCGCTCGTGTGGTTGCCGACGGGGCTCGTCACAACCTTCGGCGTCGTCCTCATCGCCTGACATAACCTCCTCGACCCGCTGCGCATCGCCCATCCGCTTTGGACAATCCTGCACACGCCTGGGTTCGTCGTGCAGCTCCCGGGATTTGTCGTGTTCGCGGCGTATCCCCTGATTCCGTGGATCGGCGTCACGGCGGTGGGCTACGGCCTGGGACAACTCTATCGATGGGCTCCGGAGCGGCGCCGGGCGCTGCTCTTCAGGCTCGGGGTGGCGCTCCTTGTGGTGTTCGTCGCCCTTCGGCTCGTCAACAGTTACGGCGACCCGTCGCCATGGACAGCGCAGCGAACCGTGAGGTTGACCGCGCTCTCGTTCCTGAACGCGACCAAGTATCCACCTTCGCTTCTCTTTCTCCTGATGACGCTCGGTCCGGCGTTCCTGTTTCTTCGGGCTGTGGATGGCGCGACGCCTCGCGCGCTGCAACCGGCGAGGCTTCTGGGAAAGGTGCCGCTCTTCTATTTCCTCTGTCATTTTCCGCTTATTCACCTGCTCGCAATCGCCGTCGGCTGCGCGCGCTTCGGTGCCGTGCATTGGTTCTTCGAGTCGCCCAGTCTTGACCGCTATCCGTTCACCCCACCGCCGGAATGGGGGTTCCCGCTGCCGATGGTGTACGGCGCATGGGTCCTCGTTGTGTTCGCGATGTACCCGCTCTGCCGCTGGTTCGCTGCCGTGAAGGAACGGTCCGCGGCACCGTGGCTCAGTTATCTCTGATGACCCTCTCCCTCAAGGGAGAGGGAACCGCGCTGTGTACCAATCGCGCGTCCGGTTGCAGACGCTGCAAACGGAAAGCATCACCGGAACTTCCACCAGCACTCCGACCGCGGTCGCCAGCGCGGCGCCGGAGCCCGGACCGAACAACGTGATCGCGACGGCCACGGCCAATTCGAAGAAGTTGCTCGCGCCAATGAGCGCTCCGGGCGACGCCACGTTGTGCGGCACGCGCAGCCGGCGCATCAGCAGATAGGCCAAGCTTGAATTGAAATAGACCTGGATGATGATCGGCACGGCCAAGAGCAAAACCGCAAACCAGCGTTTCATTAGGTTTTCCGCCTGAAACGCGAAAATGAGAACCAGCGTCAGCAACAGCGCAGCAATCGTGACCGGATGAAACTTCGGGAGAAACTTCGTCTCGAACCACTCTTTGCCGCGCGACTTCAACAGCCACGTCCGCGTCAGCCATCCCGCCGCGAGCGGAATCACGATGAACGCTACGACGGAAGTGAGGAGGACTTTGGACGGCACCACGACGTTGGCCACGCCGCAGAGAAACATCACGATGGGCGCGAACGCCACGAGCATGATGAGATCATTGACCGCGACTTGAACCAGCGTATAGACCGGGTCGCCGTCGGTCAGGTAGCTCCAAACAAACACCATGGCCGTGCAGGGCGCTGCGGCCAAGATGATGAGGCCGGCGGTGTAATTTCGAGCGGCTCCCGTGTCGATCCAGGCGGAAAAAGCGTGCTGGATGAAAAGCCAGGCGAAAAACGCCATGCTGAACGGCTTCACGAGCCAATTGATGAAAAGTGTCACCATCAGGCCCTTTGGCTTCTTCGCGATCCCAGCCAACGCCGTGAAATCGACCTTCAACATCATCGGGTAGATCATCAGCCAGATCAGCACGGCGATGGGTACATTGACCTGGGAACCTTGGCCGAATTCGAGTTTGCTGAGGGAGGACGTCAGCCCTGGCGCGACCTGGCCGAGGATCACGCCGCCAATCATGCAGAGGAAGACCCACAGCGTGAGGAGACGCTCGAAGAAGGCCAGCCGTTTTGTCGGCGACAGAGGGCCCGAAGCACTCAAAGCGGCAGCGGAAGAGTCCGGTGGCATGGCTATATTAATCACTGCAAGAATTCACGCTCCCGCACTCTCGCTCCTCGGCAGCCAACGCGCACACCTCCCCCAATCGCCGAGTCTTGATCCTTCCGGGCGCGGAAGACGATCCTCCCTCTCCCAGCGGGAGAGGGCCGGGGTGAGGGAGAAACGCCAAAGATTCCGGACGGCTCTGGTTTGTCCGACGCGTTCACCCTGACCATGAGCCGACCGAAACGTTCAACGTTCAACACCCAACCTTCAACTTCCAACGAGCGCGTCCGTTGAGCGTTGAATGTTGAACGTTGAACGTTATGAGATTCGAAGGCGCCATGAGTGCCGATAAGTTCGGGGAGTTCTCACCCTGACCCTCTCCATCAAGGGAGAACGAACCGCGCCGAGAAGCATCAACGGCGGAGGCGGAAAATTTTTGAGCCATGGTTAATCTTTCCTCCGGGAGTTCCAGCCATTAATCAATTCACAAGTAAATCGACACGAAGAATGCCCTTCACCCCATCCCTCTCCCCATCAGATGGGGAGAGGGTGGCCAGAGGCCTGGTGAGGGCTGTGCAGCAAATCCTGAACTCATTGGTAATCACAGCAAGCGCCTCCTTTACTTGCGCCAGGACGAGCGGGTTTCTCGCAACAAGCCGAGACCGCCGCCGCCGCGGAGACAGGATTCACTGCGGAGTTCGTTTCCGGTGTTCGCTCCGGCAAATTCGTCATCGCCAGTTCAAACCTTGCGGCAACCACCTTATTGAGAGCCGGCTTTCGGGCCGTGATTTCAAGACTGGTGATGTAGTCGCTCGGCTTGGCGCCCGGCGGCAAATGCGCGATGATTTTCTGGTACAAAGGGTCCTGCCAATCTGTCATGCCGTCCACGTACCGGGATTTCGGATTCAACGCGATATCCACCAAGCCCGCCTCCAGAGCCATGCGTTCTGTTTCCGATGCGAGCACCGCGCCCGCGACGCAGCCCACCAGCGCTTCGACCATCTCCACAACGGCCGGCGGCAGCGGCTTGAGCAGCGCGAGGTCCGACACGGCCACTCGGCCGCCTGGCTTCAGCACGCGCGCCATTTCGCTCCAAACCTGCGGCTTGTCCGGGGAGAGGTTGATCACGCAGTTGGAGATGACGACATCCACCCTGCCATCGGCCACGGGCAAGTGTTCAATCTCGCCGAGGCGGAATTCCACGTTGTCGAGCCCGGTCTGCTCGCGGTAAGCGGCGATGTTCCGGCGCGCTTTCGAAATCATCTCCGCCGTCATATCGACACCGATCGCGCGGCCTGCGGCGCCGACGGTTCGTCCGGCGATGAACACGTCAAATCCGCCTCCGGAGCCGAGATCGAGCACGACTTCGCCAGGCTTCAGCGAAGCGAGCGCATTCGGGTTGCCGCAGGAAAGTCCCATGTTCGAGCCCTCGGGCAACGCGGCCAATTCGTCCGCCGTATAACCAATGTGCCTCGCGATTTGCTCGGAGGCCGCGGCGGTCGAACCGCAACCTCCCGGGGTGGGTGAACAACATGAACCTCCCCCCGCGGCAATCTGGCCGTAGCCTTCGCGGACTTTTTGCCGGACGGATTCGGAATCAATTTCAATATCTGGATATTTCATAGAATCGCTAGTTCTGTTGGTTTACGTTTTGCGCAAAGAGGCCGCAGGACAGCTTCGAAGCTTTTCCCCCTCACCCCGGCCCTCTCCCGCCGGGAGAGGGAGAATCGTTCGTCGCCGGGGTCGGCGGCCCAGGGCGTCCGGCTTGGTCCTTGCACCCGGCCGCGTAAGCTTCGAAAACCTTTTTCATTTCGTCGCGCACACGCCGAAAGACCGCCAGCTTGTCGTCTTCGGTGCCGTGGGCTTTGGCCGGATCGTCGAACTCCCAGTGGTGCCGATTTATCTGGCCCGGAAATGCGGGACATGCCTGATCCGCATGGCCGCAAACGGTAATGACCGTTTCGATGGATCGCGTCAGAAACTCGTCCAGGTGCTTGGACCGATGGCTCGAAATGTCGATTCCGATCTCTCTCATCACTCGGATGGCCAGTGGATGCACGTAGCCGGCAGGATTTGAACCGGCGCTGTGCACCTCCAGCAGGTCGCCGCCCGCGGCTCGCAGAATCCCTTCGGCGATATGGCTGCGGCACGAATTGCCCGTGCATAGAATGAGGACCGTAGATTTCATCATCCGCTTCCCAGGAGAAGCCGCCTTGGTGATCGACCACGCAATGGGACCGTGTACCGTAGCTGGCGAAGTAAGGAGGCGCATTTGGGTGGTAACCGCATTTTCCACCTCGTTGCCTTGGTGGCTACGAGTCCACAGTTCATGGCCTCATCCGGATTCATGAGTTAGCGTTTGCTCGTTCGTCCAATATTCCGCTTGTTTCCCAAGGAACCCCCGGTCTGTTTCAGCGCCTCCGCAACCCAACAGCACTCTGACTGGAGGTTCTTCAAGCGCCGCAGGTCGGCGCGGAACACCTCCTCGGTTTGCACGGAATCCTGAAGACATCGGAGCTGCCAATCCAATTCCTTGGGCCGGGGTTCAGGCAGCGAGTAGATTTTCCACTGCTCGTGCCGATGGGCCTCGACCAATCCGCGTTCTCGCAGATAGGCCAGGTGCTTGGAGACCGCCACCTGCGGCAGTTGGAGAATGTCTTGAAAGTAGCAGACACACAAAGGGCCTTGGGCCAGGAGATGGAGAATCCGCAGCCGCGTCTCGTCGCAGAGGCATTCGTAAATCCGGATCAAGTTCACTCCTTAAATATATCCTAACCAGCATATACTTCAAGAAGAATATTCTACGCTCCTCGTGGAGGAGCGCATCTTGATACTGCCACCGTTGTCTTCTCCCTCTCCCACGACGCAGGAGTGGGAGAGGGTCGGGGAGAGGGCAACCTCGCGTGGTGACCGTGCCCAGACGTGCTTGGAGGAAACGCTCCTCCTCTACCCGGCCCACTCCACCACATAGTGGAAGAGTGGGTGTCACCACGTTGGAGATTCGGTGGCAGTGTCAAGATGCGCCGCTCCTGCAGCGCGCATGGTTCCGGGCGGCTGAGCTTCGCCGAAGTCGAGGCGAAAAGCTGAGAACCGGGAGCGAGCGGCGGACTTCAGCGACGGTCGCTCGGCGGCGGGATAAACAACTCGATGACGTGTCCGTCGGGATCGGCCACGTACATTTGCAGCGCGCCGTCAGGCCGTGCGCGGCGAGGAAGATATTTGACGCCGAGCTCTTGGAAATGTCGCTCCCACGGCGTCAAGTCATCCACTCTCAGGGCGTAATGGTTGCTCCGGTTGCCCGCATAGACGGGGTCCGAACGGTTGCCGATCAAGTGAAGTTCCTGAGAAATGCCGAGCCGGAACCACGCTCCCGGAAACGTAAACGCGGGACGGGGAATCGGTTCGAGCCGCAGGACGGTGCGGTAAAACTCACAGCTTTTCTCCACGTCCTTCACGTGGATCGCCACATGGTTCAGCTCGTAATGTTTCAACGGAGGCTCAGTATTTCGCCTTGATTTGCGCTTTCTTGGCTTCCAATTGTTCCCCTAGATCCTGCTGGTAGAAGTAGCCGTCGCGAGTGCCATCCGTGCTCCAACTGTGGATGAAGAGCATCTGGTTAAACTTCACCCAACTCGCCGAACCGTCCATGTATAGCTGATTCCCGCCTTCCGGCAGCCGGTTGGGCCCGCGGTGCGGCGGCATATCTTTGAAGGCGGAATCGCGCCCGCCGCCCCATCGGCGGTCGATTTTCATGATCCCGTCGGCGGCCAAAACCCAACCCGGTTGCGAGATTGAAGATTTGACGGGGCTTCTGGAGTTGAACGTGCCGGCCGGATTCGTCCAAGTTCTGATGCCTCCGAAGTATTGGTAGCCGATGACCCATTGAGGATATTCCGCTTCGTACGTCGGAAACGTCGGACGGTTCGGACAAGTCCAAATCTTCGCGACCGTGTCGTTCGTGCCCACGGTCAGCCCCACGGTCGCTGCCGCGCGCCCTTCGGGGGGATTCAAGCAGATTTGCACTTGGCCAAACCGGGCTTCGAGGATGGTGTCGTTGTTGTCATCGGCGTAAAGGGTCATCCCGATCCCGATTTGGTGGAGGTTGTTCAGGCACTTGCCGCGACGGCTTGTTTCCTTGGCCCGACTGAGCGCGGGCAACAACATGCCGGCCAAGATGGCGATGATGGCGATGACGACCAAGAGTTCGATCAGCGTGAAGCCCGCCGGCCGAGCGTTCGCTCTGTGGATGGATGTTTGCATGTCGATAGCCTTCGCTTTTTGCTCCAGTTATTAATTGCAGCTTCCGAGACGTTGTCAGTCTAGCACCCAGGACCCAAATGTCATGCTCTTCTTTCTGAAGGCATCACGCGGGGCGCATCTTGACGCTGCCACCGTTGTTTTCTCCCTCTCCCACGACGCAGGAGTGGGAGAGGGTCGGGGAGAGGGCAACCTCGTGTGGTGACCGTGGCCAGATGTGCTTGGTTGAAGCGCTCCTCCTCTCCCCGGCCCTCTCCTCCGCTTCGTGGAGGAGAGGGAGCTACGCCGTTGGAGATTCGGTGGCAGTGTCAAGATGCGCCCTTGGGAATGACCGGGAAGTTCTGTCGCCCCTCCGGGGCTGGTTCTCGTTGAATTGGCGCACGCCGGGCCTCTCCTTCGTGCAACGCAAAATGTCCAAACCCCCACGCGCAGCCTGGTTGGCTGTGCCACCCCTCGGATCGAATGGTTCCTAGGGCTTCGCCAGGCGAAAGAATTTCTGCGGCGCGGAAAGACGCACGGTCACCACAAATCGTTCCTCCACGCGGACCGCGGGAAGTTCAACCTTGGTCCATACGGCGGATTGAGCGAGCGCGTCCGCGTCTTGCAGCACAAAGGCGGCGGCAGTCGCGGGCCACGAGATTTCCAATTGATCCTGGCCTTGGGCTTTGATCGAGAGGGAAGGGGGCGTGACCGGCTCGATGGAGCCTTTGATCGTGAAGGCGGTGGAACTCGTGGCCGTGCCGGTGCGGGCCGTCACCGTCACAGGTCCCGTCGTCGCGTTCGTGGGGACAAACGCCAGGAGACGTGTGGGTTGAAATTCGAGGAATTCGGCCTCGACTCCGTTGAACTTGACCGAGGTGACTCCGACCAGATTAGTGCCGTGAATGTTGATCAGTTCGCCCGGCGCTGCCGATTCGGGGGAGAACGAACCGATCTCCGGCGCAAGCGGGTTGATGACGAGGAACGGCTGGTTGCTCGCATTGGTCCCCAAGGGTGTGGCAACCGTGATAGGCCCTGTCGTCGCATTGGTTGGAACCGTGGTGAACACCAATCCGGAAGCGAGATTGGTGAATGCGGCGGCCACTCCGTTGAACTGGACGGAAGTGACGCCGATCAGGTTCGTGCCCCAGATCTCCACGGACACACCTGCTTCTCCAGTGGTGGGTGAGAAGCCGGCGATGGCCGGCGCTCCCCGCGTCGTGACGGTGAATGACGCCGTGCTCGTGGCGGAGCCGGCGGCTGTGACGACAGTGATCGGCCCGGTCACCGCATTGGTGGGGACCGTGGCCAGGAGCAACCCTCCGAAGAGCGAAAACGGCGCGGGCACCTGGCCGAATTTGACTTCGGTCACCCCGGCCAGGTTGGCGCCTTCGATTTGGACCGATGTTCCGGGCTCGCCGGTCATCGGGGAGAAGCCTGTGATTGCAGGGGGAGCGGTTTGTTCGACGGTGAACGAATCGGTCGTAGTGACGCTGCCTGCCGCGGTGGTCACGGTGATGGGCCCAGTGGTTGCAGCAGCGGGAACCGTGGCAAAGACAATTCCGGAAAAGACCGTGAAAGTCGCGCTGACGCCATTGAACTTCACGCTGGTTACACCGACCAAATTGGCACCGCGAACCTGCACGGACGCACCCGCTTTCCCGCTTGCCGGGGAAAAGCTAGTAATCGAAGGGCCGGAAAGCTGAGTCACCGTGAAATTCTCGGCGGAGGTCGCAACCCCGTTGGGGGTCGTTAGGGAGATAGGTCCCGTGGTCGCGCCCGCGGGAACAATGGCCGTAAGTTTGCCGGCCAGATTGGAGAACGCGGCCGACACACCGTTGAATTTTACGGCGCTGACGCTCTCCAGATTTGTGCCAAGGATCTGGACCAGCGTTCCGGCCGGACCGGACGCGGGAGAGAAACTCGACACAGCCGGGGGCGCCGGTTCGGCGCCGCGCGTGTTCGACGGCAACGACGAAGTGATAAGCAGCCACACTGATGAGAGGAACAACAATCGATTTTTCAAAATTTGGCTCTAGTTAAATTGTTCATTTCAAAACGCCATTCCCGACCGGCGGATGTCTCCACCTTGGTCCGGACATCGCGCCCGCGATGTCCCCGCCGGCTCTGCAGCGGGCGGAACGGGCTCTTCCCAACGCCCCATCGGGAGACGGCCTGTTTGCTCTGCTGAACGAGGCAGGGGCGGGCCAGCACGCCGTCCCTGTGCCGCGCTCGATAGGGGCCGACCAACTCAGTCGGGTGCATCACTGAACCAAAACAGCGGCGTTCTTTCAAGGGTCATCCAGCGCCATTGACCCAAATCAATTCATCCAGGCGAATGGGCGCTTAAATGGCGCAGAGTTCGATTCAATTCAGAGAACCGCGTCTCCGAGCAAAATCAGGACCAAGTATGAAACGAGAATCTAGGAACAAGTGTAGCAGCAAGCCGTCACGCCGGGAATTCCTGGCGTCGAGCGGAAAGGCTGTCGCCGCGTCAGCCTTGGCCGGGGTTGGCCTTCCCTGGGTGCATGCCGCTGAAGACAACACCATTCGGCTCGCGCTGATCGGTTGCGGGGGCCGCGGAACCGGAGCTGTAGCGGATGCGTTCGGATCGTCCAGCGGTCCGGTCAAACTCGTCGCTATGGCGGACCTCTTCCACTACAAACTCGACGGGGCGATCAAAGCCTTGAGCGGGAAATACGCCGATCGACTGGATGTTCCGCCGGAACGGCGTTTCCTGGGATTCGATGGCTACCAAAACGCCATCCACTGCCTGCGTCCTGGCGATGTGGCAATCCTCGGCACTCATGCCGCCTTTCGCGCAACCCACTTGGAGTACGCCGTCGAGAAGGGTGTCAATGTTTTCATGGAAAAGTCATTTGCTCCCGATCCTGGCGGAGTGAAGCGGATTCTTCAGGCGGGCGAAACGGCCGAGAAAAAGAACCTTAAGATTGGCACCGGCCTGATGTGCCGTCATTCCTCCGCGCGCCAGGCCCTGATCCAGAAGATCCGCGACGGAGTCACGGGAGAAATCCAATTGATTCGAGCTTACCGCATGGATTCCGGCGCTCGATTGAATCCATGGAAGGGCGGGGAGAATGAGTTGCTGTGGCAGATTCGCAACCCTTACTTCTTTTTCTGGGTCTCCACGGGCCGGTTCATTGACTATATGATCCACCAAATCGACGAATGCTGCTGGATCAAAGACGCCTGGCCTGTGGCGGCGCATGGCTTGGGGGGGCGCGCGCCCAACAGCACGGATTGCAGCCAGAACTTCGACACGTATTCCATCGAGTACACCTTTCCGGACGGCGCGAAGGCGCTCGTGAGCGGGCGTTTCATGCCGAAATGCCACGACGATTTTGCCACGTTTGTCCACGGGGCGAAATGCGCGGCGCAATTTTCAGGAAATGTGCATGCGCCCACGGTGCAGATTTACCGGGATCAGCGAATCGCAAACGAGCATATTGTCTGGCGGCCCCAAAAAGAAACGGTGAGCCCCTATCAGGCGGAATGGAATGCCCTATTGGCTGCCATCCGCAACGATCGCCCCCATAACGAGGCCAAGCGGTCGGCCCGCGCGAACCTCGCTGCCATCATGGGACGAGCCGCCGTTCATTCTGGAAAAATTATTACCTGGGAGGCAGCAATGGTCTCCGGTTTCCAGTTTTGCCCGAACGTCGCGGGTCTGACGGTTGACAGTCCCGCGCCGGTGAGAGCCGACGCGCAAGGGCGTTACCCGGTGCCAATCCCCGGCGCCTGGTCAGAAATCTGACGGCGCGTTTCAATTTTCATTGGCGTAGAGGTCTTTCTTGAGAATCGGGTGGTACTCCCTGAGGCTTCGTTTCCTGCGAACAAGGACTTCAGCGATGACAGTATCTTCAGGATCGTTCGAGGAAAACGGGTGGTAAATCACTTCTTTGGCCTGGACCCGCCGCATCATCTCGCTGTCGAATACCCCCATGCGCCGAAGCTCTTCCAGACCGTGGGCCGGATAGGCCGGCAAAGGAACGAAGAAATCCTTGAGGCGCTTTTGCACGAGATCGACGACCCCGGATGATTCGAACTCGGTTTTCATTTCTTTGACCCTCCGATAGGCCTGCAGGATTGGCCCGGCGATCAGACCCGCCAGAATCAAGATGATGGCGATGACGCAGAGAAGCTCGATCAGCGAGAAACCGCGACGTCGGAGTGTCCGGATGATGCTCACTTGCCTCTCAGACAAAGCAGCCCAAGGTTTGTCACTCTTTAAGCGCAACTTAGCCCGGCCGCGACACTTGTCTCCGATTCAGTTGGAGCGCCGAGTTTACGCCGTTTCAACGTTCGATGCCAGAGCGGGGCCGGACATAGTCTGAAGGCAAGCTCAGAGGAGGATCCACTTCCCTTTCCGGAATCCAAGCCGATAAAAGAACGCTACATCGCTGGACGCATCGGGCGACCAGGAGCACGGAACCTCGACGTTGTAGTAATCGAGCCAATCAACTCGGTCGATGCGGAGCGAGACGCCTCGTTCGCCGGTGCCTTTCTCGATAAGTTGATTTGGCTCAGAGCGGGTCGCAGAGGAGAAGGGGCGCGCCTGCAATTTTTTGCTTGTGAACCGTTTCAAAAATCCCGGATCCGGGTCCAGTCGGCTTGGCGTGAAAGCCACGAACACCAGCGCAACCGGGGTTTGCAGCCGGCCAGCAGCATCTTCGGCGAATCGGCGTACGACTGCCTCACAGATCGCATCCTCCGCTGCGGCGCGGGTATAGGGCGGCGGGCGCGGTTCTTTCTTGCGGCGCTGAGCCATCTCGCTCGACTCCTTCGGAGCGAAGAATTCCGAGCGCTTCCTAGCCTCTGACGCGCAACCGGCGAGGACGGCGATGAGGAAAATGAACACAATGGTTTGGGCGGATCTAAGCATAGTAATAAGACATCGAGATCAAACACCATCCAAGGACTGGATTCCAGTCGAAGATTAGGGCCACAACAACTCTCATGGCTATAAGGCGGACACTCTTGTCCGCACATTCGCGGGGATTCTGCGGACAGGAGTGTCCGCCTTACGGTTCCGAATCGCGCCGGTTGCCAAGATGAGAATTGCAGTCTGGGTGGAGTCTCCGCTTGCGCTTGAGTTCGGATGGCCCGATATTGCGCGGGGTGTGGCCGGGGCGTCGTTGTTTCCCCATGATCGCCCGTTTGTGCATTAGGCCACACCCTATCAAACCCCAATCATGAATCTCGGCCTGATCAAACGAAAAGAGAGTTGGTGCCTAACGGCGCGCGGCTGGCTGGCGTCCACCCTGCTCCTCGCCGGTGTGATGGTTGCTGTCATCACCTCGATCTTCCCCTTTTTGGCTCTGAATCGGCCAGTCGGCGGCGAATTGCTCGTGGTGGAGGGATGGCTCCCGGACTATTCACTCGCGGATTTGAAAACTGAATTTGGCCGAGGGGGATACAAGCTCCTCGTGATCACAGGGAACCCGATTCTGAAAGGCGAACCGCTCGTCGAGTTCAAGAATTACGCGGAACTCACGCGATCGATCCTGCTCAAGACCGGCTGGCCGGACGACAAAGTGGTGGCCGTTCCAAGCGCCGAGGCGCTGAGGGATCGGACCTACACAGCGGCCTTGGCCTTAAGGGCGTGGATCGCGAAATCCGAGATTCCTGTCCGCTCGATCACGATCTTCTCCAGGGGCGCGCATGCTCGGAGGACGTGGATGCTTTTCAGAATGGCGCTGAACGAAGTCGCCGAGGTCGGCGTCCTCGCGAGCCAGGACCTGCGATACGAAGGCCGGCGCTGGTGGAGAACGAGCGAAGGAGTGCGGGACATAATCGACGAATCGATCGCCTACCTTTACGCCAGGTTCCTCTTTCGACCGTGATAGCGCCGGTGCCGGCAACGATTGGCATCTACGTCTCCGCGGCTGTCTCAAAATTTCTTGGTCACAACCCAAGTTCCTGGTTACTTTCCGCGCCATGCGAATACTATCGGGCATTCAGCCGTCCGGCGCGCTGCATCTGGGGAATTTCTTCGGCATGATGAAGCCGGCCCTCGAACTTCAGGAAAAAGGCCAGGCCTACTATTTCATCGCCGACCTGCATTCAATGACCACGCTTTTCGATCCCGCCGAGAGGCGCGGGAATAGCCTGGACGTGGCGCTGGATTTCCTCGCGTGCGGCCTCGATCCCAAACGCACGGTCTTCTTCCGCCAGTCCGACGTTCCGGAGGTGCCGGAATTGACCTGGATGCTCTCGACCGTCACGCCGATGGGCCTCCTCGAACGCTGCCACTCTTACAAGGACAAAAAGGCCAAGCTCGCAGATGACGATCTCGAAAAAGTCAACCACGGGCTCTTTGCCTATCCTGTGCTCATGGCGGCGGACATCCTTATCTACGACTCGAACGTTGTGCCGGTCGGTCGAGATCAAAAACAGCACGTGGAGGTGACGCGCGACATCGCGATGAAGTTCAACAACCTTTACGGCGAGACATTCGTGGTTCCGGAGGCGCAGATCCGCGATGAGGTCGCCGTGGTGCCCGGGATCGACGGCCAAAAGATGAGCAAAAGCTACGGCAACACCATCGAAATCTTTGGCGAGGAGAAGGCCGTGCGGAGGAAAATCATGAGCGTCGTCACGGACAGCCGTCCTCCAGCCGAGCCGAAGCCGGATGCCCAAAAGAACATTGCGGTCCAGATCCTTAAACTGGTGGCTTCAGCGGAGGCCGCGAAAGACGCGGAAGATCGGCTGCGCGCGGGAGGCTTTGGCTACGGCGATTTGAAGAAAGCTCTGTTCGAGCAGTATTGGAGCTATTTCGCCGGCGCTCGCGCCCGACGGGCGGAACTCGTCAAGAATTTGGACTACGTGCAGCAGGTGTTGCGCGAAGGCGCGGCCAAGGCTCGGGCAACCGCTCAGACGGTGCTGAAACGCGCCAAACTCGCCTGCGGACTGGATTGACCCCGGGCAACCACTTCGTCTTCTGCGACCGGAATCTTCATCGGCCACTACTTGGTCCCGGCGAGGCGTTCCCTCCAAATCTGGTAGAGCGCAACCGTCGCGCGCACGTCTCGAAGGCAGTATTCGGCGATCTCCCGATTGCGCCCTTCCGCCAGCAACGTGTTCACATCCATTCCGGTCACCCCGTGGCTCTTTGGGGAATCGATGCCAAACGATTTGCAGTAGAAATCCAAATTGAAACGCCGGGCCGCGCCGTCACGCCCGCTGACGCCATAGAATGTCAGTTGCTCCGCCAGATCGCAATGCGGGTCCGTCTGATATCGGTAACCCAGCCAGTCTTTGCGGGAGATCGGCACGTTCAGGAGCGCCGATCGGAGATAAATGAACGGCACGTCAAAGCCGCGGCCGTTGAAAGTGATGATGGATTCGTAATGCCTGGCGACGTCCCAGAATGCCGTCAGCAACTCGGTTTCATCCACACAGGGCACAAATTCAACCGGCCCCCCTTCTGCCGCGCCTTGCTCAAAATCCTCGGCGAGGAACAGGACTTGCCCGCGGCCGGTCTCCGCATTCAGCATGGCGACGCACACGACCTGGGCCGTGAACGGATAAAGGTTCAACTGCTGTCTGAGTTCAGCCTGGCGAGCCGTTCGGGCGGCTTCGTCGGGCAATTTCTCCGCGTCGCGAAACAGATATTCCAGTTGCGCTTCATCGAACGACTCCAGCGAGAGGGCGGAAGTTTCGATGTCGAAGACGAGTTTCGCCATGAGGGGGAGCTCCGAAAACGAAGCGGATCGACGGAATCAAACGCAGAGGCGAGCCTGGGAGGCGCGCGATGTATAACAGGATGGCAGCCCCCAACGTCTCCGAACCGGGGCTTGCCATCCCGTCAATGTCAGGCGAGTCAAGTTACTTTTTCTTGGATTTTTTGCCGGTGGATTTCTTTTTCGTTGCTTTCTTTTTTGCTGGCATGGATCGTCACCTCCATTCGTTCAAGGGTTGATGTTCACGTGTTAGGTTGCCACGCCAGCATAATGAGGCGCTCGTAAGCTGACCAGTTTTTTTTCTGGAAAACTCCTTCCAAGGATTTTCGGCGACGGTTCAGGCCAACCGCCCATGCACGCGAACGGAACGCGTAGCATTTTCCCGCAACCGGAGAGCGCGTTTCCCATTCGCGTAAATTCGCGTCCATGAGCGCTTGAACACTCGAATTCTTGCGATTTTCGTTTCGACCCGGAAAAATTTCCAGAGTACGGTTTTCTTCATGCCGAGCGACGCACAACTGACTCCGATGATGGCTCAGTATCGCCGGATCAAGGGCCAATTGCCGGCCGATGCCTTGCTCCTGGTCCGCCTGGGCGACTTCTACGAGATGTTTTTCGAAGACGCGCAACAGGGCGCGCAGTTGCTGCACGTGGCTCTCACCAAACGCGGGCTCATTCCCATGTGCGGCATTCCCTACCACGCGGCCAACACTTACATCGCCCGGCTCCTCAAGGCCGGAAAAAAAGTCGCCATCTGCGACCAAATGGAAGACGCCCGGCCCGGCCAGCTCGTCAAGCGGGAGGTGACGCAGATTCTCAGCCCCGGCACCCATCTGGATGAGCGCATGCTCAGCGCCGAGCGCAATAATTTCCTCGCCGCGATCTATCCGTTGCACGGGACTTACGGGCTGGCGATCGTCGATTTGACCACCGGAGACTTTCAGGCGACCCAGTTGGAATCCGACGCGGCGTTGCTGGGAGAATTGGAACGATTGCGTCCGGCGGAAATCATCCTGCCTTCCCAAGCCGCGGCTTTGCGCTCTCGGCTCCAAAGCAACTTCGCGGTGCTGAACAATTATGACGATTGGGCGTTCGCGCCGGAAACCTCCCAATTCACGTTGCGCGATCATTTCAAGGTCAGCTCGCTGGACGGCTTCGGATTGAAGAACCGGCCGGCAGCCATCGGAGCTGCGGGCGCCGTCCTTCATTACCTGTCGCAGCATCTCCGGCGCGAGGTCACGCACCTGACTCGGCTTTCCTGTTACGAAGGCCGCGATTTCCTGATCCTGGACGCCATTTCGCTCCGCCATCTGGAAATCCTCGAACCGCTGCATCGCGACGCCCCCCGTGCCGCCTCGCTCTATGGCGCGGTCAACCGGACCATCACGCCCATGGGCGCACGACGGCTGCGGGAGTGGCTGGCGCAGCCGCTCGCCGCCATGGCTCCAATCATCCGGCGGCAGGAAGTTGTCGAAACCTGGGTGCAAAACTCCGCCGGCTTGGAGCGGTTCCGCCAGCAACTGGCCGAAGTGCGCGACATGGAACGGACGCTGAGCCGTTTGAGCATCGGCAGCGGCAATGCGCGCGATTTGGTTGTGCTTCGACTGGCCCTCGAACAAATCCCCGAACTTCGCAGGATCCTCTTTGAAGTGCTGCGCTTCAACGACTCGGTTGGCGCCGGCCGCGCCGGCCAGGACTTGATTCACGAAGTCCCTCCGTCAGCACTGCGCGAAGAATTCCAAGCAGACGATCCGGGCCAACTCGAGCCGACCGGCCATGGCGCTTGCGGACCAATCTTCGAGCAGTTGCGCGGCAAACCGCGCGCGGCGATCGCCCACCTCATGAAACTTCAGGCTGGCGAAGTGCCCGGGGCGTTGTTCCATCCGGAAGTGGGTGAGATCGATTTGGTCTGGGGCAATGCCGGCCATACGCCAGGGCGGGGATATGGTCTGACCAAGATTGTGGCGTACCACCCGGAAGTCCTGAGCCAACTCCAGGAGCTGCTTCTCCAGATGGCCCCTTCCGATTCGAACGAAAACACGATTCAGCTCGACTCGGCCACACATCGTGCGATCGCGCGGACCAACTGGAAGGGAACGGCCAAACGGTGGCTCTTGACGGCGATTGAAAAAAGAGACCCGTCAGTGGCTGGAAGGACGATGGACATTCCCAGCTCCCTGGCCGAGCCAGGGCCGGCGGGGATGACACAGCTCCCCCCGCCGCATGGCGGGCTAGCGCAACCAATAGTCCCACCACCAATTCCGGTCAAGCCTCCGACGGGCGGCGTCACCGGCTCGGTGTTTCGCAACGAAGGGATGCTCCCCTTGCTCGTTGAACTCGCGGGCCAATTGTGTGATTGCCCCGACCTCGTCGATCTCATCTCGCATGCCGTGGTAGATGATCCCCCGCTGGCGCTCAAGGAAGGCGGCTTGATCCGCGACGGATTCGACGCGGCGCTCGACGAACTCAGGCGGGCAACCCGCGAGGGCAAGGACTGGATTGCCAGGCTGCAGCAACAGGAAATCGAACGGACTGGAATCCCGTCGTTGAAGGTCCGGTTCAATTCGGTGTTCGGCTACTACATTGAGGTGACGAAGACGCACCTGGACAAGGTGCCGGCCGATTACGTCCGAAAGCAAACCATCGCGGGTGGCGAACGATTCATCACCCCGGCGCTCAAGGAAATGGAAAGTAAAATCCTGGGAGCCGAAGAGCGGAGCCTGAAGCTCGAGTACGAATTGTTCCTTCGCGTGCGCGAGGGCGTGATCGGACGCATGGCAGCGATCCAACAAACCGCGCAGGCCCTCGCCCAACTCGATGTTCTGGCCGGCTTCGCCGAAACGGCCCGCCTCTTCGATTATTGCCGTCCCACGGTGGCGGAGGACGGCGTGCTTCAAATCCGTGAAGGCCGCCATCCGGTCCTGGATCAGGTGCTCACGGAAGAACGGTTCGTTCCGAATGACACAGAACTTGACCTTGCGGACCAACAGATCGCTCTGATCACCGGACCCAACATGGCCGGCAAGAGCACCTACATCCGGCAGGTCGCGTTGCTGGCCTTGCTGGCCCACACCGGATCGTTCGTTCCCGCCAAAACCGCCCGGATCGATTTGCTCGACCGGATTTTCACACGGATCGGCGCGAGTGACGACCTGACGCGCGGCCAATCGACGTTTATGGTGGAGATGAGCGAAACGGCGAACATCCTGAACAACGCGACACGGAACAGTTTGATCATCCTGGATGAAATTGGCCGCGGCACGAGCACGTTCGACGGCCTGAGCCTGGCCTGGGCGATTGTCGAGCATCTGCACAACCAAGTCGGGGCCAAGACGCTTTTTGCCACCCATTACCACGAACTGACAGAATTGGCAGGCCGCTTGAACCGGCTGCGCAACTTCAACGTCGCCGTTCGCGAGTGGAATGATCAAATCATTTTTCTCCGTAAGATCGTTCCTGGCGGGACCGATAAGAGCTACGGCATCCAAGTGGCCCGCCTGGCTGGGGTGCCCAAGCCGGTCTTGTCTCGCGCCAAGGAAATCCTGTCCAACCTCGAGGAATCCGAACTGACACCCGAAGGGAAAGTGCGCTCCTTCGCCCGCCACCGCGCCGAACGCGAGAAGCTGCAAAAGCTGGCGCCTCCACCGCAGTTGGATTTGTTCAGTCCGCCGTAGGGCAGGCTTCCAGCCTGCCCCGCTTGGGGGATTTCGCTGCGGCCCAAGGGCCGGCAACGTAGGTGATTGGCCTCCGGTAGCGTGGCCGTCCCGGCTGCGAGTTTCGGCAGCGTCTCGCTGCCGTTCGGGACGAAAGGAACCAAAGACCTCGACGCCTCCATGCGAACCCGGCCGCTTGCCTTGCGGGTGAGTGGTACCCGCCTCAGAACTTCTTTTCTCTCGGCATTTTTCGTTGTTTTCGGCCATCCAACTGTCGCATTAAGGTTCAAAAGCACGCTCCAATCGCAGGTTGTTTTTGAGTGGGTTTCGGTTAGATTTTGCACCGGCTCGTTCGCCTGTTTGGATGCGGCTTGTTATTGACCGACCGAACTCGAGAGACGAACCGGCCAGCGCAACGACAACGATTGCTTGCTTCAAGCTATGACACGCCAACAAATGCTGGACCTCTATTTCATGGACGCGCGGTGCAAACTGATCGACCTGGCGGCGTTCCTTGACCGGGTGGATCGTGCCGAAGGCGAGGGGGACTTTCGTCTGAAAGCCTTTCGCCAAGCGCTCAAAGAATTGGATCGCAAAGAACCCATGCGCGCCAAACAGGTCTTGCTCGCACTCAGTGATCCGACGACCAAACCCATCGCCAAGGCCACCCCCAAAGCCGCCTCCGGCGCTTGGCCGGGAACTAAATAAGTTGAGGGTTGAGAGTTGAGAGTTGAGAGTTGAGAGTTGAGAGCCGAGACAATCCCTGGGAGAGAATGCTATGTTCAATTTCGAAAAGTTCTACGTCTGGAATAACCGGATCGACTGCGCAAATCGGGTTTATCGAGACTCAGCCCGCGTGATCTCATGGGCTGGATTTCGTCGTTCAAGGAAGGTGGCTGCACCCCTTTCCCCTCACTCTGGCCCTCTCCCCAAGGAGAGGGAATGCGGGCCGCAGCCTTGTGCTAATCCAGGAGCAGCAGCCTCATCCGCGCCTAGCGGGCGTTTCTCCCTCTCTTCTAGGGAGAGGGCCGGGGTGAGGGGAAAGCAACTTTCGGACGGCACATGCAGGGCCAGCATGATTCCACCGGACCGGAAACCCTGAGCCTTTGTGCCCGCTCTCTCAACTCTCAACTCTCAACTCTCAACTCTTCTCATGCGCTACATCGAACCCCACGGACATATGGTCAGCCGCGTCACGGACGACTATGTCGATATGGCCACGGCCGGCTGTCAGGCCGTTTGCGAACCCGCGTTTTGGGCCGGATTCGACCGGAGCTCAGTTCAGGGTTTTCACGATTACTTTTGCCAATTGACCGAGCATGAACCCAAACGCGCGGCGAAGTTCGGCCTCCGCCATTTTACCTGGCTGTGCATCAATCCCAAGGAGTCGGAAGACACAAAGCTCGCCGAAGAGGTCGTGTCGATCATTCCAAGATTTCTCGATCGGCCCACAGTTTTGGGCATCGGCGAAATCGGACTCAACAAAAACAGCAAAAATGAAATCCGAGTCCTCGAGTGGCACATTGATTTGGCGGCGCGCCACGATCAGCTCATCCTGGTTCACACGCCCCATCTCGAAGACAAACTCAAAGGAACCAAGCTGATTATTGATGCGTTGAAGAGCGACCGCCGGATTCGGCCCGAACGAGTCATCATCGACCACGTCGAAGAGCACACAATTAAGCTCGTGCTCGACGCCGGCTTCTGGGCGGGGATGACATTGTATCCGGAGTCTAAATGCACGCCCGCCCGGGCCATCGACATGATCGAGGTGTACGGCCACGAACGGCTCTGGATGAACAGCGCCTGTGATTGGGGCGTCAGCATTCCGCTGGCCGTGCCGCGCACAGCCCTGGAGATGCGGAAGCGCGGCCACAGCCCGGAAGCCATCGACAAGATGATCTATCAGAACCCGGCGCAATTCATGAGCCAATGCCCGAAGTTCATGTTGCCCTAACCAGAGATTCTGCTCCTGAACTTGGTAGGGACGCGTTCTACCGCGTCCCTGACTTCCCTTCCGACAGGCCCGAAAAGTCTCGAATGGGCAGTTGAATTGCGCGTTGAAACACCCCGTGCACTTGTGACATATTCTGCCGCATGGGAAGAGTCGTCGTTCAGCTTAAACTGACTAACTATCTGGACTTCAAACTGCGCCATCTGAAGCGACTGAGACGGCCGCCGCGGGCGCTCGATGTGGAGGCGCTTGTGGATACAGGAGCCACTCGTCTTTACTTGAAACCGAGCGTGATCCGCTCCCTCGGACTGGATAAAACTGGTGAAGTCGATTCGCAAACGACCAACCGGTTGCGTCGCCGCAGCACGTACGACCCGGTGCATTTGGAACTGATGGGACGCGACGGCAATTTCGACGTCGTTGAAGTGGATGAGAATGTGCCCAATTTGCTAGGTCAAATCCCTTTGGAGCACCTGGACCTGGTGGTGGATACCAAGGGGCGGAAACTGATCCCGAACCCCGCTCACGGCGACAAACTGATGACAGAGGAATACCACGCCTCGGATTCAGGCACCTGTGATCCAAGCTGACTGTTCGATGGACGTCGGCACTGGATGCCTGTCTGAGAATCCACGCTTGCATGGGCGGCCGAGGTAACGCGGCTCAGAGCTCACCGGAACATCGTTCGCACATGAAACTCAGCCACGGCTTTCACCTGTCTTATTCCACGAACATCCATCGCGGCGAAAGCTGGGCCGAGATATTCGAGGCTTTGCAGCGGCACACCCTAGCCGTCCGAAACCAGGTTTCCCCGAAGGCGCCCTACGCGATCGGCCTTCGCCTGAGCGATCTGGCCTCACGCGAACTCGCGGAGCCCAAGCGCTTGTCCGAATTCCAACTCTGGCTCGACCAGAACGACTGCTACATTTTCACGATCAATGGATTTCCGTTTGGACGATTCCACGGCGGCCGGGTCAAAGAACAGGTCTATGTTCCCGACTGGACGACGCAAGACCGCCTGGACTACACAAACCGCTTGTTCGACCTCCTGGCGGTGCTCGTCCCTGAAGGCGTCGAAGGCAGCGTCAGCACGGTGCCGTGCTCGTTCAAAGAATTCATCACCACCAAGGATCAACTCCGCCTCATGCGGGCGAATCTCTGGCGCTGTGTTGAGCACACCGCCACGCTCACCGAACGCACCGGCAAGCAGCTCCATCTGGGTCTGGAACCCGAGCCCCTTTGTTATCTGGAAACCAGTCCCGAGACCGCCCGGTTTTTCGAAGAGATGCGCGCGGACCGGCCGAAGGACTCTCGCCTCGACCGGCATCTGGGAGTCAATTACGACACGTGTCATTTGGCCGTCGAATTCGAGGAGCCGCAGGACGTCATCGGCCAATTTCAGCGCCACGGGATCAAGATCAGCAAGATTCATTTCAGCTCCGCCCTCCGCGTCCGCCCGACGGCCGAAGCGCGCCAAGCACTGACCGCGTTCGCCGACGATGTCTATTTCCACCAGGTCATCGCGCGACGCGAGGATGGAACCCTGACGCGGTATCGTGATCTTGATGCGGCGCTCACTCGGCACTCCGCACTCCGCACTCCGCAATCCGAAGAATGGCGCATCCATTTCCACATTCCTCTCCATAGCCGTCCGACCGCGCACTTCGAGAACACCTCCGACCACCTTCTGGGTGTGATGGACGCGCTCCAGGCGAATCCGGCGCTCTGCTCTCACCTGGAAATGGAAACATACACGTGGGAGGTCATGCCGCCCGAGATGAAAAACAGAAGCGTCGTGGACCAATTGGTGGCCGAATATGACTGGTGCCTGGCGAAGCTGGCGGAGCGAGACATCAACCACTAGACTCCTTGACTGCTGAAATTCGTTGCATTTGAGTCAAGTTCTGCCGTTGTCTGCAAATCCTTCCCTCATCCCCTTCAAGGAATCTATTAGCGAGGCGCAGGAGAAGTGGATTGGAACAGCAATTCTCATTTTGGCCGTAACGCGGACACTCTTGTCCGCAAGACTTCCGAAAATGTGCGGACAGGAGTGTCCGCCTTACGGTCACGAACCGCGCCCGTTGCCAAAATGAGAATTGCTGGGATTGGAAGGGGCAGCGAGGCTACCGAATAAGAAGCACGTCTTGTCGGTCTGAGGCGCGCCTCGCTAGTACTATGACACTTCCATAAAACGGCCGAGCGATGGCCTGAACGACGCGCCAGCGTTTGGAGTGCGCCCGGTTCACCGGCGCTTTTCTGAGGCGGGACCTAGCCACATGGGCTTCACGAGCGGCGATAAATCGCACGCAGTCCAAACGCTAGCGCGCCATGGCTAGCCTCCTGGGCGAATGCTCAGGAACAGGTTGAAGGGTCGCTTCTAGCGTCAGGGCCTGCCTGAGAATTGCTTTCGGAGCGGACCAGGCCACCAACCTGCTGCGGCGGGATGCCCGCCTGGCGGACTTTTGGGCGGCAAGTGGCCGCCGCACTCGCTACCGGCCGCGCAGGCGCCAGAAGCCCGTCGCCGCATCAGGCAATGGCAGGATCACGACCTGAGAATCATTCGTCAGCGCAATCGAGAGTCTTCGAGTCCACTCGGTCGCATTGAGCGCAGCCGCGTGCTCCAAATCGTATGTCCTTCCCGACACTCCGCTGATGCTCAAGAGCAGTTGGGACGGCCCCATGGTTAACCGCAGCAGGGGACGTTTTTCGACCGCGAACGGATCATCGCTCAAATCCGGAATGCCGTTGCCGTTGGAGTCGTTTGGATCATCAATCGACAGGGTCCAATCGAAGTAGTCCACCGTCTGGGTCGAGAGATCTCCGTCAACGAGCGTCACGAAGCCGAAATAGTTGGTCTTGGTACTCGTGTCGCGCGCCAAACCGGTCCCATCGTAGAGCATGACTTGGCCGGCCGAGTTGAGCAAGCTGCCTGGCAAGAGCACCAATTGGTCGAAGCTTTTTGTCGCGGCTCGTGCGAGGGTGAGGGCTCCTGACAACGTGTTCGCGGGTGTTCCGGCTTGGGCCAGATTGAGCGTGCCTGTGACGGTGTTCGTGCCCGGCGAATAGACGAAATTGCCGGCGTATTCCAGCAGCTCGAAGGTGTGTGTGAATTCCGGCCACTGTCCGAACTCCAAACCGGTCAAGCGCAGGCGGCAGGTGCCGGTGGCTGATCCGGCGGCACGGCTCCAGGTCGCGGTCACGGTGCCACGATCTACGGTTGTCTCGAACAGGCCGCGACTGGTTCCGGAGGCCGGCTGGCTGACTTCAAAAAAATCGTCAAAGCCGTTCTGGTTAAGGTCCTGCGGTTCGGCCTGATCGAAGGCGATCTGACCCGTGATCGGGTCCAACGTGAGCGGATTGTCCAGGCGGAAGAACGCCCCGTGTGTGGGCAAGTTCGTCGAGTAGAGCGCCGCGAGTTCCCCGTTCATCTCAGAAAATCCACCGTCCGCCGTAAGCTGGAAGGCATAGGTTTGGCCGGCCGATTTTGTCGTGGCCGGTTGAAACCGCAGGGAGCTGGAAACAAGCCGCATTTGTGCCGGCTCACGGGCACCGGCAGCGAGCGCGGAGATGAGACATGCGAAGCCCAGCAAAACGGCGTGATGCCTCTGTCGTTTCATAGTCTCAACCGCGCGACCATCTTCAGACCGTTCCCAAATTAGCTCATTCGGCCAAGAATTGAAATAGCCGGAGCAGGTTGGACCAGGGCTGCATCAAGCTCTTCATCCTCTCCCCGCGAG
>JACQWK010000498.1 GCA_016209525.1 Verrucomicrobiota bacterium
CGCCGCCGCCAAGCGCGAATTCTACAACGCCGAGTCCGTCCCGGAAAAACGCCGTCTCCGCTTCGCCATTTACGAAGCCACCGGCGAACTTGCGCAAATTGAACTCACCGTGGCTCGCAACGAACTGGGCCTCATCCCCGACCCGGCCAACGCGGAGAAAGTGGCCGAACTGGACCACGCGCAAAAGGAAATGGGCGCGGTGCTCGCCGAAATCCGCGCCGCCCGCAAACTTAAGGCCGCCGACCAGGACGACGCCCTCGAACGCCTCCGCGCCCGTTTCGACGACCCGAAGAAACCCACCTTCGTCTGGCAGCTCGATTTCGCGGAAGTGTTCCATCGGTTCGTAGTCCCGGCTTTAGCCGGTAGCGCGCCCGAAAAATCCAACGCGCTGGAATTGGTGAACGCCGGGCCGGCTAAAGCCGGGACTACAAACCTCTCTGGCTTCGACCTCCTGGTCGGCAATCCGCCTTACGTGCGCATCCAGGTGCTCAACCAATCCGCGCCGGCGCAGGTCGCGTGGTTCAAGACGCACTACGACGCCGCGAAGAAGGGCAACTACGACCTCTACGTCGTGTTCGTCGAGCGCAGCCTGCAACTGCTCCAGCCGCGCGGACAACTGGCCTTCATTCTCCCGCACAAATTCTTCAACGCTCAATACGGCGAGCCGCTGCGCGAATTGCTCGCCAAAGGCCAGCACCTCCGCCACGTCGTCCACTTTGGCGACCAGCAGATTTTCCCCGGCGCGACCAACTACGTGTGCCTGCTCTTCCTCGCCAAAGCCGGCGCGGACGAATGCCGCTGGGTGCGCGCCGACAACCTGCCCGACTGGCTGGCCACGCTGCGCGCGCCCGAAACCGCCCTACCCGCCGCCCGCCTCACCGCCGCCGAATGGAACTTCGCCGTCGGCCAATCCAGCGGCCTGTTCGACAAACTCCAGGGGATGCCGGTGAAGCTGGGGGATGTCGCCGACAGAATGTTTCAAGGTCCAATCACGAGCGCTGACACGGTTTACTTGTTCAAGGAATTCAAGCGAACCAAAGACGGCCTGACCGAAGTCTTTTCAAAGGAACTCGACAAACCCATCCAAGTCGAAACCGGCATTCTCAAGCGCGTGGTTCGGAGCGGCCAAGTTGGTCGCTATTTCGCGCGGCCAACTGCACTGGTCCTCTTTCCTTATGAGGTCCGCAACAACGAAGCTCGCATCTACACTCCCGCCGAGATGCGAAAGACGTTCCCGCTGGCGTGGGAGTATCTGTCGAAGAACAGGCGGCTGCTTGAAGATCGCGAGAAGGGTGCGTTCAAGGACAACGAATGGTATCGCTTCGGGCGAACGCAAAACTTGGGGATGTGGGAGCAGCCGAAACTCCTCGTGCCCTACATGATTACCGAGCTTGGCGCTTACGCCGACCACGACGAGAGTTTTTATTTTATCAACGTCACGACCGGCGGTTATGGCATCACGACCCCAGGCACGCGTGGCAGCTTAGCTTACCTTTGCGCGCTGTTGAACTCGCGGCTGCTGGATTTCTTCCTCAAGCGCATCTCGACGAACTTCCACGGCGGCTACTTCGCCGCGAACAAGCAGTTCATCGAACAACTCCCCATCCGCCCGATAGACTTCGCCTCGGCGTCGGAGCGAGCGGAGCACGCCGCGCTGGCGGGCCTGGTGGAGCGGATTCTGTCCGCCAAGCGCCTGCCTGTGCCGGCACGGCAGACAGGCGCCGATTCGTTGGCGGACACGAGCGCGCTGGAGCGGGAGATTGACCAGCGGGTCTATCGCCTCTACGCCCTCACCCCGGACGAAATCAAGCTGGTGGAGGAGGCTGCGAAATGAGCACTCGCGCCCAGAACGAGAAGAAGTTTGGCCACTGGGACGAGTTGGCCGATGGTGGGCGGCGTTATCGTCTCGACGTGCCGGGCAAGCTGGGCTGGCTGGCGCGCTACCTCAAGGAAGTGGACGCCAACGAAACCACACTCCGTTTCTGGCAGGAGGTTTATGACGACCAGGGCAAGCTGGTTGAGATTCACGAGAAATACCCGGTGGATAAAGGCCACCAGAAACTGTAGGATGACACCATGACAGTCACGAAGCAGACGGTTGCGAGCAAGCTCGCTGCGTACCTCCACCACGAGATTTCGCTGGCGCAGTTGGTGGATTGGGCCGAGAACGCGCTGATGGAAGACGAGTTCGTCGAATCGGAAATGGAAGCGTTGCGTCATGTCGTTTCACGGCTGGGCGTGGCCGACGTGCGCGCCTTCGGACTGACGTGGGAAGATTGCGAGCAGCTACTCCAGCGGCTGGGTTATCGGGCGCGGGTTGAGGTGTTCGCCTGAGTACAGCATTGCATTGCCTCCGCGTCTGGCGAGCGGAGCCCGACGTGTATATTGACCCCGGCAGCGATGCGCCGCGTTTCGTAACCGCACATCCGCTACCAAAACTATGAGCAACATCAAAGAACTGGATGCCGTTGCACTGACGCGCGACTTGCCGGAACACGGATTGAAGCGCGGCGACGTCGGCACGGCTGTCCTGATCCACGGCGATGGAGACGCGTTTGAAGTGGAGTTCGTCGGTTACTTTGGCCACACGGTCGCCCTGCTGACGTTGGAACATGCCGACGTACGCCCGCTTCGCGCCGGTGACATTCCTCATGCCCGCGAACGTGCTCGGGCCTGAGCACGACGCGTTGGCCGGTCTGGTGGAGCGGATTTTGTCCGCCAAGCGCCTGCCTGTGCCGGCACGGCAGACAGGCACCGATCCGTTGGCGGACACGAGCGCGCTGGAGCGCGAGATTGACCAGCGCGTCTATCGCCTCTACGCCCTCACCCCGGACGAAATCCAACTGGTGGAGGAGGCGCGATGAACTACGAACTGACTGAACACGCGCGCACCGCGATGCAGGAGTGCGCCATACCCGTCGAGTGGTTGGAGCGGGCTTTGGGCGAGCCGGAGTTGAAAGTGCCCGACCCAACCGATGCGACACTGGAACGGCGCTAGCGGAAGATTCCCGAAAACGAAAACCGCGTGTTGCGCGTGGTCGTCAACACGACGGTTGTTCCCGAACGCGTGGTCAGTGTATATTTCGACCGCGCGATGAAAGGCCAACTATGAAACTGCACGTGGACCAGAAGGCTGATGCCCTCTATTTACGCCTTCATGACTCGACGATCATCGAGTCGGAGGAGGTCTCGCCCGGCGTGGTGCTGGATTACGACGCGCAGAACCGCGTCGTCGGCGTGGAAATCCTGAACCTCTCCCAGCGCGCGCCGCAGTTGAACCCCCGCGCATTGGAGTTTGTAACCGTTTGACACACATCCGCCGCATGAGCAGCCGGTTTACAAGCGGCACTGGGACGAGCAATGGAAATGCGACACTGCCGAAAACAAGGACGGCAAACAATCCCTAAAGCTCGACGCCAGCTACGAAACGTTCGCGAAATTCTTCAAACAAACCGTGCAGGATGAATCGGTCCCCGCCGGCATCCCGCCTGCCGTCCCGTGGGACGATCTCGCCGCGAAGAAGAAATGGACTGCCACGCAATTGAAGAAAGCCCAAGGCGTGCGCGGCAAGCTGAACGTGCCGCGCGAGCGATTCCGGCAGACGGAGGATGGGGAGTTCGTTTGGGCTGGAAAGGACGCGTGAAATTCACGGTTGAGCTGAGGCCGCTGATCAAGACAAAACGTTTGATTTTATTGGGTGGTCTGACGTTGGTGGCGAGAGCCGGAATTGAACCGGCGACACAAGGATTTTCAGTCCTCTGCTCTACCGACTGAGCTATCTCGCCGCCGAAAGCGTGGGCATTGAACTGACGTTCCTTTGGTTTGGCAAGGGGATATTTCGTTTTGAGAACCGAGCGAACCGAGCCGAGCCCAAGACCGCATCAGGCTCGCAAGCCGACAGGGGACATTGAATGAAACGAGACGTGGAGACGGGCTCATCTCTGCTATCTCCGTTGCCTCTCTTGAAGATCAGGCCGACGTCCCCAAACGGAAGAGGAGGAACTGAAGGAGGTTTACCCTCAGTGCGGAACTCCCGAACTCTACAATCTGACGCTCGATTTCCTGCTCGCCGCCCAGCAGAGACGCTCTCAAAACATGGAGGACGCAGAATGCCTGAAGACGCCGGTTCCGAACGGACTGCTTCAGACGAAGAGCTGACGCGGCGCATCGATTCCACCTCAGGGAGCGAGAAGCGCAGGGTTGAAATGAACTGGTTGCTGCCGTAGCCTGAACTCCATGAACGCGACCGCTGAAAAACTGGCCGATCAAGCGCTCGCCCTGCCTCTCCAAGAGCGGGCGTTGCTGGCTCACAAGCTGATTGCCAGCCTCGATTCTGAGAACGACCCGGATGCGGAAACACAGTGGCTTGAAGTGATCGACCGGCGCTCCCGCGAGATCGACGAAGGCACGGTGCGGAGCCAACCGGCGGAGGAAGCTGTGCGAGACATCCGAGCCAAACTCCATGCTTCGCGTCGTCAGCCATCCTGAAGCGGACCAGGAATTGGAAGCCGCCGCGCTGTGGTATGAACAACAGCAACCGGGCTTGGGCGAGGATTTTCTCCAGGAGTATGAAGCGGCTTTGATCCGGATCGTGCAGGCCCCCGAACGCTGGCACAGAATCCGAGGCGACAACCGCAAGCTAAACTTACATCGGTTTCCGTATGCCGTGGTTTACCAAGCCAAAGCCGACGCCCTCCACATCAAAGCCGTGATGCACTTGCATCGCCGACCATTCTATTGGAAGAACCGGCGGTAAGGAGGCACGGTCTCGACTTAAGGTCCCTCTCATTCTCTTCCCGTGGAGCGCTAAATCTACCGATCGCGAGACCGATCTGGGAGGAAATGCGGGTTTGCCGAGCGCTGGCGATGCGAATCTACGGCCATCCGCGCGACGAGCATTCGAGACTCCAGGCCCGGCAAGTGGACTTCTCGGCTAATCAGGCGAGGCCCGAGAACGTTGTTTCATCGGCCAGCAACACCCGTTCATCCACCGAACATGCCGGCCAAGCCCAGCCGTAGGAAGTTGCTCGAATTGCCAAAAGGTTGGATCCGAGTCACGCTAAACGACGCCGTATCCGGGCTTGAAAAAGCTGCCGAGCAGTCGATCATGCGGCCATGACTTCGATCAAGTTGGAAGACTTAAATGCCGTGAACCGATTCCAGATTTCGGAGATGGCGAAGGCAGGTCGAACACTGGATCCAGGCCGAAACGATTCTAACGTTCAGTTCGCAAAGCTGGTCAAGAACGTCGAGGCAGTCACCGTAAACGCAGAACCCAAGCCCAACCTATGAGACGAGAAACTAACTCCAGAGCTGTCCCTGCCACGGCCAACCGGCGAGCTTTCCTGGGAACCTCGATTTGCCTAGCCGCCGGCAGCGGACTCGCGACCACCCTAAGCGCCACGGCAACCGGCGCCGACTCGAAGCCTCAGAAGTTCAAGGCCGCGATCATCGGCCACACCGGCAAAGGCGACTTCGGCCACGAACACGACCTCATCTTTAACAATCGCGAAAACATCGAAGTCGCCGCGGTGGCTGACCCCGTTCCCGCCGGCCGCGCCAAAGTCGCGCAGCGGAGTCACGCCGCCCGCCAGTACTCGGATTACCGAGAGATGTTGGAAAAAGAGAAGCCCCAACTTGTCTGCGTGGCCCTGCGCTGGACGGACCAGCATCATCCGATGATCAAGGCTGCGCTCCAGGCCGGGGCCCACGTTTATTCAGAGAAACCCTTCACGCAAGCGCTTTGGGAAGCGGACGATTTGCTGGCCACAGCGGATCGGATGGGGCGAAAAATTGTCGTCGCCCACCAAATGCGACTGGCGCCGAATGTTCAGCATCTGAAGAAGGCGCTTCAGGACGGAGTGATCGGGGAATTGCTGGAGATTCGCGCGCACGGCAAACAAGATAACCGCGCCGGCGGAGAGGACATGATCGTCTTGGGCACTCATTTGTTCGATCTGATCCGGTTTTCCGCCGGGGACGTGCTGTGGTGCGCGGCCCGAGTGCTGCAACATGGCCGCGACATTACGCGGAGCGATGCCCGCTCCGCCACCGAGAATATCGGCCTGATCGCCGGGAACGAAATCCACGCCCAATTCGCGTTATCCCACGGTGTGAACGCGAGTTTCACCAGCCGAGCGAAACTTCGCCAGACAGCCGGGCCGTGGGGACTCGAGTTGATCGGCAGTAAAGGCGTGATCCGGATTTTGACCGAGGTCGTTCCCAAGATATTTCTCGCGAAGACGGCGGATTGGACAGCTAGCGGAAAGACAATCGAATGGCGGCCGCTACCGGATGATCCGACGCTCAAGTGGTCGGCGGCGGAATCTGCGTTTGGCCCGGCGAATGGGCGATTGGTGGATGATTGGCTCGACGCCATCCAGAAAAATCGCGAACCCATCGCCAGCGGGCACGGCGCGATGAAGTCGATCGAGATGGTGATGGCGGTCTATGAAGCGGCCTTATCCGGGAGCCGAGTACTGCTGCCCTTGGCCAAGCGGACGCATCCCCTGCAATCGTAGCGCCGACTTGGCTAAGAGCGGGTTTTGAAAATGCCTTCTGAGTGGAACAAGCCATTGGCGTGTTGCGGCAGGCTGCCGGCCTGCCGCCATTTTCGGTGGCAGGTTGCCGCCGAATACGGGCCGGTAGCCCGTTCCACCCATTTCCAAAACACGCTGTAAATCTCAGATTCCAACTTATGCACTCTAGAACTCCCGTCCGACCTTCGGCCTTCCTGACAGCTTGCGTCTTCGCGCTCGCGGGACAGGCGTTGGCCGCGGACAAAACCCTCGACATCTACTGGACCGACGTGGAAGGCGGCGCCGCGACGCTCATCGTCACGCCCACGCGCGAATCGGTCTTGATCGACTCCGGCAACCCCGGCGTCCGTGATCCCGGCCGGATCCGCAAGACCGCGGAACTGGCAGGGCTGCGGAAGATCGATCATTACGTCACCACGCACTTCCACACCGATCACTTCGGCGGCGCGGCCGAGCTGGCGGCGCTCATCCCCATCGGCCAGGTCTATGATAATGGCGTTCCGGAAACAAATCCGGACGGCAACCGGAATGACACACGCTGGCCGTTGCTCATCAAGCCGTACCGCGAATTCAAGGCGGAGAAACGCAAGGTCATCACTCCCGGACAGGAGTTCCCGCTGAGACAAACCGAGGGCGCACCCAAGCTCACGCTTCGTTGCATTGCCGCGCAGCAGAAATTCATCGCCGCGTCGGCGTCCGCGCCCAAGAATCCGGTTTGTGACACTGCGACGACAAAGGACGAAGACACTTCGGACAACGCCAATAGTGTTGTGAGCTTGCTCCAATACGGAGCGTTCCAAATCTTCGTTGGAGGCGACCTGACCTGGAATGTGGAAGGTCAGCTCGTTTGTCCGGTGAACCTGGTCGGGGAGGTCGATGTCTATCAGGTCAACCATCATGGCCTGGATGTCAGTAACAATCCGGTCCTCATTCGCAGCCTGGCGCCGACTGTCGCCGTCATGAGCAATGGACCGAGCAAAGGGTGCGAAGCCAATACCTTCGCGGCACTTAAGGCGGCGTCCTCAATTCAGGCGTTGTACCAGGTCCATCGCAACCTCCGCCAAGGTCGCGAGAACAACACTGCGGATGAATACATTGCGAATCTGGAGCAGAAGTGCCAGGGAAACTACATCAAGCTCTCGGTTGATCCGTCCGGCAAGAGCTACACAGTCAGCATCCCCGCGACTGGACACCGGCGAACTTTCCAGACGAAGTAGCGCAGTCTTTCATTCTGCGCTTCGTTGAGCAACACCGAGGCTCTACCAAGAGGCGAAGAAAAAAATTTGACACAAATACTACCTTGGTAGTATTACTGGAGTAGTTAATCACAAACGCCGTGAGCAAACCAAAAGTTCATCGACTGGGCGATCTTCAATTGAAGATCATGAAGGTCTTGTGGGATCGGCGTGAAGCCACAGTCGCCTCCGTTCATGAAGCGCTCGGCGCGGAGAGCAACTTGGCCTATACGACGATCGCCACCATGCTGCGCAAAATGGAGGTCCGAGGTCTCGTCCGCCATCATAACGAAGGCCGGAGTTTTGTTTATCAGCCGACCGTCGCCGCCGAAGCCGTCACGCGGAGCATGGCCGACCACTTGTTGGACCGGTTTTTTGAAGGCAGCTTGGCGAACATGGTCAGCCATCTGCTCACGTCGCGCGAGGTCAGTCGTGATGAATTGGCCCAACTGGAACTCCTCATCGATCAACGAAAAAAGAAGCTATGAATCTCGCGGAGGGTTTGCTCGCAACTTGGAGTCTGGTCGGCGCAGTGGCCGTCAAGGTGATCCTGGTTGTCGGAATTGCTGAACTGATTCAAAAACGAGTGGCGTCGGCAATCTGGCGGCGAACCGTATGGCAAGTCTGCATACTCAGCATCCTCGGACTGATACTTTTAGATTTCGCAGGTTTGCCGTCGTTTTTCCGCGACCGCGGCCAGAGGACGTCGGATCGGTTGCAGCGAGAGAGCGTGCGGTCCGACTCTTTGCACCCAAACACAACCGCGGGTGCGACCGAATCCAACGCTGAATTGACCGCGGCGTTCCGGAGGGGCGTCGCTGCTCGTTGGCAGAAGAACCGCTTGGAGCTTGGAGTTCCTTCTCTTCGGCGCGCTGATGGCCCGCGAGAATTGAACCCAAGCGAGGGTGTCAGGCTGATTCCGGCTGGCCAAGCCGGGACCTTGCTTCAGGCGGTGGGAGGAGAACCGGCGACGGATACCGCATTGCTTCTGTTGAAGATCCCTTCGTTCTTTTGGCCGGCGTTTGTCTGGCTGGTTGGGACGGTCGTTGTGGCTCTTGGTTTCCTGATGGGGCGGCTTTTCTACCGGCTGGTCAGTCTGAAACGCCGGGAAATCAGCGAGCCTTGCTTGCATGGCCGCGTTCAGGAACTGGCAGCCAGACTTCATCTGCGAGGGTCTATTCGGTTGTTGGAAATCGAACGGCTTAAAGCGCCGATCGCGTTTGGCGTGTTGCGACCGGCCATTGGCCTGCCCAGGAACTTTACGCGCGATTTTCGCGTCGAAGAGCAGGAAACCATGTTCGCGCACGAGCTGGGCCATTTGGCATCGCACGACTCAGAATGGCGATTTCTAAGCGAGCTCCTGGCCACCCTGCTTTGGTGGCATCCCATCGTTTGGTGGGTGAGGAGCCGCTGGCAGAGTGCCGCGGAAGCGGCTGCCGACGAAACCAGCCTCCTCCTGGAGGATGGTCCACGGACGCTCGCGGGATGCCTTGTCCGGCTGGGAGGCCAGCTCTCGAAGGACCGGCGGCTCGGCTGGACGGGGGTGGCGGGAACCGGATTCCAATCCGGACTCGCCCGGCGAGTGGAGTGTCTCGTGGGTTTAAGGCGGCATTCTTGGAGGCCGCCCAAACTCTGGCACCGCCTTTTGGTGATTTTGATTGGACCCGTAGGCCTCGCGAGCGCGGTCGCGGTCTCGACCGCGTTGGCGGGCCCAGAAACCTTCAGAAAAGGAGAAACAATGAAAGCACTGCAGGACACCTGGAAACATACCTTGATCGCGTTGGCGCTGATCACATCATCCGCGGCTGAGAGCCCTTTTGCTCTAGCACAACAGTCGGTTCCTGCGGCCGGGGAGACATCCGGCCAGCCGGTTCCATCGGCCGAGGAAACTCCTGCCGCGCCACCCCAGAAGCCCGAATCGAATTCGATCATCTTCAAGATGGATCCGAAGTTGTTGGAGAGGTACGGCCTGATACGCCCCGGGATGGCCTCAACCAGCGCCGCCGCTGCCGCAACTCAGGCGGCGCCAAAATCCAGCAAGTCTAGCGTGGCACGGCCCGCTGAGCAGCGGATGAAGATTGAATCGAAGCTGGAACAGATTGTTCTCGCGGAAGTCCTGTACGACTCAATCCCGCTATCCGAAGTTGTCAAAGATCTCTATGATTTATCCCGTAAGCTCGACCCTGACCGACGCGGGGTGAACTTTCTTCTGGGACGCAATCTGGACAGCGGAACAACTCAGCCGAGGATCGATCCAGTCACCGGCCAGGCCATCCCGCAGCTTTTGCTGGATCTTGCGGAACTGAACAACGTGGTCATCAGGATTCATCCGGCCCTGCGGAATGTCCGCCTCAAAGATGTTCTGAATGCGCTCACCCGGGTGGCGGATCGTCCCATCAGTTACACAATCGAAGAATATGGAGTGGTATTCTCGCCGGATCCAGCCCGAGCGCAGGATTACGGAATCGCCGTCCCAAGTGTTCTGTCTCAACCCCTGCCTTTGCAGGTGAGAACATTTCGCGTGGATACCAACAACTTTCTCGCAGGCCTTGAGCGAGCCTTCGGACTCAAGGTCGGAACTCCGCCCGGCGGCTTGGCCGGAGCGACGACCAACCCTATCGCCGACCGCGCGCCCCACCCGCGTGAAGTTCAGAATTTGCTTCGACAACTGCTCGTTCAGCTCGGCATCAACATGGAGGTCCCGAACAAGTCGATTTTCTACAACGATCTGACGGGCATTCTGATGGTCCGAGGCAGCTTCGAGGATATGGAAGTGGTGCAAGCCGCGATCGAGACTTTAGGGGGCAGCGCGTTTGGCGATCCAAACAGGGTTTCGATGTCGGGAATAGGCGGCTTGGGGAGTGACTTGTTGGACAGGTATGGCATGAGCCCGCATCCTTCTCCGTCCGGGCCCGCGGCAAATCCGCCAGCACTGGGGAACCCTCCTGGCTCGTCCGAACCGCGGAAGCCGTAGAAGTGGCGTTCACTTCTTGGCTTGCTTCAGTTCTTGGAGGAAAGTTTTCGCAGGAAAGCGTCCTCCCGGACACCGTGTCGGGATGGGATTGATCTGCTGGTGAGTCCGCACGGCGCTGGCGCTGAGGTTGCAGCGCTTGAGCAAGTACCCGATAAGAGCGCGCAGACTCGCCATTTGTTTCGCGGTGGGTTCGTCTTGGTCGAAGTTTCCGACCAAACAGATGCCGACGCTTTTCGCGTTCAACGATTCGCTGCGCAGATGACCGCCGTCGAGTTGTTCGCTCCAGCGCCTGCCCACGGTGATCTCCCCGTCCTTCATCCCGTGCCCGTTGCCGATGACGAAATGATACGCCAAGCCGTTTTCCATGTGCATCTCATCACGATGGTAGCGATCCATGCCTTTCACGGTTCCGGTCTCCGTGGCGCTGTGGTGAATCACGATGAACTTCCACTTCTTGGGAGTGACACGGACTCGATCGAGCTTCAGGCGCAACTCGGTCTCAAGCGGGGAGACTTCGCGGCCCGGGCTTCGGCTCGGGATGCGGAGGACTTTACCGGCATGGATTCGATCGGCTTGAGCGAGGCGGTTGTGCGCCATGAGCGCGGCGACGGTGACCCCGTGTTTGCGGGCGATCGCGGTCAGCGTGTCGTTCTTCTTCACCACATAGCGAGGTTCGTTCGCAGACGCCGCCAGAGACGCGGGAGCGGATGTGAAGCAAGACAAGACGAGCAAAAGGCTGGGCAGAAAACGCGCGCAGAAAGTGGCCATCATGCAGTTTGCCATGATTGCGTAACACAGTTGCGTCGGCGCTGGCGAGATTTTTTTGAGCCAATCGTCTGAATCTATGGTGTCTTTTTCCCGTGAGGCAACGGGTGAGTTCCAGAGTAATCGGTCTGGCTTGCCTGGACCTAAACCGGCAGATTAGTTGCGCAGATTGCAAATCTGCGCTACGAAGCATTCTGTCATGCGCCTGGTTGGGCTTGCGTGAAGACTCATTGCTTGACCAGCCGGAGCGACTCGGCGTCAAACCACGCCTCGCCTGCGGTGGCCCGGAGCTCGCAAGCGACTTCGATTTCGTCAGCCGATTGGTAAATCTGGACTTCGACTTTAAGCGGGATCCAACCGTCGTCTGGGGCAATCTGAGTTCTGCTCCGCTGGCCGCCCAGGCCCAAACTCACTCCTCCCGGTGGAGGCACGCCCCGAGTTCTGACCCGCCCTTCGAACCGGTACCGGCCGGCCTCAACCAGCACGCGTGTGCGCCAAGCGCCCGTGCCGCCGCCGTTGCTGGCCGCGATGTGCATCAAGGCTTCGCCGGATTCGCCCGTTCTGGCAAAGTGAAGTTCTCCCGCTTTCTTCCGGGAGTACTGCTGCGGAGCCCAATCGGCCAGTCGTGCGACCCCCGAGGCGTCGAACTGAATAGGGTCCTTCATCTCGGAGAGCTGGATCGAGAGGCTCCGCGCGCGCTCGCTGATTCGGTGAACCAGACGCATCACTTGGGCGTCGTGTTGTTCCGCCAATTCCGGCGCGTAGGCCGCGAGGGTGGGCCGAATTCGGCGCGCCAATTCGGCGACGCGATTGGTGAGTTTTGCTTCCAGAAAAAGGTTGGTTCGCAGGCTTGCGATCCGCTCCAGATACAGGCGTCGTCCCGGCGGGGTCGTCATCACCGCGTTCGCGACCAGCCCTTCCATCGCGGGTTCGATGGGGCTGGCGGGCGAGGAACGAAACACGCCGAACATCTGGTCCATCCCGTGCGGGATGAACACCATCCGGCCCGCCTTGAGATCGTGGAAAAGCCGGTAATTGTTCCGGTTCATTCCGTAACCGTCCCAATGGCACGTCATGACTTCCAGGGCGAGGAAGCTGAGAAACCGGTCCATGTCGAGCACCTGGCTGAGCTGTTGCCAGCGTTTCGCCGAATCCGTCTGCATGGCTGCTTCCGTGAGTCGAACCAAGTCTGACCGGTCGTCGGGAAAATCGCCGGAATTGGCGTCGAGCGGCGCCGTGATTTCCTGGCAAAATCCTCCGTCATAAAGGTTGCCGCGAACGTCCTGGAAGTAGCGTCTGAGAAATGGCTTTCCAAATCCTTCGGTCATGACGTAGAGGCCAAGATCGCGGCGATTGATCAACACGGTGGCATGATCCGCCCGAGGCACCGGCACTCCGGCGGCTTCGAACAGCTCGCGTGAGATGGCTTCGCACAGATAGGAAGGATCCTGCACCGAATTGTTCAGCGAGATCTTGCTGTATCCGTGGAATTGCTGGCCCTTGGCCTGCTTGGAGAAGTTCATCGTCAACGCGGGTTTGTCATCGAACGGACGGAAACTCCCCGCCGCCCCTTTCAAATGGATCGCCACATTCGTGTAAACCCGACCACCCTCGCGAACCGTCGCCAAAACTTCCGGCCTCTCCTGGCGAGCGCCGCGCCAACCGTTCCAGAAATACCCCTGGAGTTTCTTCACATCCTTTTCGGTGATCTCAATGTGAATTCGCCACAGGTCCGGCGGCACGTCCGAGACGGGGGGACGCACGAATGTGGGAGCCCAACGAGGCCGCATCCGTCCATCAAATCCTCGGCGGTCCCGTCCAAACGGTCCGCGCGGTTCCGGCGGCATCACCACATAGCGGAAGAATAGGACGACGGCGAAAGCGGTCCATACCACGATCCGCGACCACTGCCGGGCGCGCGAGAGTTTTTTGCGCGGGCGAATCAGACGCTGGATGAGTTGCATGATTGGTTTCATTCTTGAATCATGGCTTTCTGCCGGCGCACCGCGCTGTTTTGGCAGCCGTCGCGGCGGGCGTCTCGACTGCCGTTGAGAGCGGCATCCTGTCGCCGTATGTGTTTGGCGAACGTGGCGCAGGCGTCCGCGCCTGCGGGTTCTGGCGCCGTCTCGGCGCCACCATCGCCACGACTGGCAGCAGCGAGACGCTGCCAAAACCCGCAGCCGGGACGGCTACGCTACCCAAGGCTAAACACATACCCTGCCGCCCGAATTTCGCCGACAAGCTGAGGCTGCGCTGGACGCGCCACGACGTTGCCGCCGGGCGAGACGCCGCGGCTCTACGGCCGGCGAGGACGCCCGCCGCTGCGGTCAACCACCGGGCACACATGCTTTCAGTGAGTTAACGCGTAAATCACAATGTTGATTCCCATCGGATAGGAATATTTCTCCGAGAAATTGCTGAAGAACCATTCGCTGATGCCTTCCTCTTCCCAACCGTCGCTCAGGTCCGTGTTCCAGCAGATCAGCATCATGATCCGGCCTTTGTCGTCGAGAAACGCACGGTAGTCCGCCGGTTTGGGTTCTTCCCACGTGATTTCAAATTCCCACGTGCGGCGGAGACCGGGAAGATTTTGTGTGGCGTGGGCGGAATCTTCGCTGGGCACCTGGGGTTTCTCCTTCATGGGAAAAGGAATATTGAAGATAGGATGGTCGAGCGGCAACGAGACGGGCTCGCGATTGGGAAACACCTTTTTCATCTCGCGCATCAGATGGTCCCACATGCGGTTGCCCCAAAAATCATCCACCAGGAGAAAGCCGCCATTCATCAGATAGCGGCGCAAGGCGGCGGCTTCGTCATCGCTGAAGACAAGGCTGCGAGGATCGATGATGAACGCGAACGGATACTGGAAAAGGCGCGGGTCATCGATGTCGAGGATCAACCCGTCCGGATTCACTCTCATCGACGTGAGCTGCTCCAGCCTGTAAGAGAAATTCAAGTCCGCTCCGGGATAATCCACCCGCCAGCCGCCCCAACCTCGGGATCGATACCGAAGGCGAACAAACGTGAACACGTCGGCACGGAATTGGTCGTTCACCTGCCATTCCGGAACCCCGGCGCGGGATTCCGGGCCGCGGTTTCGGATGAGCTTGGAACTGGAGCGGTCGTCCGGAGCCGGAGCGGGAGACCTGCGCTCTGTGGTCACGAATTGTCCTAGAACCGCCACCAGGCTCGCGGCGAGCGTGATCGTGAGTACGAAGGCTGCTGAAGTTGGCCAGGCATGTCGCATGTCTGCGGAAGCCGCACAATAGCGGCAGGATAACCCGCGTAAAGCGTTTTTGAGGGGCGTATCTCCGAATGAGGACGGGAGCTGGTGCCGTCGTAGCGCGGTGAGACCGCAACCGAAACGGCGCGCGGCCTTCCAGGCCGCAGCGGCCCCAAAAGGACAGGGGCGCACGAAATCTTCCTAGCAGCGGCTTCCAGATGCATCCGCTGCGGCCTGGAAGGCCGCGCGCCGGAAAAAGCGTCGCGGCCTGCGACGATTCCGGACGATACTGATAGAGTGCAACTCTGCGCTACGCCTTCGGGCAACCGCCGTGGAGCATCCGCATTCTGAGATGCGCTCGGAATGCACGGTGGCGGAACTTGTTTTTGGACGGAGGAGAGTGTACTAATCCATCCGGGAACCAGAGTGTGAATCCGTTTTTGGAAAACCGCCTGCTGCTGACCCGCCGCCACTTCTTTGGACGGGCCAGCACGGGAATTGGCATCGCCGCTCTCGCTTCAATACTGAACGAAAGGCTGTTTGCCGCCGCGGCCCAACCGAGCCGCCAACCCGATGCGGTCTCCGGCTTTCCTCACTTCAGGCCAACGGCCAAGCGCGTCATCTACCTTTTCCAATCCGGCGCGCCGTCCCAAATGGATTTGTTCGATTACAAACCGAAGCTGGCGGAATGGCGGGGCACGGAGCTGCCGGATTCCATTCGACAGGGCCAGCGCTTGACGGCCATGACCGCAACCCAAAGCAGTTTTCCGGTCGCGCCATCGATCTTCAAGTTCGCCCAACACGGGAAATGCGGGGCGTGGATCAGCGAGTTGATGCCTCGGACGGCCGAGGCGGTCGATGAGTTGTGTTTCATCAAATCGATGCACACCGAGGCGATCAACCATGATCCCGCCATCACCTTTTTCCAGACCGGCGCGCAATTGGCCGGGCGCCCTAGCATCGGCGCTTGGCTCTCCTACGGCTTGGGCAGTGAAAACCGCGATTTGCCCGCCTTCATCGCGATGGTTTCGAACGGCAGCGGAAATCCGAACGATCAACCGCTCTACGACCGGCTCTGGGGCAGCGGCTTTTTGCCCAGCAAACACCAGGGCGTCAAATTCCGGTCGGTCGGCGATCCGGTCCTGTTTTTGTCGAACCCTCCTGGTTTTGACTCCGGCAGGCGGCGGCGTTTCTTGGATGATGCGGCGAAGCTAAACCAATTGAACCTAGAAGCGTTCGGCGACCCGGAAATTGCGACGCGGATTGCGCAATACGAAATGGCCTATCGAATGCAGACGTCGGTCCCGGAACTGACCGACCTCTCGCGGGAACCGGAGCACATATTGAGGCTCTACGGTCCCGACGCGGCAAGACCGGGCACGTTTGCCTACAATTGTCTGCTGGCTCGGAGGCTTGCCGAACGCGGCGTTCGCTTCGTGCAATTGTTTCATCGCGGTTGGGATCAGCACACGGCTCTTCCCAAACAGATCAAGGGCCAGTGCCGGGACACGGATCAAGCCTCTGCCGCGCTGGTTCTGGACCTCAAACAACGCGGCTTGCTCGAGGACACACTGGTCATTTGGGGAGGCGAGTTCGGGAGAACGGTCTATTGTCAAGGACGCCTTACGGCGGATGATTATGGCCGCGACCATCATCCGCGTTGCTTCACAATCTGGCTGGCGGGCGGCGGGATTAAGCCCGGCGTCTCGTTGGGGGAAACCGATGCCTACTGCTACAACGTGGTGAAGGACCCCGTGCACGTGCACGATCTCCACGCGACGATTCTGCGCTGCCTGGGAATCGATCACGAACAATTGACTTTCCGTTTCCAGGGCCGGGATTTCCGGTTGACCGACATCGCCGGGCGCGTCGTCAGCGAGATTCTGACGTAGCACACTTCTGAGTCTGCCCTATCGCGGAAGTTCGCGAGGATTCGCGGAGGGCGCGCAAGTCAGTCTCGGCGCGGAAAGAGCGCCGCCGGTTCGCCGATCGTCCGGTCGGCGGAAAGACGGCCCCAGGCTGCGTCGGCGAGCTTATCCGGCGTTTCCGACAGGCCCAGTTGGCTGTAAATCTTGCCCGCCGTGGCCGGCAGGAACGGCCACAAGAGCACGGCCAGGATGCGGCACGTCTCGGCCAAGTTGTAGAGGACCTCATCCAGGCGTTTGGCTTGCGCCGGGTCTTTGGCCAACTTGAACGGCGCGGTGTGGTCCACGTATTGGTTCGCTCGGGCGACCAAAGACCAAACGCTTTGCAGCGCGGCCTGGAGTTGATTGCTCCGGAGATTGGCGACCGTTTCGCGGATCACCTTTTCCGCTTCACTCGCCAGCTCGTCCGAGCGCGCGGGCACCAGGCCGTTCCGGTAGCGCTTTAACATGGAGAGCGAGCGGTTCACCAAGTTCCCCAATCCATTCGCAAGTTCGGCCTGGTAACGCGCCCGGAATCCAGCGTCGGTCCAGTTCCCATCCGGACCGATGTCCAGCTCGCGCACGACATAATACCGAAAGGCGTCCAACCCCCACTCGTCGATCACGGCGATGGGATCGACGATGTTGCCGGTGCTCTTGCTGAGCTTTTGGCCGTCTTTCTGCCAAAAGCCGTGGACAAGGATTTGTTTGGGCAACGGCAGCTCCATGGTTTTGAGCATGATCGGCCAAAACACGGCGTGAAATTTGATGATGTCTTTGCCGATCACATGAATGTCGGCAGGCCAAAGGCCGAATGGGAGGGGCGAGGGGCGAGGGGCGAGGGAGGATTTGTCTGATTCGTTCAACAGAGACAGAATCGCTGAGTCGCCGAAGGAAGCAGGCACGGTGACGTAGTTGATCAGGGCGTCAAACCAAACGTAAGTGACGAAGCTTGGGTCGAAGGGCGTTGGGATTCCCCAAGTCAAGCGCGCGGCCGGCCGGGTGATGCAAAGGTCTTCGAGAACATTGTTGTTCAGGAGCCCAAGCACCTCGTTTCGTCGGTAGGGTGGAGCGATGAAATCCGGGTTGGCCTCGATATGCTCGATCAGCCACCGCTGATGTTGTTTCAAGCGAAAGTAGTAGTTGTCTTCCTCGAGCTCGATCACTTCCCCGTAGGACGGGTCGAATGTTCCGTCGGGCCGTCGATCCCTCTCCGTGAGAAAAGTTTCTTCCTTGGGCGAATAGAAGCCTTTGTAGGTCGCCTTGTAGCAATGTCCGGACGCGTGGAGTTTGGCTAACAATGCCTGGACCACTGCTTCGTGGCGCCGGTCTGTGGTCCGGATGAAATCATCGTTGCTCAAGCCGAGTTTGCTCGCGAAATCTTTGAAAGCGGCTGCGAGTTCGTCGCAGTAGGCCTGCGGGGATTTGCCCTCATTGACCGCCGCCTGCTGCACTTTCTGGCCGTGTTCATCGACGCCCGTCAGAAAAAAAACCTTTTCTCCCAGGCTCCGCCGCGCGCGCGCGATGACATCGGCAATGACTTTCTCGTAACCGTGCCCCAAGTGGGGTTGGCCATTGACGTAGTCGATCGCAGTCGTGATATAAAAAGCTTTCGTCATTCCGGGGCAGTTTGGCCGACGTCTGCTTGCTTTGCAACTTCGGGGACAGGCTCTCCAGCAATGCTCAGTTTGGGAATGGGCGCGGTCGGTGTTCGTAACGCGGACACTCCTGTCCGCACGCTTTCGAAGGTATTGCGGACAGGAGTGTCCGCGTTACGGCCAAGATGAGAAGTGCTCCAGGCTCTCAGAGAAACGCGATACTGCCCAAGACGGCCGCCATCAGCCAAATCAGCGTCACCGAAGCGGACCGGCTCAGACCGAGCCGAGCAAGCCTGTGCGACAGATGATTGGTATCGCCGACGTAAAACGGCTGGCCGATCCTCCAGCGCAGAAGAACGACCCAGACCAAATCGCCCAGCGGAATGGCCATAATCAACAGCGGCATCAAAACGGCCCAAACATTCGGGTGTTCCTCCGAATAAAAGTGCGGAAGGATGGCGAGGACCGCCAGGAGGTAACCCACCAAATGGCTTCCCGCGTCGCCGAGAAACGCCGTCGCTCTGGGAAAATTGTGGGGCAAAAAGCCAAGCAAAGCGCCGGCGATCGAGAAAGCGAGCGTGGCGACCAAATACTGCCCATGGATCGCGGCGCTCAAACCCAATTGCCACGAACCGATCGCGCCGAGTCCGGCACACAATCCGTTCATATTGTCCATGAAGTTGAAGGCGTTGGTGACCGTCAGAATCCAAAGGACTGTGACGGCGTAGCTGAACAGAGCGTTCGGGACGAACAGCGTGATGCGGATGCCCGACGCCGCCACCAAGACCGCGATTAGGAACTGTCCGCTGAATTTGGCGGCGGGGCCGAGTTCGTGTTTGTCGTCGAGCCATCCGAGGAGGAACATGCCGGAGGCGCCCAGGAAGATGGCGATCAATTGCCAGGCCCGGCGCTGCAAGCCGTATTGCAGCAAGTCAGCGGTGTCCGGGCCTGTGAGCTGGTTCAGCAGAGCGCCGATTCCGATCCCCATGAGATTCCCATTCAAGGCGACGGCTGCGACGCCGGACAAGATGGGCACGACCAAGCCTGTCATCACGCAGAAGCCGCCGGCCAGTGGGACGGGTTGCTCGTGGATTTTCCGGTGCCCCGGGTCATCGACGAGGCCGATTCTTTCACACCAGCGGCGCCAAGCGGGGAGCGAAACTAGGGCCGCAAGAAATGCCGACCCAAAGGTCAGCAAGTAGAGATTGAATGGGAAACTCATCGGCGCAGGAGTTTCAGGTACAATTCGTACTGAGCGTCCACCATCCTCTCCACCGTGAACTGGTCTCGGACAAATGCTTGCCCTTGGCGGCCGAGTCGTTCGCGGAGTCCGCGGTCCGTGGCGAGTTGGAGTAGGCGGCGGCGCAAGGTCTCCAAGTCCCCAGGCTCCACCAGGAATCCTGTTTGGCCATCAATGCACACTTCCTTGGCGCCGTCACAATTGTAGGCCACGATCGGGCGGGCGGCCGCCAAGGCTTGTGGAAGCGCGCGCGCGAGTCCCTCGCGCTGCGACAAATGGACGAGGACGTCCACGATGCCAAGCAAAGCCGGGATTTCGACCGGCGGGCGCAACCCGGCAAAAACGACGTGCTTTTCCAGGCCTATGCGCTGGACCCGATCCTGGAGGCGATTCCGCCACTCGCCGCCCCCGACGAAGAGGAATTTAACGGCGGGACATTCGGCCACAATTCGCGGCGCCGCTTCCAACAAGTCATCATGGCCTTTAAGTTTGAACAACCGAGCGATCATTCCGACGACGAAGTCGTTTTCTCCGAGACCAAAGCTTGCGCGGACCTTTCGGTCGTTTACCGCCGCCACGAACGGCTCCATGGAAAACCCGCTGAAGATTCGAGTATAGGACTCCGCGCACCCGATGCCCGCGGCCAAATATTGGCTCGCCATCGCCTCCGCCACGGTAATGAAGTGAGTCGTAAATCGGCCGGCGCAGCGTTCCGCAGCTCGAAAAACCAGGTTCGCCCACCAGCCTTGGAAGGCTCCAAAGGAAGGGCCATGAATCGAGTGCACGATCACCGGCACCTTGGCCTTGTGCGCGGCCAGTCGCCCGAGAAAGCCGGCCTTGCCGCTATGCGTGTGGACGATGTCCGGCCTTCGTTCTCGAAACAATCGGGCCAAACGGCGAATGGCGAGCCAATCTTTCCAGGGATGCACAGGGCGGACCAACTCCGGAACGAGCGTGAGCAGGTTAGGAACGACCGCGACCCTGTCCTCCAGGGATCCTTCCGGACCTGTGGTCAGACCTGAGACCAAACTGACTTCCAGACCTGGTTTCTCGCGCAGTCCCAGCACTGAAGCGATGGTGTTTTCCTGTGCTCCGCCGACGATCAGGCGGGTAATGACGTGCGTGATGCGCAAGGGAACGGCGCGGCCATTCGTAAGGCCTCAGTCCTGCCCGGCGTAGCGCAGATTTTCAATCTGCTGTATCGCCGAGTTGCGCTCGGC
>JACQWK010000484.1 GCA_016209525.1 Verrucomicrobiota bacterium
GCGCGAGGCCAGCCTCGACAGAGGGACCGCACCTTCCCCACCTTCCGTGACAAGATGAGTCGTCGCCTCAACCAAGTCGTCCGCCTGGCTACCGGTCCTCCCCAAGGACTTTAGAACAGCCCTGCTCTTAGACTCAGCATCGCTTTTTGTGATTGGCTCGCGAGTCGATGTGTCGTAGGAATGCCTTGTGCATGCATACAGCGAAGAGAATGGTTTCATCCCCCGCCGTTAGCCTCCAGCCGGCTGCGCTTCAGCAAACCGACTCTCCGGCCAGAAACCGTCAGTTGTTGAACCACAAATGGGCATCGCTGCTCGCCGTGTGCGCAACCCTGGCCGCGATTGAAATCCCCGCGCGTCTCGTTCTGCATTATCAACCAAGTTTTGTTCTGAAATGCTTGGATTGGGCGCTGACGGTCATTTTCTCAATCGACGTGATATTGCGGGCGCAGCAGGCCGGTTGGTTCGCGGACGGGGATCCGAATCCATCCCATCGATACAGCCCGGCGTGGTTCCTCGTGGATTTCCTAGCCGTCCTTCCATTCCAATGGATTCCGGCTCCCGCAGGCTTCGAGCTTTTCCGCCTCTTCAAATTGTCGCGCGTCGGCCAAATGATGCATCACTGGCGCCAAACCGCAGTCCACATCGCGAATATCCTTCGGCTCGCGTTCTTCATGTATTGGCTGGCGTTGCTGGCTCATTGCATTGCCTGCGGTTGGCTGGCGTTGCGGGGCTTGGCGCCCGAATTCGACAGAACGACCCACTACGTGCGGGCGATTTACTATTCCGTCACCACTTTGGCCACGGTGGGTTATGGCGATATCACGCCCGCGCCGAACAGCAACGCACAGATGCTGTATGCGATGGCGCTGATGATCCTGGGGGCGGGCGTGTATGGATACGTGATCGCCAACATCGCCAGCATCCTGGCGAACATTGATCCGGCGAAAGTGCGGTACAGGGAAATGGTCGAGAAACTCACGGCGTTCATGAGGTATCGCAGTATCCCGCCACACCTGCAGCAGCGGATTCTGGATTACAACGCCTACTTGTGGGAGAAGCGGCTCGGATATGACGAATCCGCGGCGATTTCCGGACTGCCTCCGAGTCTGAGGGCGGAGATTACGCTTTATCTCAACCGGGAGGTGATCGAGAAGGTGCCTATGTTCAAAGGAGCGGACGAAGAGTTCATTCGCGCGGTGGCGCTGGAGATGAAGCCTGTCATTTTCACTCCCGATGATTTCATCATGCGGGCCGGCGAGCCGGGGGCCGAGATGTATTTCATCAGCCGTGGCACGGTCGAGATCGTGTCCGCGGACGGGAAGACTGTGTTTGCCACACTGAAGGCCGGGGATTTCTTTGGCGAGATGGCGTTGTTATTCAACCAACGCCGCACCGCGAGCGCGCGGGCCACCGACTATTGCGATCTCTACATGCTCGAAAAGGGAACCTTCGACAATATCCTGGCGCGGTTTCCGGATTTCGCCTCGCACATCCATGAGGTCGCCGGAAAACGCCAGGAGAAAAAGAAGGATGGGAATGGGTGAAATATTCGGGCTCGCGTAGGGCGGGCTTCCAGCTTGATACCTTTCGGTGATTTTCACGCGGACTTGGAGGCATGAAGAATTCCAGCTCTGCTTTTGACACACACTCTTAGCGTTGTTTTGGAAGCGCTGATGAGTCATCACCCGTCTTCCGCGGCTTGCCAAGCTTCTCGTTGAGGCGTAGTCTCTCACCATGGTTCTGATTCGTTTTACCGACGCGGAGAGCAAGCGCCGAGCGTTGGAGACCTTGGTGGGTGAGTTCTCGTTTAAGACTTGGTCGTCTGGGGAAATGCTGGTGCCGGAGGAAGCCTTGCCACGACTTGCGCGAGAAGACATTCCATTCACCTTTGAAGGCTCGGCCGCGTATGAAAGACTGGCGACGCTACGAGATCCTGCGGCCGCTGCGATTCAATGACGGCAAGCGCGTCCCGAAGGAGTTGCTCTCCCAAACCATCGAGGAATTGGAGGCTCACTTCGGGGCCGTTAGTTGCGAAACTCAAATCATTCACGGCCGATGGCGGAGCGAGGGGAAAGCTATTCGCGACGATCTGGTTCGAATCTACGTCGATGCCGAGAACACCCGCGAGGCACAAGCCTTCTTCGCGAACTTCAAGGAACGGACCAAAACAAGGTTCCCGCAACTTGATATCTGGCTAACGAGCCACTCAATCGAAGTATTGTGGGGAAATACCCAGCCAGAGGTGTCGCAGCGTTCATTCGCGTGGGTTAGCGGTTGAATTGACCGCATACCGCGGTCGAAGTTTCTGCCGATTCCGTTCCGACGATGGCTGGGTCGTAGCTTGGAACAACCTTCTGCTGAGGCTGCACGACAAGGAAATCTTTCTCGTCCCATTCGCCGTTGAGCCATCGTCGAAGGAGCCGAAGATCTCCATTAATTTCATCGAATTGCCAACCGCGCTGGGAACAAATCTCTTGAACTTGCTCGCGAAGCCGGAGGGTCTTGGTGAAATCAAAATCGATGAGCACTCCATGGGTGTAGCTTTCCGTCCATCCGTCCATCACCTCCACCAGATAACGCGCTTGTTCTTCGCCGTATTTTTGCACCCAAGTCTCGAACACGGAACCGGCCTGGCCGCTGAGTCCGGCCCGCGTGGGCAGAAACATGGCGTTGTCGGCGGCGGCTTTCTCGCCGCGACGGCGCAGGCATTCCAGCCAGCCGGACGTGTAGTAATAGGCGCTGGGGCGCGAGGCTTGGAGTTGGCCGTATCGTTCGCGCGATCCGAGGAAGAACGTGATGCAATCGTGGGCGCGCGGAATGACGAGCGGGGTCTGGGACGCCCTCAAGCCGGCGATGATGTTCCCGCAGAGCCCGTAGCCGATGAGGACGGCGCCGTATTTGCCGGGAGGCACGGCGTCAATTCGAGACTGGATTTGGACGCGTCCGGCGCAGGGCGTGTCGTGCAGGCCCTGCGTCAGGAATTCCAAGTCGAGCAGGTGTGGCGATTGCGCCGCCAGAAAGCAGATTTCGCGGAAGGCGATCTCACAGGCGATGACTTTGAGGAACATGCAAGTCAATTCAAGAGACTGAGGGGATTCTCCAGGGCTGCATCAAGCTCTTCCTCCTCTCCCCGCGAGGAACGAGTGGGGAGAGGACCGAGGAGTGAGGAACCAATAACAACGTGCCTCCTCTCCCCAACCCTCTCCTCCATCCGATGGAGGAGAGGGGGGATTCGAGGAGCTTGATGCACCCCTGGGGATTCTCAGAGTGTCCGGTTGCGCCGTCTTCGGCTTGCGTTTCAGGCACCGCAAGGCGGGGCGAGACTCCTGTCCAGCCCTGACTCTCTTGTCGGCAAAGATCCCAGAGCTCGACAGGAGTCGAGTCCCACAGATGGATAAGTGCAAGGAAGGCTCCCACGGTTTGCCGACCGTGCGCACCGCCGATGAACCGTAGCCGCCGACGTGAGGAGGCGGATTTCGCTCTCAACAAAAGTGTCCGCCTCTTTACGTCGGCGGCTACGAACGGGCAGTTCATGGGAAAGGTGAGCGCGTTGGACGGACGACGGCCGTTGGGAATGGTCGGTGTTTCTCCCTCACCCCGGCCCTCTCCCGCTGGGTGAGGGAGTGGGGGCCGTGCACTTTGGCAATGTTTTGTGCCCTCCATTCTAGAACGCGCGGAGCAGCTCCAACA
>JACQWK010000507.1 GCA_016209525.1 Verrucomicrobiota bacterium
GCGTTCTCCCTCACCCCGGCCCTCTCCCGCTGGGAGAGGGCGGATCGCACTCTGCGCTGCGACACATCGAGGCGGTCTGGATTAGCCCGCCCGCCGCGGGATGTTCTCCCTCTCCCCTCGGGAGAGGGCCGGGGTGAGGGGGAAGACGCGCTCCTTTCCGGGAGATTAGCCACGCCCTGGGTTGGTATTACTCTGTTCCAACTTGCTCACTGGCTGCGAAGAAGTTTTGGCGGCGGATTGAACATCGAACATCCAACATCGAACCCTGAACGTCGAACGAGCCTACTCCTTGTTCGAAGTTGGAAGTTCAATGTCCGATGTTCGATGTTCACCGGCTCGCCTGCGGCTGCGCCACGTTCAGTTTAAAGACGATGACCGACCCTTTGCTGCACAGCATCACGACGCGTGACCTTTGCCTTTGGTACGGCAAATTCCAGGCGCTCCTCAATGTGAGCATCGACATCCGGCACGGCCTGATCACCTCCCTGATCGGTCCGAGCGGCTGCGGCAAAACCACCTTGTTGCGATGCTTCAATCGCGTCAACGAACGCTACGATTACGTCACGACGCGCGGCGAAATCAAAATCCACGGCAAGGACATTTACGATTCCGACGTCTCGCTGATTGAGCTGCGGAAAAAAGTGGGGATGGTCTTCCAGCGGCCAAACCCTTTGCCGATTTCAGTCTATGAAAACGTCCTCTTTGGCCTTCGCCTCCATCGTGCGCAGAAACCGTCGAGGTCCGAATGCGACGCCACGGTCGAAAAGGCGCTGACAGAAGTCGGCCTTTGGGAAGCGCTCAAGGACCGGCTGGACACCAAGGCCACCACTCTGCAGCTCGAACAACAGCAGAAGCTCTGCATCGCGCGTCTGCTTCCGCTCAAACCAGGAGTGATCCTGATGGACGAGCCTTGTTCCGCGCTGGACGTGGAAGGCACCCGCGCGATCGAGGAGTTGATGTTTGCGCTCAAAGGCCAATACACTATCGTGATCGTGACCCACAACATGGCTCAAGCCCGGCGCGCCAGCGACGAGTGCATTTTCATGCTGCTCGGCGAAGTCATTGAGCGCCGGCGGACCGAGGAGCTATTCCTCACGCCCAGCCATCCCAAGACCGCCGATTACATTGAAGGCCGGTACGGCTGAAATCCGACCGGAACGTTCTGTCGCCCCTCCGGGGCTGGTTCTCGTTGAGTTGGCGCACGCCGGGCCCGTCCTTTGTGCAACGCAAAATGTCCAAACTCGAGCCCCTCTCCCTGAGGGACCACTGCGGTTGAATTAAGGTCAACCGGCCGTTTCTTGCTCTTAATCGTGCTCTGACTCTTACTCCGGAACTCCCTGGAGAGATTAAGATTACGAGTAAGAGTAAGAGCAAGACTTGCTCGGGATGGAATCGAATTCATTCTTAATTCAACAGGAATGCCCTGAGGGACAGGGTCAGGGCGCGGGGGAACACGATGTCCGATTCCTCGTCCGAGCTGGGGCGGAGGCAATTGATCCCGGTCAACGCGACCCGGCGGCAAATCCATAAGTTAGGATGCGCGAATTCGACGCGATAGTTGCAAGCGACGCGAGTTATCCATAAAAACCAGCCATGACGCTCCTGCTCTGTGTCCTGCTGACGGCGTTGATTTTTGAATATATCAACGGGTTTCACGACTCGGCGAACGCCATCGCTACCGTGATTGGGACCAAAGTGCTACGGCCTCGGCAAGCGATCCTGCTGGCGGCTGTCACCAACCTATTCGGCGCATTGGCCGGCACTGCCGTGGCAACCACGGTCGGGAAGGGGTTGGTGGATACCCATTACGTCACCACCGCGACCATCATCTGCGGCCTGATCGGGGGCATCATTTGGAACCTGCTCACCTGGTGGCTCGGCTTGCCTTCTAGTTCCAGCCATGCGCTGATCGGCGGACTGGTCGGCGCGGCGCTCGCCTCCGCCCACAACAACTGGGGCGTGATCATTTGGTCCAACCCTTCTTCGGAGAAACCGTGGTACGCGTGGGGCGGAGTTCTGTACAAGGTGATTATTCCGATGTTCACCTCACCCTTGCTCGGTTTTGTCATCGGCGCGCTTTTGATGGCGCTTCTTTATTTCGCGGTGCACAACCTCCGGCCCATGCTGGTGAACTCGGTGTTCGGCAAGCTGCAACTCCTGAGCGCGGCTTACATGGGCTTCAGCCACGGAAGCAACGACGCGCAAAAGACCATGGGCATCATCGCGCTCGCGCTGTTCTCGGCCACGACCGCCAATCAATTGGAACAGTTGCCGGGCTGGCTGGGCTTCCTGCACACGCCTAAGTTCGAGGTGGCCATTTGGGTCAAGATCGTTTGCGCGCTGACCATGGCGGCAGGCACGGCGGCCGGCGGTTGGCGCATCGTCAGGACGCTTGGCCATAAAGTCGTCAAACTCCAGCCGGTCCACGGCTTTGCGGCCGAGACGACCGCCGCCACAGTGCTGATGGCTGCCGCGCACTTTGGAATGCCGGTCTCCACGACTCACGCCATTTCGACTTCGATCATGGGAGTGGGTTTTGCCAAGTCAGCCCGAGCTTTGCGTTGGGAGTTGGTGGAACGCATCCTCTGGACTTGGGTTTTGACGTTGCCGATGACCGCCCTTTTGGGTTATGCCGCCCTGCAGCTCGTTCGTGCCGTGGGGCTGATTGATTAGCCTCCGGCCTGTTAGGGAATTCGCATTTGGAGCCGTACGGAGTTCCGCCTTTAGCCCGGGCAGTTCACGTTCGAGCCAATGCGGCTGCGAGGCCCTGTAACGCCGACTTGCAGTCGCCAGGGCGTCCAACGCTCCGGCGTGTTCGTAGATGTCGAGCTGGCGCAGGCTGCAAGCCTGCGATACGGCAGATTGAAAATCTGCGCTACACCCGGCAACACTGAGGCCTTACGCGGCCCGTTCGTTTCTCATTGCCGCGGATCGATGCAATCCGTAAAATAGCCGCCGGTGAAGCGCCTCCGGTCATTCATCGCGATGTTGCTCTTGGGAGCGTGGATACCTTCCTCCTCCCACGCGCTGCTGGAGCGCAGCCATTTGATCCACCGGGACGGGCACGCGGAACATGACACTTTGCCGGTTGACTCAGACGCAGATCAGCACGATGCGGCCGACGGTGTTTGTCGCGCTGAATGCACTGGAGTCGAGCTTCCTCAACCCCAAGCAGAGGGTTGGTCGTGGTGCTTCGTTGAAATCACGCCGCGTTTAGACCTCTGGTGGCCGGATGCTTCACAGTTTCCGTCGGGCCCATCTCCGCCCGGAACAGCGCCTCCTGACATTCTTCGCACTTGGCAGTTTGTTTTTCGCGCTGCGCTTCCCATCCGCGCGCCTTCGCTCCGCGCCTGACAGTCCCCTTCGGACTGTTTTCGGCGTAAGGTGATTTTCTTCCTTACGGTTTCCCTTTCTCCCAGACCGCCGCGTCTTGTGTTCCCGCGGCGACCCCTCTGGCAAATCCAATGGAGCGCAAGAAAAGCTGATCGTCCGTATGAATCCGAAGTCAACCTGGCTGGCCTTCGCCACACTTTTGCTCTCCCTCGCGGGCTGTTCTCGCCATGAGCACGGGACCGGCAGCGATGCACACGTCGGCCCCAACGGTCCGGAGGGAGCCGCAGAAGTCAAAACAGCGCAGATTACCGTCTGGACCGAGCGCTACGAAATCTTCGCTGAGCACCGGCTCGTCGTCGCCGGCAAACCAACCAAGTTCGTCACGCATGTCACAGAGTTGGACACTGCAGAACCGCGACGCGCAGGGGCCGTCAAGTTCAGGTTGCGGCTGGGCGACGAAGCGCCCGTGGAATACACGGAGAAAGACCCGTCCCGCCCGGGCATTTATGAGGTGATGCTTCTCTTCCCCAAGGCAGGCGAATGGAAGGTCGCCGTGGCTGTTCCAGGAGATGGGGCTGAGTCGGAGATAACCTTGCCGTCGGTGAAAGTTTTTGGATCAGACCAGGAGACCACGCGCGTCACGATGCCGGAGCCACCCGAAGGCATCGGCTTTCTCAAAGAACAACAATGGAAAGTGCTGGCCAAGACCGAACTCGTCGCCAAACGCAAACTCGTCGAGCACTTCCGGCTGCCGGCGATCGTCCAAGCGCGGCCGGGGTCGCTTGCGGCTGTCACGCCGCCGGTCGCCGGGAGACTGCGGCCGCCGCCGGACAACCCAATGCCGATGCTGGGCGACAAGGTGGTGGCGGGCCAGACTCTGGTCCTGGTGCAGCCGTCGTTTAGCGACGCGGCCGCGCGGTTCGTCGAGGCGGAGTCGTCGGTGCAGAAAGCGCGGATTTCGCTCGACCAGGCGCGCACGGCGTTCGAACGCGTTCAGAAGCTCGCGCAGGCGCAGGCGCGGACTCAGCGCGAGTTGCAGGAATCAGAGTTCGCTCTCAAAGCCGCCCAGGCCGATTTCGACGCCGCACTGGCTTTGCAGGCCATGTATCGACAGATAGGAACGAATCTCATGCTAGGCGCGACGGCGAAGGCCGCTGCGTCGCCGAGCATCGAATTAAGGTCTCCCATCGGCGGCACCATTGTCGCCCAGCTTCCGGCCGCCACCGGAGAATTTGTTTCGGCGGAGAAATCTGTGTTCACCGTGCTCGATGCCACCACCGTGTTCCTGGAAGCGCACGTGCCGGAGGCGAACGCCGGCAGGATTCGCGCCGATCGCGGCGCGAGTTATGAGCGTTCCGACCGGAGAGGTGAGTTTTTCCCGGTCGTTGGCGTGAACCAAGGCCGCTTGGTCTTCCTCGGCCTGCAAGTGGATCCGGCGACGCGGACTGTGCCTCTGATTTACGAGCTGAAAAATCCGGACCTCCGCCTCCGCGTCGGTCAGGCGCTGCACCTTTACGTGGAGACGGATCGCGCTGAAGACGCGCTGGCGGTGCCGGACTCAGCGATTGTGGACGAGGACGGACACACGGTGGTGTTTGTGCAAATCTCCGGCGAGACGTTTCAGAAACGTGAAGTGAAGCTTGGCATTCGCGACGGCACTTGGCTGCAAGTCCTTTCCGGATTGAGCGAAGGGGAACGCGTCGTGACCCAAGGCGCCTACGCCATCCGGTTGGCCTCGGTCTCAACGGTCATTCCCGCACATGGTCACGTACATTGATTCCGACATGATTCCCACCCTGATTCGCTGGTCCCTCCGCAACCGCGCCGCTGTGCTGGCGAGCGCGCTGGTGCTCCTGCTGGCCGGCGGCTACACGGCATTGCGCATGCCGGTCGATGTGTTCCCTGACCTCACCGCGCCCACTGTGACTGTCATTACGGAAGCCCGCAGCATGGCTCCGACCGAAGTCGAAAGCCAAGTGACGTTCCCGATAGAGGCCGCCCTCAATGGCGCCGCCGGCGTGCGCCGTGTCCGCTCGGCCACGGCGGTCGGCATTTCAGTGGTATGGGTGGAGTTTGAGTGGGGCACGGATATTTACGCCGCGCGCCAGGTGGTCGGCGAGAAGGTCAGCGCGGTGGCGGGCGAACTGCCGCCGGAGGTCGAGCGGCCCATCCTCGCCCCCGTTTCTTCCATCATGGGCGAGATTCTCTTCCTCTCACTGACATCCGAGCGGCATTCGCCGGTCGAACTGCGCACGGTGGCCGACGCCCAGATTCGACGGCGGTTGCTTTCTGTGCCCGGGGTATCGCAGGTCACACCCATTGGCGGCGCCGAGAAGCAATATCAAGTGCGCCTCTCGCCCGCGCGCTTGCAGGCGTATGGCGTCTCTTTGCGGCAGGTCATGGCCGCGCTGGAAACATCCAACGAAAATGTCTCCGCCGGTTTCATCAACCAACGCGGAGCCGAGTGGCTCGTCACCGGCGTGGGCCGGATGCGCGATGTGGAAGACATCGCCGAGACCGTCGTGGTTACCACCAACGGCGTGCCCACCCGCATCGCCGACCTGGGCGAAGTGGCCATCGGCGAAGCCCCCAAACGGGGCGAAGGGTCCGCCCTGGCCAAGCCGGCGGTGATCCTCGGCATCCAGAAGCAGGCGGGCGCCAACACGCTCGCTCTCACGCGGCAACTGGACGCGGTCCTTGACGACATTGCCGCCAAGCTTCCGGACGGAATGGTGGTCAACAAACACATCTTCCGCCAGGCTGACTTCATCGCGGTGGCGGTGCACAACGTGCAGGATGCGTTGCGCGACGGCGGTATCCTCGTGGCGATCGTCGTGTTCGTCTTCCTGGCCAATGTGCGGGCCACGGCCATTACGCTCACCGCCATCCCGCTGTCGTTGATCGCGGCGGTCTTTGCGTTGAAAGCCTTCGGCGGCACGATCAACACCATGACCCTGGGCGGCATGGCGATCGCCATCGGCGCGCTGGTGGACGACGCCGTTATCGTTGTGGAGAATATCTTCCGGCGGTTGCGCGAATCGTCCGGTAGCAGCCGACGTAAGGAGGCTCTGACTAATTCAGGCGCCGCGGCCAATGCGGCCATGCCGTTCCCCCTCACCCCGGCCCTCTCCCGTGGGGAGAGGGAGAAACCCACTCCGCCTCCGAGCAAAGTCGGGCGGTTGGATTCACCCGCCGCGACGGCGAACGATCCCCCTCTCCCAGCGGGAGAGAGCCGGGGTGAGGGAGAAGGCCACGTTGATTTCACGAGCCATTCTGTTCCTGCGCCAAAACTGTCGCCGCAGGAGGTCTTCCACTTGGTGCTGGGCGCCGGCGTGGAGATCCAGCGATCCATTGTTTTCGCCACGATCATCATCGCACTGGTGTTCGTGCCCATCTTCTTTCTCAGCGGCGTCGAGGGCCGCTTGCTTCAACCCTTGGGCACCGCGTACATCGTGTCGCTGGCCGCTTCGCTCGTGGTGGCTCTGACAGTGACGCCCGTGCTGTGCCAACTGTCGCTGCCCTCCAGCCGAGCTGTGCGCGAAGGCGCCGAGCCGCGCGTCGTGGCGTTTCTGAAGCGTCATTACGCCGGATTCCTTGACGCTGCGCTCAACCATCCGTGGCAAGCCGCGATTCCGGCTTTGGCCGCGTTGGCGCTGGCCCTTGGCGCTACGCCGTTCCTCGGCCGCGCGTTTCTCCCGGAATTCAATGAAGGCACGCTCACCATCAGCGCGGTCACACTGCCCGGCACGTCGCTGCCAGAATCCGACGCTCTCGGACGCCTGGTCGAACAGACGCTCCTGGCGCACCCCGAAGTCGTCTCCGTGGCGCGCCGCACCGGCCGCGCGGAACTCGACGAACATGTCCAGGGTGTCGAGTCGGCCGAGATCGATGTGTCGCTCAAGATGCGACAGCGGAGCAAGAAGGTTTTCCTCGACGCTCTTCGCCGCGACCTCTCCCTCATTCCCGGCGTGAATATCACAGTCGGCCAGCCTATTTCCCACCGGATCGACCACATGCTCTCCGGCTCGCGCGCGAACGTTGCGGTGAAGATATTCGGCGCGGACCTGTACCGGTTGCGCGCGCTCGGTGAGAAAGCGCGGCAGGCGATGCAAGCAGTGCCCGGCGTCGTGGATCTGTCGGTTGAACAACAAAGCGATGTGCCGCTGGCGCAAGTGAAATTCGACCGGGCCGCGCTGGCTCGCCACGGACTGCCCATTCGCGAGGCGGCACGGACATTGGAGGCGGCGCTGAAAGGAGTGGCCGTGTCGCGCATTCTGGAAGGACAGAACTCGTTCGATTTGGTCGTGCGGTTGTCCAACGAAGGTGCATTCTCTCCGCACACTGCTCCTCTTCTCTCCGAGGGAGGAGGCGCGTTGCAGCAGATAGCACAGGTCCCCTCCTGGGAGGGGGACGGGGTGGGTCGGTCCAAGGGCGGGAGCATCAACGGCGGCGAGTGGCGCACCGACGAGATCGGCGAACTGCTGGTGGACACGCCCACTGGCGCGAAAATCCCGCTCAAGGCCTTGGCCGAGGTGCGCCTGAGCACGGGACCGAACCTTATTAGCCGGGAGCAAGTCGAACGCAAAATCGTCGTCATGTGCAATGTGGCCGGCCGCGATGTGACCTCGGTCGTCGAGGACTGCGAGAAGGTGGTGAATCCAATCGTGGCCGGCCATCCAGGCTACCGTGTCGAATATGGCGGACAGTTCGAAAGCGCCGCAGCCGCCGGCCAGATACTGGCGCTGCTCGGGGTCGCGGTCGTCCTGGGCATCGGTTTCCTGCTACATCTGGCTTTTGGCTCCGCTCGCGATGCAGCGCTTGTCATGCTCAACTTGCCGTTGGCGCTGATTGGCGGTGTGCTGGGTGTGTTCGTCAGCGGCGGCGTGCTGAGTGTGGCTTCGCTCATCGGGTTCATCTCGGTCTTCGGCATCGCCACCCGCAACGGCATCATGCTCGTTTCGCATATCAAGCACTTGCAGACCTGCGAGGTCGTGAGCAACTTTCGCGAAGCGGTCTTCCGCGGCGCCATGGAACGGCTTGCGCCGATCCTCATGACGGCGCTCGCGGCCGGATTGGCCCTCATCCCGCTGGCGCTCGGCGGCGAAAAACCGGGCAACGAAATCCAGACGCCGATGGCCATCGTAATTCTCTTCGGGCTGTTGAGCTCGATGCTCCTAAACATGCTCGTCGTCCCGGCGCTCTATCTGCGTTTTGGAAGGCCTGCTACCTCAACCAACTTATGAAACAGTCTCCTCTCTATTCGCCTCAGATTTTCAATCTGCCGTATCGCAGGCTTGCAGCCTGCGCTGGCTCGACATTTGCGAACACGTTGGAGCGTTCGACGCCCTGCCGACTGCAAGTCGGCGATACAGCGCAACGCGGCACAGCCGCACCCAATACGGCGCGCGGCCTTCCAGGCCGTAGCGGCTCCGAAAGCCCGAGGCGTCCGAAAATCACCGAGCTTCACCTTCCGTGTGCGGCCGCTGTGGCCTGGAAGGCCGCGCGCCGGAAAAATCGTCGCGGCTTGCGACGATTTCTGGCGATACTAATAGACTGGAAGTCTGCGCTGCTCGGCCTCGGCGCCGCATTGGCTCAAAAAACGTGTGAAATATCCGGGTTAGAGCGAGCGCGGTTTCGGATCTGGGATTTGTTTCGGATTTCGAGCTTCGGATTTAGGATTTTTCGTTTCGACGGACGGTCTCCAGCCGCAAACTCATGCGACATGGTCAACCTCGGGGGAGAGGGCCATGGTGGGGAAGGCAACTCAGTCTCTCTTGAAGCCGCCTCAGCAAACCCGTCTCAGTTCCCATTTCCACCGTCGTCAAAATGCCTCACCGCTGCGATCCTCACCGCGCTCCTTGCAGGTTTCCTCTCTTCTCCGACGGCCATGGGCGGCCCGAAAAACGTCTTGGTCAACCTCACGCTTGACCAAGCCTTGGAGTTGGCGGAACAGCTCCAGCCCATCTTGGCCGAGGCTCGCGCGCTCGTCTCAGCCGCAGAAGGCCGAGGTCAGCAAGCAGGCCTGTTTCCTAATCCCGAAGTCGTGGCGCGCATGGAGTCTGCGCCAATCCAGAACCGAACACTGGAGCGAGCCGAATATCCGCTCGGCCTTTCCCAAACCATCCCGCTCGCCGGTCGCCTCTCGAAAGCGAAACAAGTGGAACAACTCGAGCGCGAACGGCTGATCCACCAAGCCGAGGCGAAACGCCGCGAAATCCGCAAGCAAGTTCAAAGCGCCTTCGCCTCGTCGCTCTACCTGGACCTGGCGGACCGCATCCAGCGCGATCTTGTTGCTTCCGCCGAAAAACTGGCCGGCCTGAGCCGAGCGCGGGTGGCAGCCGGTGACGCCCTGCCGGAGGACCTGGCTCGAGCCGAAATGGAACTCGCCCGCGCCAAAATCGAACTCCAACGGACCGGCTCCTTCCGCCAGCAGGGCCTCGCCGCTCTCGCGGCTGCAATCGGTGACGCAAGTCTGGGCATCGCCGCGTTGCAGGGCAGCCTCGAGGCCGCCTTCGAACTCCCCGTGCTCGAATCCGTGGCCGGCGACTTGGAGCGCCACCCATCCGTCGCCGCCAGCAACGCCGATATCGCGGTCCGCGCCGCGCGCGTGGACTTGGCCAAAGCCGAACGAATTCCAAACCTCAACGTGGACCTGTTCTATCGACGCTTGGAGGCCGAGCGCGCCGACAGTTTCGACATCGGCTTCCGTGTTCCGCTTCCGTTGTTCGACCGCGGCCAGGGCCGGTTGCGCTCCGCCCGCGCCGAACTTGAGGCCGCCGAGGCTCGCGCGCGTTCCACTCGGAGCGATCTCAGCGCCGATTTCAGAGAAGCTCGAGCCGCGCTGACTTCCGCGCTGGCCCAGGCGCGCGCTTTGAAGACCGAAATCTTGCCTCGCGCGGAGACGCTCTTGAGAACCGCGGAAACCCGCCACGGCGCGGGCGACCTGAGCCTGGCCGGAGTCTTGGTGGCGCGGCGCGATTGGGCTAACGTCCGGTTTTCCTATCTCGAATCGCTGCGTGACGCGATGCTGGCTTGGGCGAACTTGAACCCCTTTCTCCTCTCGACGCCACACGCTTCTCGCGTCCCATCGCGTCCGTAGCCGCGGACGCATCCGTGCAATCCCACCAGACTCGGGCAGTTGGCCAGCCGCAAGAGGGCGCAAAGAACTCAAAGAGAAGCGGGGACATGGACCAATCGAATTCACCCACTTGGTGAAAGAACAGGTTGGTGAAACCTCCTCTCGCTTTGCGATCTATGCGTTCTTTTGCGGCTCAAGTCCTTTTTCAAGGTTGAACGGTTCAGCGCGACTATGGCAAGTTCGGTCGATGGAGAAAGTGCAATGCCCCTCTATTTTGGGCTGGGTGACATCGACAAACTCGACTCCATTGAGGTGGTCTGGCCTTCCAAAACCAAACAGGTTGTCAAATCGCCCCGGATCGATGCCGCGCTGAGAATTAACGAGCCTCCGCAGTGATCGCTGCGCGAGTCGGCCGACGCCGATGGCTGCGCCCATTCCAATTCGCTTTCGAAAGAAGTCGAATGCCCCTCACCCTGTCCCTTTCCCCATCTGATGGGGTATCTGTACAGCGTTGCTGGCGTGGCGCAGAGTTGCACTCTGCTGTATCGCCGATTTGCAATCGGCGGCGGTTCGACAAGTTCCGGGACGTTGGGTGAAGTCGGACGGATGCGGAATGCAATTCCGCGATACAGCAGATTGAAAACCTGCGCTACGCTGATCACATACTGATGGGGAGAGGGAGTCCGAAGGACGGGTGAGGGGTATTTCGAACGGAGCCTTGTCACAATTGGTCACATCGTGACCGGTCATTGGAGGAACGGGGGGAATGCAGGTGGCCCAAAAACAAGAAGGCCGGGCTTTCGCCCGGCCCTTCTTGCAATGAGAACAAAGCGCTTAGTAATTCACCTAGTAGCTGCGCTGGCTACCAAGAGCCGTCAGCCGATGCGGCGCCGCAGACATACGCCTTACACACGGAACACTGCGAATTTGCATCGTTAACACGGCGCTACCCTACTCCATCCCCCGCCCCTCGCCAGTCACCAGTTCTGGGGACAGGCTCAGAACACCGGAGCCCGTGAGGCGGCCTATCACGGCAATAGAAATGGGGTGCCTCCTGGCTGAGTGTTGGGAGTAACGGGGTATCGGAGTGATGGAGTGACGGGGTGATGAAGGATCCATGACTCCGATACTCCGTCACTCCGACTCTCCATTTCCTCGGCTCACCTATTTTCCGCGGCGTCTGGATGCCTGCGGTGCCAAATTCGGAGACACCACACTAGCGCCGGAGAAATTTCGCGACGGCCTCGGTGCGCGTCCGGACCTGGAGTTTCTCATAGATGCGGCGGATGTAGGTGTGCACCGTTTCATAGCTGATGCCCAACTTCTCCGCGATCTCCTTGTAAAGGAACCCTTGGCTCAGGCAGTCCAGCACTTCCTGTTCGCGAGCCGACAAGCTTTCGGTCGGTTGGTGCGACGCGCCGGATTTCTGAAATGACTGGACCACTTTGCGGGCGATGTGCGTGGTCATGGGCGACCCCCCTCGAATGACGTCCTGGATGGCGGCGAGCAATTCCTCGCACCGCGTGCGTTTCAACAGATACCCAGTGGCGCCCGCTGCCAACGCATTGAAGATGTTTTCCGTATCTTCGTACACGGTGAGCATGACCACCTGAGTGTCCGGCGCGAGTTGTTTGAGCCGACGGACGCATTCCACGCCATTGATGCCGGGCAGGTTGATATCCATCAAGACCACATTGGGACGCTCCTTCGGAAGAGCTTCCAAAGCCGCCTCGCCGCTCGCGTACTGGCTCACGCATTGCAGCCCCTGCGCCCGGCCAATCACCCGGGCTAGCGTGCTTCGCAACTGATCATTGTCTTCGACGATGGAAACTGTGATGGCCATGTTTGATGCAGCCGATTCTTCGCAGAGTTTTCGCGACGCAGATTTCTTAGTCTGCTGTGTCGTGGGGTTCCAAACCTGCGAAGGATTCGGCATCTCGGACGCGCTTCCGATTTGGAAATCGGCGGCCTAGCAGGTCTGGAAGCCTGCGCTTCGCCACTTGCACTGGCATCGGGCTTCATGCTTGTCACAATAGGCGGGTTAACGCCCGTGCTCTGGTTCTATCACTTCCTGCTACGGGATGCCAGCATCACATCGCGCGTTGGTAAATCAGGACGGCCACTGAAGGCGCTCCGGGCAACGCCGCGGGCAAGCCCTTCTCCAGGAGTTCGCGCCCGCTGAATGGCTGCTTCGCCTCCGGCGCGTCGAGATTGCTCACGCTGTACCGGGCGTTGGGTTCCAAACCCCGCAGTTTGAATCGCGCCGTTTCGTAGAAACTATTGTGACGGCGAAAAACCTGGACCATGCCTTCGCCGGTTTCCGGACGGTCGAATTGCCAGGCCATCCAGGCGTGATCGTCCCGCGTCCACGGAGTGAGCGGGTAAAAGTCGCCGGTGTAATTCACGCTGATTCTGCGCCACTGATCGAACAAGCGGCGCAACGCGGCGTAATCAAGCTCCTTCACGCGCATGTCGCAGCCGCAGCCGAGGCTCGGTGCGGCGTTGCTCCAAAACGCGTACGGTTCAACCGGCGTGGGGCCGCTGCCGTAGTAAGGCGCGTTGCGGGTGGCCACGGTGCCGGTTCCGTGAAATGGCAGCCAGAGCGAAATCCCGTAAGTCATGCATTGGTGGCCGATGGCCTCGTAGGCGTAATCGCTCCGCCAAAGCGGCACGGCGCGGCGCATGGTTTCCAAATCGTTGCGCCGGCCGCCGCTCGAACACGAGTCAATGAGCATGTTCGGATGGCGCCGGCGCAATTCGTCCCAGTAAGCGAGATAGCCGGTGATGTGTTTGATTTCGGTGATGCCCTGGCGGTCCGGCGCGTCGTTCTTCCGCCAGAACTCGAGCGGGTCCATGTTGAAATCCTGGCGGTAAAGGCCGATGCCTTGCTCGGTCAGCAGTTGGTCCACGTGCTCGGAGAGCCACTGGCGCGCGTCGTCATTGCCCAGATTCAGCAACCCGCCCTTGGCGCCGCCGAGAATCCACTCCGGGTGATTCTTCGCCAGCCAGGTGTCGGCGGTGACGCGCTCGGGCTCGAACCACACGAGAGTTTTCAGCCCGTGGCGGTGCGCGTGGTCGGATACAGCCCGCAGCCCGCGCGGGAATCGGTTGGTGTCCACGTCCCACGTGCCGACGCGCGGCCAGCCGCCGCCGTGGTGCACGTACCAACCGGCGTCCATCCACCAGTAATCCAGCTTGATGCCCTCTTCGAGGTAGCGGTCGATGAACATGATCTGGTTGATCTCGTTGGCCTTGATCATTTCGTCGTACTGACGGGAGCTGGACGCGAGCAATTGCGGCTGCGGCAGCTTGCCACCCGGTTTCGGCATGGAGTGCGCCATCATCCAGCGACGCCAGATGTTTTGCGCGCGAATCCAATCGCCTTTCCAGAATTGCAGCACGATGAGCGGGCTGCGGACTTCCTCGCCCGGCAACAGCTTAAAGCGCGTCAACTCCTGACCCGCGCTGAAGCGGAGGCCGCGGGCCTTGTCGCGCGCGAATTCCGCAGCCCACTGCCCGGGCCAGCCGACGACGGCAATAAGCCCCTCGCCGCCCCATTCCAGGTTGAAGTAGGACCAATCCGAGTTGGTGGGCCGGCCGCCCGCGCCGCCGATGCGTTTGGTCGCGCCGGGCTTCAAGGTTGTTTCCAGCGGCCCGTAGTCATTGCCGTTGGCGGGCGAGCCGATGTTGTGATGGAGCAGGAACTCGCCGCTCGCCCCGCGGTCCAACTGAATGTCGAGCGCCAGAATCTTTTCCAGAATCGGCGTGTCATTTGTACCGTTGTTCTTGAAATAGAGCGTCCACTCGACCGTTGGGAAATCGTGGTACTCGACCGCGACGCAGCGCAGCGCAAGCCCGCTCTGCGGATCGGTGCAGACCAGCGTGTGCTCGGTGCGATGATCATCAAGCTTGTGCGAACTGCGCTTCGCGTCCCACTTCTCGAGCAATTCCGTCGATGATTGGCTGCTGTAGGTAAACGAGAACGGCGGCTGACTGGTGAAGAACAGATCCGGTTCAGCGCTTTGCGCCCGGAGAGCCTCGAACCGCGCCGCGACCCATCGATGCGCTTGCGCCAACTCATCCCTCGACGCCGACAAGGCCTCGGCAGTATTGGGAGCGACCACCCCGACAATCAGAACGACGAACACCTGCAAATTTTTCATCCTTAATCCGGCAGTTGGATGGCCCATAAAATGGCGGTGCCTCGAAAGCCATCGTTCTAACGGCCATTTCCAGGCTATTTCACCGGCGCACCGGTCGCGCTGCGGACGCAGCGAAACCCATAGACATCGTAGCCGAGGCAGATGTCGGGGAGTTCAGGCGCGTCATTCATCCGATAGAAGGACGTGCATTTCTCCGGACTCGCCGCCCAGTGGCCTCCGCGAATCACGCGCGTCGAGCCTTGCTCCGGGCCGCGCGGGTCGCTCGCCGGGCTGTTCTTGTAGTAGCCGGCCTGGTAAGAATCGTTGCACCACTCAGCGACATTGCCGTGCATGTCATGGAGGCCCCAGGCGTTGGGCGACTTCGCTCCGACGGGATGAGTTTTCTTGTCGGCATTGCGTTTGAACCAGCCGCAGGTTCTGAGCGCTTCTGGATCGTCGCCGAACGAGTAGGCCGTCTGGGAGCCGGCGCGACAGGCGTATTCCCACTCGGCTTCGGTTGGCAGCCGATAGCCATTGGCGGAGAAATCGCATTGCCACGTTGTCTCGTCGTAGCACGGCTTCAGGCCCTCCTTGAACGACCTGGAATTGCAGTATTTTGCCGCCTGGGTCCAACGCACTTGCTCGACCGGGTTTTTCTCCGCTTCGAACTTGGAGATGTTCACCCCCATCAGAAGTTCGTAGGCTTGCTGCGTGACCTCGTATTTGTCCATGTAGAAGGCGCTCACGGACACTTTGTGGACCGGCGAGGTGTCGGCGCCTTGTGACCTGCCCATGCTGAACGATCCCGCCGGCACCAACACCATTTCGGCGCCACTGGAGGTTCGGATAGACTTTGTGGTTTGCGCAGTCTCGGGCGTGTTCAAAGCCGGCTTCTGGCAGGACCCTCCCAAACAAGCCGTGGCGATGACGAGGAATCGTTGGAAGAAATTGAGGGTCATGGCGAAGTCCGGTGACGCGGATTAGTCCGTTTGCGCGCTTTCGTGCTGGAAGGCCTCCTGGAGCATCTCCATCGTCCGCTGGCGCACTTCGCGGGCGAACTCGAAAGCCGTGTCATCCTGAGCTTCGGCCATCCTGTAACCGGCCCGCTGGCGGAGTCGCTTGGTGGACATCCGGAACTCGCCGATGCAACTGTCCTGATTGCCCCCGATGATCCGAGTGTCGCGGCCAATCTGTTTGGCTTTCTCATCCTTGTTCGCCTCGGCGCTGTCGATCAGCGCGAGGACATTCTCAATCAAGGCGTGCGCCGCGGCGGGCGTCCGTTCGTCCAGCTTTCGGCGTTCGTAGATTTTGCCGAAGGTGGCAAGGATGCCGTCGAACTCGTCCGCGAGCGCCGCCAATTGCGGCTTTTCGGCTTTCGTCTTCGCGACGAACTCGCGCGTCTTTTTCTGCCAAGCGAGATATTCGTTCATACGGCTGCGGATGTTGATCACGAAGTTGTTCATCTCTTCGAGCCGTCTCGAGACAAGCGCCTTTTTTGCTTTTTCCTCGCCCGCGTCGAATATCTCCTCGTAATCGGCGGTGACCGCGCAGGTCGCAGGCCAGCGGTCGCGCGGGACGCGCTTGATTTCGAGGTTTTCGAGCAACGATGCCTCCGGGGTCTCCCGCAGTGTTGCCCGCAGTATGTCGAGCCCGCCGAAGGTCCCCGCCGGGCTGCCGCGCACGGCTTGGTGGGGATAAATCACGACAAACTGGTTGTCGTCGTATCGGATTTCGGGCGCGCCTTCAAAGCGAGTCTTGCGCAGAAAGCAGGAGTCACCGTCGATGCTGGCCGGATACGCAAAGGTGCCGCGCGCCGAGGTCCACACGGTCCGTGCCTTGTTTGCGTCAATTCCGAATCCTTCGTAATGGTCCCTCCCTTCGCGAAGGAGGCATTTCCACGAATCAATCAAGCCGTCCGCCCGTCGGTAGTCCGCCCGCCAAAGCGCGCGAAACGGAACTTTTCCATCGAGCTTCACGTCTTTCACCGGGTCGAGCTCGGCGATCTTCTTCTGTTGCCAAATCCCGGGCGCGGCCAGGATTGCGACCGAGACCGGAAATACGCCGCGGCAATCAATTTCGGTCCCCGTGGTTGCGCGGCCATCGCCGCCGCCATCAAGGGTCAGCCGGACGGCCTGTTGGCCCGACCGCCACGCGCAGGCAATGATGGCGTTGCCGCCGACGGCCAGTTGCAGCAGCAGGTTTTCACTGGGCAGGCGCAGGCTCGGCTCGGCTGTCGTCGCGGGATTGATGATCAAGTCGCCTGCAAAAATGTCCGGCACGACAGCGTAGCGGCTTGCGGCCTCCACCCGGAGCCGCTCCATGCCTTCGCCGGGCTGCACCTCGATGATCGGCGTGTTCTTCCGGACCAAATAGAAGGTGACGATCTGCTTGCCGGACTGGGTCACTGATTTCACCTCGAACAGCGCCCGCTCCGCATTGTTCTCGGTGACGCGAATCGCCGTGATGGTCTTTGCTCCGTCCCCGGCGCCCGCAGCCGGCCGCAGCAACGGCCCCTGCACCGTCTGTTCGCCCAGCCTGTACTGGCACTCGGCGCCGGGCTCGCCTGAGCGAATCAGCAGGGTGACGTAGTGGTTGCTGACGCGGATTTTGTTGTCGGATGTCTGAATCAAACCCACGCCGCCGGCCTCAACACCGAGTGTCGATAACTTCGGTTCGGTGCCCTGGCTGGGAGCGCAAAACAACGGGGTCTGCAAAGCGAAAAGGCCAGCCAGGATACGAGCGGAACACGGCATGTTATTTCCTTTGGCAGTCGCGGGTGCGTCGATTCGGGCGGGAGCGAAACAATGCCGGCAATCGCTGTGAAGAAGCGCCGGTTGCGCCCGGCGACGAGACCTGAAATCCCACTCCTTTGCGAGAAGCGGATTTTGCGTCGCCGATTGGAGTTCGCTTTCCCACGATGGCTCGGATAGTAAGACTCGCGCGGATTTCGAGGCAAGGGCAAACGCCAACTCGCCAGCAATTCTCATTTTGGCCGTAACGCGGACACTCCTGTCCGCAAAACCTCCGAAAATGTGCGGACAGGAGTGTCCGCC
>JACQWK010000488.1 GCA_016209525.1 Verrucomicrobiota bacterium
CTTGTGAGCCGAACGGGTCGAATCCGGACGGAGCATCCGGATTGCCGCCAGGCGTAGCGCGGATTTTCAATCTGCTGTATCGCGGAATTGCATTCCGCATCCGCCGGACAAGCCCCAACGCCCCGGAACTTGCCGAACCGCCGCCGATTGCAAATCGGCGATACGGCAGAGTGCAACTCTGCGCTACGCCAGAAACGCCGCCAAACAGATACAAGGGAGAGGGCCGGGGTGAGGGGGAACTGCACGAGGCAACCAACAGGGGCGCGACCAACGTCATCCGCGCGGAATGATCGTCCGAACCGCCGTTCAGCATAGAGGCATTCATCACTTCAAGCCGCCCGCTTTGTCCGTAATCGCAGACTTCACGGCTTCCTTTTCTTCCCGGAGACTAACGTTGTTGAAGAATTTCACGCACTCCGCAATTTCGGGCAGCGATTCGAGCCAGTTGTAGGAATACTCCAAGCCCCACATTGTCGGCTGGAGGCCGAGCCGGTGAACTTCCTTGATGAATTGCTCCGTCTTCCCCACGCCATCGCCCCAAGGCACATCGTGACCGGCCACGCTCAATTCGTTCAAGTCGTGCACTTGCACGGTGATGAGACGGTCTTTCAACGTATTCACTGCTTGGATCGGATCAATCCCGGAGCGCATCCAGTAGCCAAGGTCGGCGCAGGCGCCGAGGCGTTTGCTGCGGCCGTGGCAGGCTTTCATGATGCCCTTGGGATTCCAATAGACCGGCGAAGCCTTCGCGTCGTGGTTGTGCAGCGCCACGTTGATGCCGTACTCCTCGCAGAACCGCTCGATGGTGTCGAGCGCTTCCAGCTTCGGTTCCGACATGAACGTCTCAATGCCGATCTTCCGGCCGAACTCGAAGACCTTGCGGCAGCCCGCTTCGTCAGCGGGGATGTCGTGAATGTAATAGGTCAGCAACCGCACGCCCGCAGCGTCGAGTTTCACTCGGATTTGCCGCAACTCGTCGTCGGTCAATCGCGGTTCGAAGTTCCTTGAAATGTCCCGGCTGACCTTCTGAAAACTGAGCCCGCCCAGGAACGGGAGCCCGAGCTGCGCGGTTTTTTCGATGGCCTCGAAGAGTGTAAACTTGTGAAAGGTGTAAGCTTCGAGGCCCAACCGCCAGCCGAGTTTCTCCTGGGCGCGGATCGCCGGTGTGAGTTTGGCGCTGGGAAGGGTGGGCGCGGGCAGGTCGCCCAAGACAAACTGTGCCGCCGCAAGATAAAACCGGAGCATCGTTGCGTCCCAGAAGACGTAGGGGTTGTGCGCGATGGTGCAATAGAAAGTGCGGCCTCGGCCATAGTTCCGCACCCAGGCCAGCGCGAAGTCATTGTCCGCGCGCTCCAATTTGCCGTAGCCGGGGCCTTGCTTGAGATCGGTCTTTGCGGTGTCGATGCTCATCAACACGCGCACTCGATTCCGGGAGTAAGGTTCGTGCACGCGGAAGAACTCGTCGCGGTAATCGAAACCCTGAACGCCAAAAGCGCGGTTCAGCGGGTGCGATGGGTCATCGAGCTTGATGAACACATGTTCGTCGCTGGCCCGATGATTGGCTCCTCGCGCCCCGATCATCAGACCAAACTCCGGCCAGTCCTCGACGGCGCCGGGCCATTTCGTGAATCCGACCGTGGTGCCGTGCACTCCCATCAGCCCGCCGCCGGCATAGACGAACTCGACCAGGTTTTGCCGCAGCGCCGCATTCGTGAAACAGTTGCCCACGGTATTGTTGAAGAAAACGGCGTCGAACTGCCGAAGGCTCTCCCGTTTGAAAACATTCGGATCGCGACTGACGGTTGCCTCGAACGCTCCCGTCTTCTGCCCCATGAGGGTAAGGGCGAGGTTTGCCGTCGGGATGGACCTGTGTCCGCCGTAACCCACGTTGAGATCGAAGATGAGGAGCTTGCGCGGTTTGCGGGGCGGAACGGGCGCTTGGGTTGGGAGTGCTGCCTCGACCTTCTGTCGCTCCGAGTCCTGGGCCACTTGCGCGCTTGCCGGGAGCGAGCCAAGCGCGGCTAACGCGAGAAGGATTATGGCGAAGACCGCGCGCATCGGGGCCATAGACCGATTCCTTGGTGGGGCGAGACTCCTGTCGAGCCCTGGAATCATGGCCGACACAAGAGTCAGGGCTCGACAGGAGTCCCGCCCCACCTTGAGGCCCACAGAAAGTGGCTCCGGATTGGGAGGCGATCGAAGAGAGGACATTGAACAGCGCGGAGTCGGTTGTGGCCATCTCATGGTCGCGACCACAGCGGTCTTGCCCGCCAGGAATTCCCGGTGCCAATGTTGCATAACCCTGGTTTGAGATGATGTGCTGGATAACCGATGCGGGCAAGGCTTTTCACCGGCAATTCTCGTTTTGGCCGTAACGCGGACACTCCTGTCCGCAAAACCTCCAAGAATGTGCGGACAGGAGTGTCCGCCTTACGGTCACGAACCGCGCCCGTTGCCATAACGAGAATTGCCGGTGATAAAGAGAGGAATTGAATTTATTGACTCGAATCTGTATCTAACCAACAAGTTCAGTCCGATTCGAGAATGATTTAAACAATAGAGTAGAAAGATACAACTAAGGTGACCTCTTCGACTTTGCAGAATGTTTTAACCGGCGCGGTCTTGACGGCCGTCGTGGCAACCGCTGTGCCGCTGCGAGCTGCCGACACCGATCTTGCCCCGTTGGCCCTACAACTGCCGCTGCCGACCCTGAAAGGCACGCCGGAAGATCTGCCCAAGGGTCCGAACATCGAGCCGCTTTCGGAAAAACCCCGCCCGCCGTTCCTGGCGCCCAAGGGCGTCAAGAATGTCGCCCTGAACAAGAAAGTCATCGCCAGCGTCAAAAATCCTTTCAACGGGGATCTCGCGCAGGTCACCGATGGCACGAAGGAAGCCTTTGACGACCAAGTGGTCGAGCTGCGCAGCGGTGTGCAGTGGGTGCAAGTCGATTTGGGGGAAGCGTGCGATATTTACGCGGTGGTGATTTGGCACGATCATCGCTGGCTTCAAGTTTTTCGCAGCGTCGTGGTGCTGTCAGCCGACGACCCGGATTTCATCCAAAATGTAAAGCCGCTCTTCAACAACGACGCCGAGAACGTCGCGGGCCTCGGAATTGGTTCCGACAAGCAGTACTTCGAAACCCGGCAAGGTAAACTCGTCCCGGTCCCGAACGGCCTGAAGACCCGCTACCTTCGTTTTTACACCAAGGGCAGCAACTTGAGCGGACTCAACTGCTACCAAGAGATCGAGGTGTACGGCCAGCCGGCCAAATGAGCCGTGGACTCATCCTCGGATTGATATTGGCGGCTGCCGGGGCGCTGGCGTTGCGCGGTCCGCATCTGGACCGGCGGCCGATGCACAACGACGAGGCCGTCAACGCCTTCAAAATTCGAGAGCTGTGGGAAAAGGGGCGTTACCGATACGACCCGGACGAGTACCATGGCCCCGCGCTTCATTACGCCACGCTTCCGTTCCTCTGGCTGAGCGGCGCCCGCAACTTCGAAGAAGTGACCGAGAAGACATTGCGCGCGGTCCCAACGGCGTTCGGAATCGCGCTCGTCATCCTGGTGTGTCTGCTCGCCGATGGGTTAGGCCGGCCAGGGACTCTGTGGGCGGCGACGCTGACGGCCATCTCGCCAGCCATGGTGTTCTACAGCCGGTATTTCATCCACGAGATGCTGCTCGTCTGTTTCACATTGCTCTGCCTGGGGGCCGCATGGCGCTACTATCGGCAGCCGCATTGGGGATGGGCGGGGTTGGCCGGGGCTGGCCTAGGGCTCATGCACGCCACGAAGGAAACGTTCGTGCTCAATGGCGCCGCGATTGGGATGGCCTTGGGACTCAGTTTCGCTTGGGATCGGTGGGCGCTTCGCCGGCCGTCCGGGTGGTGGGGCCGGTGGGTGACGCGATGGAATTGGAGGCACCTGGCAATCGCCCTGAGCATGTTTCTGGCGATCTCCGGACTTTTGTTCACTTCGTTTCTCACAAACGCGCAGGGCCCACTCGACTCCATCCGCACTTATCTTCCCTGGGGACATCGCGCCCAAGGCCACTCCCCTCACACTCATCCTTGGTACTTCTACCTCGAACGGCTGGCGTTTTTCCGGATCGAGCGCGGACCGCTCTGGACCGAAGGACTTATTCTTGTGCTGGCTGCCGTTGGTTGCTATGCGGGATTTCGCCGGCCGGAACTCGAGGGTTTCCGCCCCGGTTTGGTTCGGTTTCTCGCATTCTACACCGTGGCGCTCACGGCTGCTTACAGCGCGATCACTTACAAAACACCGTGGTGCCTCATCGGATTTCTGCACGGCATGATCCTGCTGGCCGGCGTCGGAGCGGCTTTTTTGCTCGAGCCGTCGCGTGCGCTGTCCCGCAGGGCCATCACTTGGATCATCCTGCTGGCGGCCGGAGGGCACCTGACGTGGGAGGCGTGGCGGGCCAACTTCGGCGTGGATCGTCAGGAGCGCCTTTATGCAGCGGACCGGCGCAATCCTTATGTCTATGCCCAAACCGTCCCCGATCTCCTCGAACTGGCGGAGAAAGTCAAAGGACTCTCCGCAGCATCCCCAGAGGGCAAGATGCTGAAAGTGCACGTGATCGCGCCGGAAGGCGACTACTGGCCATTGCCCTGGTATTTCCGCGGCCTCAGCAATGTGTGGTGGCTGAACGAGGCGCCCGCGGATCCCTACGCACCGGTGGTCGTTGGCAGTTCCTCGATGGGTCTGGCGCTGGACGAAAAATCGAATCGTGCGTGGACCAGTGTGGGCCTGTTCAACCTCCGGCCGCGCGTCTATCTGGACCTGTTTGTGGAGAGCCGGCTGTGGCGGAGCTATGTGGAGGCGAAATCCCGCGCGATCAAGTAATGACTCCGCCATTGGTGTGCAGTCGGAGACGGGGCAGACTCGCCCCGGCATGTTCCGGCCGGCGCCTCGCCGGTCCCAACAGTTTTGAAACCTGCGCTTCAGCAATTCTCATTTTGGCCGTAACGCGGACACTCCTGTCCGCAAAACCTCCGAAAATGTGCGGACAGGAGTGTCCGCC
>JACQWK010000041.1 GCA_016209525.1 Verrucomicrobiota bacterium
CGGGAGGCACGGGCATCTACGAGGCGGTGGACGTGGAGCAAGGCAAGATCGTGGCCAAAGTCAAAACGGGGGGCTCGCCCCACAACGTTGTCTGCTCGGCCGATGGCCAGCACATGTTCCTGTCTCCGGTCGGTAACCCGAACAAGATCTTTGTCGTGGAGACCGCCACGCACCGGGTCGTGGATACGATTCCTCTGGGGACGGAGGCTCGGCCGATCACTGTGCGTCGCGACAAGAAACGGCTTTATGTCCAGCGAAATGAACTCGCCGGCTTTGAGTTGGTCGATGTGTCCGACGTGAATCACTGCAGAATCTTGCAAACGATCCACGTCGAGCTTACCCCCGAGCAGCAAAAAGTCGCCAGACAAGCGGTCCCCAGCCATGGCATCGCCCTGACCCCGGATGAAAAAGAACTCTGGGTCTCCGTCATCAACTACGATTTGATCGCCGTATTCGACGCCACGACCGAGCCGCCCAGGCAAATCGCGCAGATTGCCACCAAGCGTGATCCCCACTGGCTGACCTTCTCGCCCGATGGCAAGTACAGCTACATTTCCAACACGGGGGCCAACGAGGTCCAGGTCGTGGAGGTCGCCGCTCGCAGAACGGTGAAGCGGATCGACATGGGGAAGCCGGAACGCATCCTGGCGGGCAAGCCGGGAATGCATGCGGGAGGGGCGGGCAAGGGTCCGAAACGCATCTTGGCCGTGACCGTTCCACAATTTTGAGTAGTTTAGGCGTTACCTGGTTTGGTCTTGCCGCCTGAAGGTGGTACGACAAGCAAGGGAGCGCCCTACTCCTCCTCCCCCCCCTGCGCCCGGTGCATCTCTAATTTCTGGTGGATTTGGCTACGCCAGCCGAAATTGTTGACCGACGCCTCTCGAAATGGCTGTCTGATAAATGAGATGCGCCAGCGCGATGTCGCAAATAGCCATGCCGATTGGGATGGCAATAATGCGTTCCGCGGCCGATTCCCGCCCGGTCTTCCTGCACGACACAATTTCGCCAATCGTAGCGTAGATCGGCGGCAAGCCCCCTGGGAACTCGGGATCAGGTCGGCCGTCTTCCGTCAATCGATTTCGGCCGATTTCATCGAAGTAATGCGCCAGCGGAATGTCATCGACGATGAATTTGTCCGCCAGATGCAGCGCTTCAGCAGTGTAAGCGCAGCCCCCTTCAATGCCCACGCCGAACGCCCCCGGTTTGAACCATTCCTTTTCAATGATGGGCGCGTCTCCGTTGGTGCAGGTGACGATGACATCGGCGTCCCGGACACAGGATTCATTAGCATCGCAACACGTGATTTCTCCCGCAAAATAGGACGCCGCTCCCTCCTTCAAGCCGGCGGCAGCGCGTGCGCGGAGATCGCGCAGACGAACCGCCTTGATCCGCGGAATCAGCGCGATCAGAAATCGCAGGTGCATCGTGCCTTCAAAGCCGCATCCAACCAAGGCTAGCACTTCCGCCTGCGGCGCCAGGCAACGCTGAGCAATGATCGCGCTGACGGTGGCCGTGCGCAACCCGGTCAAATAGCTGCAATCCATGATCCCTAGCGGACGGCCCGTGGCCGTATCGTTGTAAACGAGGACGCCCGTGACGTTTGGCAAATCGACCTTGTAATTCCTGGCAAACCCACTGACCCACTTCAGACCGCAAGCGCCCATTCGGTGCAGGTAAGCCGGCATGGCATGGATGAAATTGGCCGGATCGGTCCCGGTCGGATGCACGCCGATTTTTGGATGCATTTCATACGTGCCGTCGGCGTGTTCTTTGAGGGCTTGCTCCACGACCTGGACCACGCACTCGGGCGCCAATTTTAATCCCACAATATCGCCGCGTGATAAAAGCAACACTTCAATCGATTTCATCGCAACTCCTCCAATTCAGTGGTTCGACCGCAATTTATGCCGGGCGGCCTCGTGGGGCGTCTTTGACGACGATCAACCTTTCCGAAACAGGGCAGACGACGATGATTGTGATCCGCACGAATCGTTGCATTGCGCATACCCGGCGGGGCGCGGGGACAGGGCTGGATTTGCGCTGGTGATTCTTGTGGTGCGGTGGAAGACTCCACGCGTGAAACGGACAAAGGGACTTTTTGCGCGAGGAGTGGGATTTCTGGCGATGTCGGGGCTCGTGATCGGGTGCGTTCCCTTCCTCACTGCGGGTGCACCGTTTGACTACTTCGAGAACTCGTGGAGCGTGATCGGCCTAAAGGATTACGAGCAGGCCACGCGCCTGACGCCGCAGAATGAACTGCTGCTGGCAAACAAGGAGAAAGTCAGGCTCATCGTGGGGCCGAGTCGGACGCCACTCGGCCGAAAAGAAACCAAGACGCTGCTCGAAGGCTGGCTCCCGGTCGTGCTGTTGAATACGGAGGAAGCCGGTGTGCGCTACGAGTTCATGCTGTGGGCGACGCCGCTCCCGACGGCGAAGGACTGGCGCGCGGCGTTTGATGGGCTGACCGAGGGCGAAAATTTCCTGAACTGGATTTCGATCAAAGCCAGCAACATCAGCGCAAAGGCCGTCGAAGCAAGCGCCTGTCTCGAGCGCGCCGGCACAAACGCGGCGACGCTGGCCGAATGGCGCGCACCGCTCCGACCGCGGCAGACTGCTCAAACCTGCTTCCGGCTTCCTTTCTCGCCGCTTGAAAGGCTACCTCTCACCCGTTCTTCGGACACCCTCTCCCCTCCGAGGGGAGAGGGACGGGGTGAGGGGTCTATCTTGAAGTTCATGGGCGAGGGCCGCAGCGGCGGTGCGCTTCCGCAGACGCCCAACGATTCTTCTGACGTATCGTTTCGAAATGGGAACCCGCAGGTTTGGCTGGATCGCACAGTGAGTTTTTGGCGCGGCCTGCTGGCTTCCGGCGCGCGCATCGAGGTCCCGTGCGAGAAGGCCACGCAGGCGCTGAAGGCGGCGCACGTCCAACAGTTCATTGACAACGACCACGGCGTGCTCAAGGGCGGCGAGGGGTTCTACGATGAGTTCTACATCCGCGATGGCGGATACCAGATTTTGCAGTTCGAGGAAGGCGGCTTTGCCGACGCGGCGAGGAAGGCCATTGAGCCTTGCCTGAAAGCGCAGCGACCCGATGGCCGTTTCGAGACGCAGAAAAATCAATTCGACGCGAACGGCCAGGCGATCTGGACATTGTGGCAGTATTGGAGGATCTCGGGCGACCGCGAATTCCTGAAGCGCGCCTACCCCCAAATGCGGCGCGCGGTCGAGTGGATCAAGCGGGCGCGCCGGCAAGCTCCGCCCGACTCGCCGTTCGCCGGCGTGCTGCCAAACGCGGTGGCCGATGGCGAGGACCTCTGGGACGGCAAACACCACATCGTAGGCTACGATCTCTGGAATCTGCGCGGCCTGTTGTGCACGGCGGACGCCGCAGTGTCGCTGGGCGAAACCGCCGGGGCAAGCGAGTTCCGGCGCGAGGCCGATGATTATCGCAAGGCGATTGACGCGGCCTGGAAGCGAACGGGTCTGCCGCACTTTCCGCCGAGCTGGGAAAAGGTCGGGACGCACTGGGGCAACACTGAGACGCTCTGGCCGACAGAGTTGTTTGCGCCGGATGACCCTCCAGTTGCGGCGCTGGTGAGCCACGTCCGCCGCGAGTTCATGGGCGGCTTCGTCGAGGGCACGATTCGTTGGGCCGGCTTTCCGGATGTGATTCATCCCTACCTGTCTTCCTACACGACGATGGCGTCGCTGGTGCGCGGTGAGCACGAACAGTTCGTCGAGGATTTTTACTGGTATCTGCTGCACTCGACGGCCACTCATGCGTTTCCGGAAGGTATCTTCTACAAGAAGCGCGCGGCCTGGAACGATACGATACCGCATGCGACCGGCGCGGCTAATTACGCGTTTATGCTGCGCCACGCGCTGATCCACGAACGCGGCAATGAACTGCACCTGCTCAGCGGCGTACCGGATTGGTGGCTGGAAGCAGGCCGCGAAATCCGTGTGGAGAATGCGCCAACGCACTTCGGTCCGCTCAGCCTCCGAGTGCGCGGCAAGGCAAAGGGCGTGGAAGCAAAGTTTGATCCTCCGCGACGTTCGCCGCCTGCGCGCGTCGTGCTTCATCTGCCCAAGTCTCGCCCGCTCCTAAAGTCGGTGTCTGGCGTCGAAGTGGCCGCTCGCCCTAACGACACTCGGCGCTGGGATTTTCCCACAGTCGTCGAGCTTTACCGGCGGTAAGAGCGCGTTTAGTCTTGGTTGTTGGACGTTTGCGCAAAGACCGCTATCCCCCCGGGCCGAGATCGCGAACTTCGAATTCCCAAATCGATGGACTTGCCTTGGCCGCCGTTATGAACAGTCGCACTTTCCGAGTTGTGACTTCAGGAAAGCGAATGGTTCTTGGAACGTTTCCAAACGCGCCGCCCGAGTTCGCCTCCAACCATTCCGTCCCGTTCCAGTATTGAATCTTGTAACCGGTGATCCGGTCCTCGAACTGTTTGATCACGGCGGCGTCGCACGGAATGCTGGAACCGAAGTCAACCTCCAGCCATTCGCCGGCCGTCTTGTCCTTGGCCGCGCTCCAGCGGCTTGAGAAGCCGTCACCGTCCACGGCGCAGGCCGCGGCAAGATCAGCGTCCAGGCAACTGGAAGCGCTGGCCTTCGCCGCAAACGCGAGATTCGCATCGCCCGGCTCCCCTCGAATGGAGAGATTGTCGAACTGCGCTCCGTGCCAACCGCTCCCGATCCCGACCATGCCAGATGGATACGCCTCGTTCGTGACCTCGGTGACCGTGTTCTGATCGATCGCGACTTTGATTTGGGTCCCGGCGAACTTCAGCCTCAGGTTGTGCCAGAAATCAACAGAGACGGGGACCTTGCCCGAGGCAATCGGAACCTTCGCCGTGCCCAATTCCCAGTAGCCATGATGATCGAACTTCAACCAATAGCCGCTGGGCAGATCGGCTTTTTGCGGGATCGCACCCACCCGGCCGAAGAGGGACACAGAACCTTCCTTCTCGATCAGAACGTCCACGCTCACTTCGTAGTCTCTCCAATTGGCGTCGCCCAGGAAAGTCTCCGGAAACGGGTTCAGGTGCAAAGGCCATTCGATCCCTTTGCGATCGATCACTTGGCGCAGACATTGGCCCTGGCCATCGGGACGCTTGACGACTTCGAAGATGCCCGCTTGATCCGACAGGAACCGGGGGGTCGATCCTAGTCGGTAGCTCTCGAAGTTGTCCGCGTAGGCCGTTGGAAACGGACTTGGCCTCGGCGCTTCGGTCGAGCCTTTCGTCTGGCCTGCTGTCGTCGTTAACGAGTAAATGCTGCCAGGCTCGAAAGTCGCCGAGAAAGTTCCATTCGACGGAGAGACATCGTGCAGACGAACGAACTGCTCCGCCGCAGTGCTTCGCCAAACGTGGAGAGGAGCTGTCGAAAGTCCGCTTTCCAATTTGAACCCAACCTCCTGTTTTGCGGTCGCGTCCACGGTCTCGACGATGATGCTGTAGTCGCTCGCATTCGTGGATTTCAACGTGACGCAACTGCCACCGTTCGCGAGGTAACCACAGGCCCCACTCTCCAAATATTTCCAGCCTGGCGCAGCAAATTGCGTGGTATGCGCCGTGGCCCACAGAGCGGGCTGGACCTCATAATAGCCTGACCACGGCGTGTTGGCCTTCATCACGCCGGAGCCGGGGATTGGCAAGTTGTCGTAGTAAGCAGTGACCGGACTCCAAATGACGGTCTTGGTCATCTGGCCATCGATGTAATTTCGGTTGTAGGCCTTGGCCAACGCGGCGGCGCCGGCCCAGTTGCCTTTCCACGGTCCGTCTTCGCTCGACCAAATCGGCTTGCCGCACCTTTGGGCTGCGCCTGTGCTCTTGAACTTCGGATAATGCACACCTACGGCATGAACTGCGGCTGCAAGTTCGGGGTCCGTTCGCATCACGTCCACCAGGCTCCATTGGTTGATTTCCTCGGCGGCGATGATCTTCACGGCCTCAAGACCGTTCCGGTCCAAAGTCTGCCGGAACAGCTTGATCCAACCGGTGTCATAACGCGTCTCATTCCAGATGCCGACGTAATCAATGGCCAAGCCATGAACCGATTTCGCGCCTTTGAGGAACTTGACAATGTAATCGGCGTTGTCCTGGGAATAGAAATGCCCGTTGCCAATCCAGGCAGGCGCGCCCCATTCGAGGCCGTCGAGAAGCACGCCGGGATTCCGCGCTTTCGCCTCTTTCATCAGCCACCACTCGTAACCGCGCGAATAATTTTCATCATGGCGCTGGTGCATGTGACTGGGCTCGCAACCGTCCGTCGAGTTCACATCGCCGCCGATTTCGACTTTCAAATGCTGAAAGCCGGCGCCGAAATTGGGCTGGAAGAGATAATCCAGAATCTGGCTGCGCGAGGGCTCGGGGTAATCGATGAGCAGGCGCGAGGAAGCTCCAGCGCTGAGAGCGCCAATGCCCTCGAAGGTCCTGCCTTCCTGCCGCCCGTCCAAGGTGATGGTCTGTGGTCCGGCCTCGAGCTCGATGACGGAAGCTCGACAGTGATTGCAGATTTCCGGGGCGAATTCGATCGTGCTGCCGTAAGCGAGCTGCACGGAAGGCAAAGGTGAGACTTTATCCGAGAGCCAGTTTGTGTGCGCGTGCCCGATAATTCCCAGATCGAAACGCAAGCCGCCACTGGAACAATTCTCGATCACAAGCTGAGGATGTGCGGCGCGAACGTCGTCGAGCCAGGAGTTGGACTGAACCAGGAGAGGGTCGTTCGCGGGGGTGTGCGGAATCACGAATTGCCGCTGGTAGCGATGCATCTGGTTGGCCGCCTCGTCCAGGTCGCCGGCCGCAGTGGTGAAAGCAACCAGCGGCGCTTGAAACGTGTCGCCGGGAGGAAGCACGAGCGGACCGCCCGAATCAAAGCGAATGACCAATTCGAGATTCTCAGGGAGGAGCGTCTGCCCTTCAGCCAAGCCCGCAACGTCATAAAAATCTCGGGAAGGTTTCTGCGGGGACACGCCGTTCAACGGTTTCCACGATTTTCCTCCACTCGGTCCAAAGTACTCCAGATAGACGCCCCTGCTTTCCTGGTGGAGGCGATATTCGACCGGACCGCTGGCCAGCTTCCACGACTGATTCGTGGAATCATATTGGATCCCGGCTCGCGCCGGAGCCAGGGCCAGAAGGATGAGAACTCCCCAAACAAGCATGTGCATAGCGCCCCAGCCACCCCCGCACCCCTCCCA
>JACQWK010000489.1 GCA_016209525.1 Verrucomicrobiota bacterium
CGTTACATGGCTGTGAGTCCAATTCTGCACGAACATCCGTTACGTTTTGATTCGCAGACAAAACTCACCGCGCCGACTTCTGCCCAGATGCTGGCCCCGACTTACGCTTCATGAATGTGCCCTGTGCGGCCAAGGTGCTTTGGATTTTCCCGTTGAGACGCGCGTTGACTCTGACTACGTTGCGTGCATGCGTGTGTTCGTGACGGGTGGAGCGGGATACATAGGTTCGGTCTGCGTCGAGAGATTGCTCGACACAGGCCATGAAGTCACCGTGTTCGACAGTCTCATCGAAGGCCATCGTTCCGCCGTGGACGCTCGCGCCGCTTTCGTCAAAGGCGATCTGGGTGATCGCGCAATCATCGGCCAAGCGCTGAAGGAGAACCGGCCTGAGGCGATCGTTCACTTTGCGGCGTTTTGCTTGGTGGGAGATTCGATGGCGAACCCAGGCAAGTATTTTCGCAACAATGTCGCGCACGGATTGAACCTCCTCGACGCTGCGGTTGAAAACGGCGTCCGAAGATTTGTCTTCAGTTCGACGTGCGCGGTCTATGGCGCGCCGGAACGGTTGCCGATGACGGAGGACTTGCTTCCCAGCCCGATGAACCCCTATGGCGAATCCAAACTCACGTTTGAAAAGCTGCTGGCCTGGTATCACCGGATCCATGGACTTGAATTCGTCATCTTCCGTTACTTTAACGCGGCGGGCGCCAGCGACCGCTTCGGCGAGCATCACCGGATCGAAACCCATCTCATTCCGAATATCTTGAAAGTCGCGCTCGGACAAAACCCGCAATGCGAGATCTATGGCGCGGATTATCCGACGCCCGATGGAACATGCATTCGGGATTACATCCACGTGAGCGATTTGGCCCAAGCTCACATTCTTGCGCTCGAAGGCGGCAAGCACGGCATTTACAATTTGGGAAACGGCGGAGGTTATTCGATCCGCGAAGTCCTTCGAGCGTGCGAACAGATTTCCGGGAAGAAACTTCCCGCAGTGCAGAAGCCCCGCCGCGCGGGGGATCCTCCCAGACTTGTGGCCTCGGCCGAAAAAGCGATCCGCGAACTGGGCTGGAAGCCGGAGTTCCCGACTTTGGAGCAAATTGTCAGCTCCGCCTGGCGTTGGCACAAGAATCATCCGAACGGCTATCCGGACTAAAATGACGAAGCGCCTGCGCTCGTTCCCTCTCCCTTGAGGGAGAGGGGCCGGGTGAGGGTGAACGGCAGGACAAATCAGAGACGTTGGGAATTGCCGACGATCCTCCCTCACCCCAGCCCTCTCCCGCTGGGAGAGGGAGGCCCACCACGCTTCGTCATTCGTCATTGAACAGCCATTCGGTTGCAGCCGTGCCGCGCTGCGTATTCCTCCCGCATGGGGGATGCGATGATTTCGCTTTCAAGCTCTGCTGCTTCATGCGAAGTGTCTGGTTATGAAACGATCGACAACATGCATTCTTTTGGCTCTGGCAGGCCTGCTGGGGTTTGTCCGTTCCAGCCTGGCTGCGGCGCCTCCGCCCGAGCAACTGCTCCCCGCGAATACCATCGGGATGATCACGATTCCGGATTGGGATAGCGTGGCGGCATTTTCTGAGCGCTCCTCGCTCGGTTCGCTCTGGCGGGACCCGGCGCTCAAGCCGTTTAAGGACCATTTTCTCAAAAGGTTCGAGGAGGACGTCCTCAAGCGCTTTGAGAGAGAGTTGGGCATCCAATTCGCCGACTACGCAGACCTGGTGCACGGCCAGGTGACCTTCGCGGTCACACCGGGCGGTGCGGACGGTTCGTCGGAACAGAAACCCGGCATACTCTTATTGATCGACTCGAAGGGCCAAGCGGAACGCCTCAGAACTCAGTGGGCTGCGCTGAAGAAAAAATGGGTGGATTCCGGAAAACAAATCAAGACCGAGAAAATCCGAGACGTAGAGTTTACCACCTTCCTCGTGCAGCAGGCAGACGTGGCCCGCACTCTGGAGAAGGCCTTTCCGGCACCCGATGCCCCGAAAACAGGGGAGGCGGGCGAGGCGGAGAAAAAGGAGGGACACCTCGAAGTCATTTTTGGACAGTCCGATTCATTGCTCCTCGTGGGCAGTTCAACAAAGGAGCTGGAGAAAATCCTGATCCGGCAATCGGGCGGGGCCGTTCTACCGCTGGCGGAACAAGCGGATTACGAAGCGAATCACTCGGCTCTTTTTCGAGATGCGCTGGCCTATGGTTGGATGAATTTCAAGCCCATCTACGACCTGCTCCTCCGAGAAGTGAGCGAGTCCGCCAAATCCGGCGCAGCCGGAAATCTCATGGGCCCAAGCCCGGAGAAGATCCTTGCGGCGATTGGCTTGGGGGGCCTGAAAACCGTCGCCTTTAAGTTCGGTGGATCCGCGGAGGGATCTGCGGCCGAGTTGTTTTTGGGCGTGCCCGAAGGCGCGCGTCAGGGGATTTTCAAAATCCTCGTCGCCGAAGCCAAGGATGCATCGCCGTCGCCCTTCGTCTCGGCGGAAACGGTGAAATATAGCCGGTGGCGCCTGGACGGCCAGAAGGCTTGGGCCGCAATCGAGTCCATGATCGCCAGCATTTCGCCGGAAGTCGCCAATCTTTTCCAAATGACAATGTCCACTCTTGGGAAAGACAAAGATCCGAACTTCGACCTGAAAAAGAACCTGATCGGCAACTTGGGCGATGATTTCATCGTCCTGGAGAAGAACCCACGGGCGGCCACCCTCGCGGATTTGAGCTCCCCGCCGAGTCTGTTCCTGATTGGCTCCCCCAACGCGGAAAAACTGGCCCAGGCGATCAGCGCCGGAACTTCGATGTTCTCCTTGGCCACCGGCGCCACTCAACAGGAGCGCGAGTTCCTCGGGCGAAAGATATACTCGTTCCCCTTGCCGGTGCCGCCCGGGGGTGATGCCGGCAAAACCCAGAAGCTGACGCTGAGCTATGCCGCGAGCGGAGGTTACGTGGCGTTGTCCACCGATATCGCGATGCTGGAAGAATTCCTCCGCAGCAACGAGGCCTCGGGGAAAACTCTCCGGGAAACGCCGGGCCTGATCGAGGCTGCGCAGCGGGTCGGGGGCATGAGCACGGGGTTGTTCGGTTTTGAAAATCAGAGCGAAACGATGCGGGTTGCGTTCGAGACGCTCAAGAACAACATCGACCAATTGGAAAAGCTTTTCGACCTTCCGATCCTCAAAGGCAAACTGAGCGGCGGCGGCGATGTGAAGGACATGAAAGATTGGTTTGATTTCTCGTTGCTCCCCTCGTTCGACAGGATTGCCAAATATTTCCACTTTGTGGTTTACAGCGGCAACGCCAATGCCTCTGGCCTAAGCTGGAAAATGTTCGCCCCCACGCCGCCGCAGTTGAGGCAATAGGCTCAGGCCTTTAGCCGGTTGCGCGGACGACCATCCACGCGCCCCACGCGACCATTGTCGCTCCCGCACTTCGTCCGATGAGCGCGCCGCGCGGCAATGCCTTCTCTGCCAGCACCAGCGCCGTGATGGCCGAGACCCAGAGCACGTTCATCACGCCGAGCACGAACAGCAGCGCCATGAGCACCCAGCAACAGCCGGTGCAGTACGCGCCGTTGCGCCAGCCCATGGCAAACGCGCCCCAACGCCCCTCGCGCCAGCCAGCCATCAAGGACTCGAGCGGCGAGCGGCAGTGGCGCAAGCAGGCGTGTTTCCACGGCGTGAATTGGAACACGCCCGCCGCGAGCAGCAGCCCGGCGCCGAGCCATGCGCTCTGGCCTCTCATCGTCGGCGAGAGCAGCGCCGCGCCGTGCAAGGCCCACTGTGCGACGGCAATTACCAGGCTGAAGAGTGTCCACACTGCCAGATATCCGCAGAGGAAGACGGCGGCAGGAACATAGGGCCGTTCCTGCTCGCGGCGTTTGCGGTTGAGTCGGGCAAACAGCAGGACAGTCGGCGCGACCGTTGGCACCATCATCGCCACCATCATCTCGGCCCACATCAGGAAGAGGAGCAAGATCGTTCCGGCCGACCATGCCTCCGTGTCCGGCCCGCTCATCTTCAGACCAGCGCACGAGCAGATGCCCGTGGCGTACATGCGGTGCGCTTCATACGCGAGGTAACCCCACGAAACCACGCCGATGCCGGCCAGGCCCGCGATGATGACGCAGCGGTCGCGCCGGAGCAGCGATTCGAGCGAGAGCGTGGCGATCAATCAGTTGCCGTATTGGACGCGGCTGAAGAAGCCCGCTTGGTTCGGCCACGAAAACGTCAACTCGGCGACCTTGCTGACACACTCCTTCGCTGACACGACCTCCGCCGTTTTGAAGATGAACCCGGTCCCGTGGTCGAGGCGAATGCTCTCCGGCGCGCCATTGATCGGGTTCTTGATGGGTTCGACGGCCAGGCGCAGTTGGTTGCCCACCACCGCGCGGCTGTTGCGGCCGTCGATGTGGAACTCCATGGGCACGAACTGCGGCGGGAGAAAAGTCTTGGTAATGGCGACGAAGACCTCAAAAGGCATCCCGCCGAACTTCGCCGAGGCGATGTGCACGAGCGCCTCGCGCTGCGCGGGCGTGGCCCGCTCGTCGATGAAGATGCCGATGGTCGCGTTGCCGAGGTGCATGGCAGCCGGCGTGTGGACGACAAAGGCCAGGCCAAGTCCATCGAGCTTCACATCGCCGCACTGGCCTTGGACGATGCGCCAGGCGCCCAGCCCTTCGCAAAAGCCCTTCGATGGCGGCGCCTCGAATTCACACGGACACCCGTAATCGCAACTGCACACTTGGATGTAATCGGCTTCGAAGGACCATTTGGTTGTTTCGGCACTCATGGCAACACCTTTGGTTCGGGGTTGGCGATCGAACAAACTCTACGCCCAGTCCGACTCGGTAACAACCGAAAATCTCCCAGGAATGTAAGGCCCCAGGGCACATTCATGAAGCGTAAGTCGGGGCCAGCATCTGGGCAGAAGTCGGCGCGGTGAGTTTTGTCTGCGAATCAAAACGTAACGGATGTTCGTGCAGAATTGGACTCACAGCCATGTAA
>JACQWK010000490.1 GCA_016209525.1 Verrucomicrobiota bacterium
CGGGTGTGTGCTTCGGTGTCTTTCCGGCGCTGCAAATGGCTGGTCTTCGCATCGGCTCGGTTCTGAAGGAGGGTGGACGAGGGGTTGTGGCCGGTTCGCGCGGACGGCTGCAAAGCGGTTTGATCGTCGCGGAAATCGGACTCGCCCTGATGTTGCTGACAGGCGCGGGGCTGCTGGTGCGGAGCTTCAACAAGCTCATGAGGGTATCGCCCGGGTTCGTCGCTGAATACGCACTGGCGATGGACCTATCCATGCCCAACGCTCAATATCCGAGTGCCAGCGCAAAGGCGGAGTTTGTGCATAGGATGGTCGATCGAATCTCGGCCGTTCCAGGAGTAGAAACTGCCGGCTATGCGTGGAACAGGCCGATGCAGGGCATTGCGAGCGACGAACGCCCAATGCAGGTTGTGGGCCGCCAGGACCAGCCGGATCAGGGATATGGCGTCAAATATGAGGGGGTGGCGGGAGAGTACTTCCGGGCGGTCGGCATACCCTTGTTGAGAGGGCGAACTTTCTCGAGTGCCGACATCTCCACCAACGCGGCACCCGTCGTGGTCTGCAGCGAGGCTCTCGCGCGAAAGGTTTTTCTAAACGAAGACCCGGTTGGACAATACGTGCAGTTCGACAAGGACCCGAAGAAGTTCGAGATCGTCGGCATGGTGGGCGACATTAAGCTGACGCAGTTCCTCGATGATCGCCTGGACCGGATTTACTTTCCACAGGTCGTAGGTAATGGCAGCTTGATCGTGCGCACTCGTGTCGCACCGGCGTCGCTGGCCGAGACGATCCGCAAGGCCATTCTCGAAGTCGATCCCGATCAGCCTGTGTCAAACGTCCGCACGCTGGAGCAGGACATTTCCCGCTCGGTTGCTCCGCGCCGTCAGACCTTGACGCTACTCGGTCTGTTCGCGGGAATAGCGCTGGGCCTTGCTCCCCTGGGATTGTACGGGATTCTGGCCCATGCGGTGGCGCTGCGGCGGCACGAAATAGGGATTCGCATGGCCTTGGGAGCGCAGCGAAGAGATGTCCTGCGGCTGATTCTCCGGAACGGCATGGGATTAACGCTGCTCGGTGCGGTTCTTGGCCTCGCGGGAGCGTTTGCGCTGACACGAGTTCTGCGAAATCAACTCTATGAAGTCGGCACAACTGATCCAGGCACGTTTGCCGCAGTAGCACTGCTGCTGGGATTAGTCGCCTTTTTCGCCTGTCTGATTCCCGCTCGCCGCGCAACCAGGGTCGATCCAATGGAGGCGCTGAGGTGCGAATGACCCTGAACAAAGAGTTTTGGGGCGAGAGCGTTGAGGGGAGTCTCGTCGCGTGGTTCCGCCAGCAACGAGGGGCGCCGGGTCTCGAGCTGCACGCTGACCGCGGCGTTATCTGGATCGTCCATCCCGGTGTCGCCTGGGGCAACGCGGCAGCCGGCTTGCGGCTTGGCGAAGAAAACATCGATCGCTGTCTGGACCAGATGATCGGGCGCTACCGCGAGAACGGGCGTGGCGCTGGGTTCTGGCTCAGTGCGCTGGCAACTCCAGCCAGTCTGCGAGAGGCCCTTGCGCGCCGTGGATTTCGCTGCCGCAAGCATTTCCCCGGCATGTTCTGCGATCTCTCCCGCCGGCAGGCGTTGCCTCCGCTGCCGGCGGGGATGGCGATCGTGCCGGTCGAGGACCATTCGATCTTTCGCCGCACACCGCATCCCTACTTTGGCCACATCACCACTCCGATTCGGCGGTTCGAGTTGGCGCGCCTGGCGCACCTCGCCAGCCAGCGACCGCGACGGGTGTGGGAGTTCGCGGCCACGCTCGCCGGAGTTCCCGTTGGCGTCGGTACGATTTGTCTGGGTCCTCGCGTGGCGGGCGTCTTCGACGTCGGCGTGCTGCCCGACCATCGCGGGCGTGGAATCGGCACGGCGTTGGTGGGGCACCTCTGCGCGTTTGCGCGCGAGCGCGGCATGAGCGGCGCAACGCTCATCGCCACCGGCATGGGCGAGGGAGTCTATCGCCGCGCCGGCTTCGAGGAGGTCTGCAAAATGTCCTATTGGTACTCCAGCCTCGGAAAGCACCGGTTTCGAAGCCTGAGGAGATGGCGCGTATGAACGACCTGAAATTCGCCTTCCGCTCGTCCTCCGTAGCACGCTTGCCGACGACATCCCGATTCGAGAGTGCTGCTCGTCGTCACCTGGTTCCCGCCCGTGCCGCGGTACTGCGGAGGGTGGACCAACTGCTGAGGAACCCCGGGATCACCGTCCGGCCTTCGCAGGGCTGCTACGGCGGACAGGCCGTGGCCGGGTTCACGCTCGGCCTCGGGCCGACCACGGCCATCTTGCAGCCGGCATCACAGTCCCAAGGTCGCACGCAAGGCCCGGTTGACCTCCGACAAATCGGCAAGATGCCCGATCTTCTCCGCGATGGCTTGATGGAGGACCGTCGCCAAATTGTCGGTCATGACAACCGAATCGGTCCGCAAACCTGTGCCATCGGCCTGTGGCGATGGGAGAGCGATGAACACGCGGCTCGAATGTCCGCGCCGGGAGAGATTACTGGTGATCAACGCGAGGACGACTTGAGGGATGCCCGTGTTCAATGCGTCGGCTTGCACGACCAGAGCGGGTCGCCGTTTGAAAGTCTTCAAATCGCTATTGGGAAACCAGACAAGAACGACATCGCCTCGTTCAAGGCTTGTCATAAGCTTCCATCCCGGGGGCATTCCAGTCCGCCTCCCACGCGGCTAACTTCCCGCGCAGTTCAGCGATCTGTGCCGGATCCAGCGCAGGGGCATTCGTCTGACCGCCTTCGTTCTTCAGAAAGGTCACCAGCACCGGACTTTCGGGAAGGTCGGGCGGAGGCTCCGCCAACTGCACAACGCCGGATCGGTAGGTGCCTGGAATCGTTTTATACATGGTCTTTTCATTACCCCAACCGCTCCTGTCAAGCAAGCCTCGCCCCTCCACTGATCTAGCCTTTAACCCAATCAACTCTCATGAACGACCTCAAATTCGCCTTCCGCCAAATGTTGAAAAATCCCGGCTTCACCGCCGTGGCCGTGCTCACGCTCGCCCTCGGCATCGGGGGAAATATTGTCATCTTCAGCATCTTCAACGGGCTGTTCCTTCGCCCGCTGCCGTTC
>JACQWK010000042.1 GCA_016209525.1 Verrucomicrobiota bacterium
AAGCGGAGGAGAGGGCCGGGGAGAGGAGGAGCGTTTCATCCAAGCACATCTGGCCACGGTCACCACACGAGGTTGCCCTCTCCCCGACCCTCTCCCACTCCTGCGTCGTGGGAGAGGGAGAACACAACGGTGGCAGTGTCAAGATGCCTCCCAAATGAGAAAAGCCGGTCAAAGGTTGTCAATCGGACAATTTGGAGAGAGAGTGGTATCAGCGATCTGCGGGTGGCCCGTAGCGGCTCATGAGAATACGAATCCTCATCGGTTTCTTTTTGCTGGTGGGTGTCCCAGCCATCATTTTTTCCGTCCGCCTTAAGAAAGCCCGCGTCGTGAAGGTGGGAGGCCGGCCGGTCGTGTCCTGGGCGCTCCAACTGAACGGCCCGACGAACATCGAGGCCGCAGAAAAGGTATTCCAGAAAATTGGGCCGGAGGCCGTGCCCAACTTGATCGAGGCTTTGGAGAGCAACGATTCCATATTCAAAAAGCCTCTCCGCGCGGTTGCGCCTCACTTGCCGGATAAGTTCAGGATCGGATTGTTCCGCATGTTGAGCCCGGAAGAAGCGGAGCGCCTGCGCCTGGGAGCTGCCTCGGCGCTGGCGATCTTGGGCGCCAAGGCTACCTCCGCGGTCCCGGTCCTCGGCAAAGCGCTCAGCGATGACAATGCCGGCGTCTCCCTCCAGGCCGCCGTCGCTTTGGGGAAGATTGGCCAGCTCGGCGTCCCGGAATTAGTGAAGGCCCTCAATAATCCAAACCATCAAATCCGGCTCATGGCGATTCACGGCTTGACCGTCGCAGGGTCAGAGGCTGACGCTGCGCTGCCCGCGCTGACTGAGGCCATGGAAGATAAGAACGCCGATGTTCGCGTCCATGCGTTTCTGGCGCTGGGCCAAATCCGGCATCCGGCGAGCGTGAGTGCCTTAGCCGCGAAATTGAACCATGTGGACCCCAACTTGCGGCTCATGGCGGCAAGAGGGTTGGGAGGTCTGGGACCGTGGGCGCGCGACGCCATTCCAATGCTAATCGTGGCGGCCAAGGACGGTTCGGCAATTGTCCGGAGTAGCGCCGTGGTGGCGCTCGGCAAAATCCGTCCTTCTGCCGAACCCGTCGTCAACGCGCTCATTGCAGCCCTGTCCGATCCGGACCGGAACGTGAGGTTGAATGCTGCGGAAGGGTTGGGTCACGCCGGGCCTGCCGCGGCGCCCGCCGTGCCTAAACTCATCGAATGCCTGAAGGAAGAAGAACCGTTCGTTCGCGCCGCCGCGGCAACGGCCTTAGGGTCGATTGGAGCGCAGGCTGGCGCCGCGCTTCCTGCGCTAGCCGAAGCAGCCAAGAATCCGAATGAACTTGTGCGCACAAAGGCTGAAGAGGCGTTGGCGCAAATCAGGAAGCGTTCTAATTGAAACGACAACTCGCCTTCGTTGGCGGCTGTGCGGTCGATTTATAACCGCTTTCGAACCGTCAACCGAAACCGGCCGCCGGCTGACTCGATTTCGGACTCTCGGATAAAGCGGCGATAAATCGCACTCAGTCCAAACGCTGGCGCGCCGTGGCTAGCCTCTCACGCAAATTTCAGGCACAGGTTCGAGCGTCGCTGTAGTGTTAATATGCACGGCAGGTGCACGCCGAATGGTGCAGAAAACTCCTCTGTGTGTTCGGCGTGTTCCGAGGGCAAATCTCCCCTTACTTTCCGAGCACTTCATTGACCGCGCGCTCGCGGCGGCGGGCGACGCCTTCCCGCTTCACGACCTGTTGATTGGGCGGCGTGGCTTCGATCAATTGTTCGTTCAGGTATTTCTTCACGAGCCGGCCCGTTGCGGACCGCTGGAAAACGGCCTGCTGGAGCATCCCGAGTGTGGGAAACGTGACGCTGCCGAAATTCTCACGCTGCGTCTTGGCTTCGGCCGCCAACTGTTCGGGGCTGATGTACCGCGCATGGAGCAGAGCGAACACGGCCATCAGGATGCACAGATACCGAACCGCGCCTGCGACCATGCCGAGGTAGTATTCGAACGCGCCAAAGAGATCGCCCTCGACGAGTTTTTCTCCCACCAGACGCTTGACCCAACTGAAGAAGAGTATGTGGCCGACGGCATTCGCTAGGTAGGTGACGACGAAAGCCATCAATAGGCTCATGTGGGTGTAAGCAGAAAGGAACCGGCCCGCCGGCTGGTAATAGAGCGCCCCCACGACCACGATGGCGAGCCATTGGAACACCGGCAGCAATTCTTCCGACATTCCCTTTTTGCGGCCGACGATCAGCCCGACGATGAGGATTCCCATCGCCACGAGATCGACCCAATTGAATGGCAGATTCGAAAGATTCATTTCTCGGAAAAAATGGGGCAGACATCTTGTCTGCCGGTTCCGGCGGCATCTTGCCGCCCGAATGACGGGGCAAGGATGCCTCGTCAACCGGCAGGCTGGAAGCCTGCCCCACGTCTTCAAACACGCGCGTAGAGCAGGGCTTGTGCCGTCGCAGCATCAAGGATGAGCCGCCAGCCAATACCGGATCGCCGTGGCCTCGGGATGGCGCGGGTCCAAGCTTAGGACGCGTTGGTAATGTTCTCGCGCCGAATTGACTTGCGAAAGGCGTTCCGCGCAGAGTTTCGCCAAAGCGAAGTGCGCTTTCGCATCGTTTGGATGATCCGCCAGCACCCGTTTCAGTTCGTTCGCGGCATCGGTGAAGTAACTCGCGCGTTCGAGGGCCAAGGCGAAATTGTAGCGCGCGGCCGAGGACTCCGGATCGATTGCCATCGCGTTTTCGTAAGCCGCCAGCGACTGCGCCAAGTCTTTCACATCATACGCCGCCAAACCGAGATTGTAATGCGCTTCGTAGAATGCGGGGTCAAGTTGGACGGCTTCGCGATAGGCTTCGATCGCCGCCGTGAGACGGCGTTCACGGTGCGCTCTCAATCCTTCCGCGAACAAGGGTTTTGCCTTCGCCCGATCTCCTGCCACGGGCACGCGAGGCGCCCGGTAGGAATAGCGTGCCGGAGGAACCTCCGCAGGCAGAGGCAAATCCAACGGGGAAGGAGGCGGGATAAGCTTGACCGTCTCCTTGGCCGACGCTTCCAGAGCCGATCTCGCGGCCTCCACCCTGACCGACAGCGGCGTTTTTGGCGCAGTAGGCTCAACGCTTCGGAACCAGCTCCTTGGGTTTAACCGATCCAGGAGGGTGCGGCCTTCATTCCTCGGCTTCACCTTCGATACGAGCGGCGCCAAGGGGGGCGCTCCTGAAGGAGTCGCGGACACGGAGGCCGGTGTGCCGGCGGGCGCGGTGTCAACCGCGGCCTTCGGAATGGATTCCGCGTCTTCGGCGATTTTGGGCGGCGGCTCATTGGTCAACGTGACGACTTCAATTTTTGGCAGCGGTCGCTCTTCGGGGGGGCTCGGCGGGGGAGCGATTTTCTCGGCCGGTTTTGGTGAAATTGGGGCCGGGTTTTCTTCGGTCGCGGTTGTCCGTTCGGGAGCCGGTTTGGGAAGAGAGGTTGGCTGATCCGCTTGTGCAGGCGGTTTCACCGCGGACGGTTTGGTTTGGAGGGAGGAGGCTGCGAGCAACGGGGGCGCCGACGTGGAGGACGGGCGCGGAGCCGCGACATTGGTCGGATGGCCTGCGGATTGTGAAAGCAGAGGCGGCGCGGCGGGTTGATTGGTTTGGACAAGGCGCGGAGGTGGATTCAGCTCGGCCTCGATCTGATTCGCGATTTCCAGCACCGCGGAAGCGTTCGGCGGAGGCGGTTTCAAATCGAGGTACTCGCGGTACTTGCGCAAAGCGGTCTGCCGGCTCCCCGGTTGTTGGTGATAAACAATCGCGAGGTTGAGCAGCGCCGGGCCGTAGTCCGGCCGTTTTTCCAGCGCGGCGTTAAGATAAGTGAGCGCCTCGCGCAGCCGTTTCCGTTGAAGCTGGATCAGCCCCAAGCCGTTCAACGCTTCCGGCAATGCGGGATTCAGTTGCAGGGCGTTCTGATAGCATTTTTCAGCGGCATCGAATTGCCTCGACCGCAGATGGGCGCTGCCGAGTTTTACCCAAGCGGGAAATACCTGCGGTTCGAGCACTGTGTACGCGGCCAATTCCGCGATTGCCCCAGCCAGATTCTCTTGTTCGAGATGGAGGCAGCCGAGGTTGTAGCGAGCCACTGCCAGATTCGGATGCAAGCGAAGGGCCTGCTCGTAAGCGGCTGCGGCCTCCGCCGCTCGTCCCGCGCGATGATAGGCCAAACCAAGATGGTTCCACGCGCGCGGCTGCACGGGGGCGGCCAGCAGTTCCGTCGCCACCTTGAGTTTCGCGATGGCTGCTTCATATTTGCCATCGCGCAACAGCCGGTCTCCATCCAGGAACGCTCGCGTGCCCGGCGGGTTGCAGCCGCAGAAAACGGCAGTGGCACAAACTGCCACGAACAAGATCGCGCCTGAGCCCCAATTTTTTGTGGCCAGCATCAGCTATGGTGGTAGCATTCGCCGCTCGGCGCGTCAAGAAACGCCCCTGACCCGCAAAGGTGAAATCAGTAGTCAGTCAAGAGTAGTCAGTAATCAGTAGTCAGTGATCAGTCACGAGTTCGGTGAAGTCTGCGCAGGAAGAGAAACCTTTCATGGAAAGCCTCCAAGCCCAAAGGGCGCGCATTGGGACCATGAACCGTAGCCGCCGACGTGAGGAGGCGGATTTTGGTTTTAACCACGTTTTCCGCCGCGTTACCTCGGCGGCTACGAAACTGCGGTTTCTCGGTCAAGTGATTGCGCTGGCATTTCTGGTGCCGGCGATGTTGGCATTGAAGCCAACATTTGGTGAACCCTCGACGTTGTTGAGCCCGTGGCTTGCCAAGCGCGCACGCGTTTTCGTTGTGGAAGACCTGACCGCCATCCGGGCCTTCAACCCGCAACCGGAACGCATCCAGGCCATGGTGGATCGCGGATTGGAAGCCGTGACCGGACGGAACACCGTGGCTTCCGCTTGGCGAAACTTGGTCTCCACCCAGGACGTAGTCGGCATCAAAGTCTTTTCCTCCCCCGGACCGACCAGCGGCACTCGCCCGGCCGTGGTGGCCGCTGTGGTCAAGAGCCTCCTGGACACTGGGTTTCCGGCGGCGCAGATCGTCGTTTGGGACAAGCAGATAGCGGATTTGCAGCGGGCAGGCTTCCTGGGATTCGCGGAACGGTTCGGCATCCGCGTGGCCGGCAGCGCCGATGAAGGTTATGACGAAAAGACCTTCTACGACACTTCGCTGATCGGCAAACTGGTGTGGGGAGATTTCGAGTTCGGAAAAAAAGGAGAGGGAGTGGGACGCAACTCGTACGTCTCGAAGCTCGTCACGAAAAAAATCACCAAGATCATCAATGTGACGCCCCTCCTGAACCACAACTTGGCCGGCGTTTCGGGGAATCTTTTCGGCTTGGCCTTCGGCAGCGTCGATAACATCCTTCGATTTGAATCCGGCCCCCAGCATCTCGCCAGCGCGATTCCCGAAATTTACGCGCTTCCGGAACTGGGCGACCGCGTCGTGCTGAACATCGTCGATGCCTTGATTTGCCAGTACCAGGGCGACGAAAAAATGTACCTGCAATATTCCGCGATGCTCGGGCAACTTCGGTTCAGCGCGGACCCAGTGGCGCTGGATGTATTGTCGATCGACGAACTCAACCGGCAACGGCAGCTCGCCAAGATTCCTCCGGTCATACCGAATTTCCAGATCTACACCAACGCGTCGCAGCTCGAACTCGGGGTCAGCGATTTCCGCGGCATCGATCTGATCAAGGGGCCGTGAGAGTCCGTGCACAAACAACATCCGGCCTTCCGTCGAAGTTTTGAGACGTTGCAGCACGCCGGCGGGGGCACGTCAAATTCGAAGCTCGAAATCCGAAACAGATTCAAAATCCAAAAGTGCCAAAGCTCAAAACGGCATCAGTCCGCACGGTTTTGAGATTCGGTTTTCGGGCTTTCGGGTTTGTTTCGGATTTCGAGTTTCGGATTTCGGATTTCACGTTGGCGGCTACGGCCGATGCAGTCGAAAGAAGCGGTCTCGATTGCCGATTCCAAGCTTCACCGTTCTTCGATCTCCCAGGACCACCGGCCGATTGGTCACGCCCGACCAACTGGGCGGGGCTAGCCGCTCTGACCACTGCAATTCGAACCGCCAGGCTGCCGCGGGCCAGGAGAGAACGATTTGGTTGGTTGCGGCACGTTCGACATTGAGTCGCACCGGTCCGAGCAGCTCGGGCAGGACGACAAAGGCATTGGTGGAACCGACGATGCCCGCCGGAGTAGTCACGCTGATCGGGCCGGTCGTGGCATTCGCCGGAACCAGGGCGGCAATCTCATTCGGCGAAGGATTGGTGAAACCGGCCAACACGCCGTTGAACCGGACGGCGAGCACTTGCGTGAAATTCGTTCCTCGAATCAGAACGGGAGTTTCGAAAACGCCATTCGTCGGAGAAAAACTCGTGATCCGTGGAGCCACGATGAAAGGCGAGGGGCTGACCGCAGTTCCAGCAGGTGTGGTGACGCTGACCGGACCGGACAACGCGCCGGGGGGAATTGTGCAGGTAATCTGAGTCGGAGCGGTGACGGCGAAGTTGGCGCCCAGGCCGCTGAACTTGACCGAAGTCGCTCCCGCGAAGTTAAGGCCGTGGAGAATGACAGTCATGCCTGGAGCGCCGGCTGCCGGCGAAAAACCCGTGAGAACCGGCTGCTCTGCTGTGACGAGAAAATCGTACGTGCTCACGCCTGTTCCCTGGGAGGTGATCACACTGATGGGCCCGGTGCTCGCGCCGGCCGGCACCGTCGCCTGGATTTGCGTCGGGCTCACCAGCGCGAACTTCGTGGCATTCGCTGTCCCGAACTTCACCGCCGTGAGTCCGCTGAAATTGACTCCGTCGATCGTCACGATGGTCCCCGCCGGGCCGTTCGTGGGCGAGAATTCTCGGATGAGCGGACTGGTCGTGACGACAAACGGCGTGAGGCTGGCTCCTGTGCCCTTAGGCGTGGTGACGCTGACGGGCCCGGTGGCCGCTCCTTGCGGCACCGTGGCGCTGATTTGTGTCGGCGCGGGCGCCGAGAAACTCGCCGCATTCACGCCGTTGAACCGAACGGCGGTGGCGCCGAGGAAATTCGCGCCTTCAATCAAGACCGTCGTGCCTGGCGGTCCGGCGGCTGGCTCAAAGCCGGCAATCAGCGGCGCCAAGGTCACCACAAAAGGTTTCGCGCTGAAGCCCGTGCCCGAAATGGTCGTGACGCTGATCGGGCCGGTCGTCGCTCCGGCGGGAACAACCGCGTTGAGTTGAGTGGGCGCCGTGACGAAAAAGCTGGCGGCGTTGGTTCCGTTGAACTTCACGGCCGTTGCGCCAAGAAAAGCGCGCCCTTCCACGGTGACGACGGTGCCCGCCACGCCGTTGGCAGGAGAGAAATCGGCAATGATCGGCTCGGTCCCAGTCACAATGAAACTGTCGATGCTCGTGCCCGTGCCGGCGCGGGTGGTGACGCTGATCGGGCCGGAGGTTGCGCCGTTGGGCACGGTCGCGTGGATTTGGTTTTGTCCGGTGACGGAAAAGGAGGCGGCGGTTTTGCCATTGAATTGCACGCTCGTCGCGCCCGTGAAATTGGCGCCTCCGATAATCACGACAGTTCCTGGAGCTGCGTTGGTCGGTTCAAAGTCTGTCACCCGAGGCGCAACGATAAAATGGGCGAAGGTGACCGCGGCGCCGACGGAAGTCGAGACGCTGATCGGCCCCGAGGTGGCTTCCAACGGGACCGTCGCAATGATTCTGGAAGGCGAGATGACCGTGAAGAGGGCGACATCGGTGTTGAACCGCACTTCGTTGACCGCGGCGAAATTCGAACCAGCAATCACAACGCTTGCTCCCGGCGCGCCGCTGGCTGGAAAAAAGCTGTTGATGATGGGGCGAGTCGTGCTGGCGGCCACCGTAGGCGGGAGAATGAGGAGAATGCCCAGAGCGAAAGCCGGCCATGATTCGGGCAGCCGTGAGAGGACCTTGCTCCCAATCCACAAACCGGTGAATTGGAGCGCGGGCGGCTCGCCCGCGACTTTCCATGGCCCCGGCGAAGCTGCTGTTGCTTCGAAGTTCAATGTTGAATGTTGGATGTTCGATGTTGTTTCAATTCCTCGCGACTGGCGACGATTCCAGGCGATACTGACAGACCGAAAGTCTGCGCCATGTGGCCGACGAAGCGCGCAAATCCCTTTCGCACGCGAAGAAAATATCCGATTCCCGCCGATTCGCAAATCGAACGCTGAGAAAACATTCGGACCCTGAACACGGTAGGGCAAACCTGCAGGTTTGCCCTACCCCGTTCATGGAAAGCCCCCACGCCAAATTTGGCGCGCATCGGGACCATGAACCCACCCCTTCCCCTCTCAGGAGGGGAGCTACGTTGCGTGCGCCGATTGCAGGTTCCCCTCCTGGGAGGGGTGCAGGGGTGGGTCGGTTCATGGAGAGCCCCCAAGCCCAAAGGGCGCGCATTCGGACGATGAACCGGTTCCTTGGTGGGGCGAGACTCCCGTCGAGCCCTGGAATCTTTGCTGGCAAAGAAGTTAGGGCTCAACGGGAGTCTCGCCCCACCTTGAGGTTCATGGAGAGCATCCAAGCCCACAAAGGGCGTGAATTGGAACCATGAACCGAGGATTGGCCGGGAGCGCGGGCGGCTCGCCCGCACTTTCGGACGAAGTTGAGAAACTCGCGGGCGAGCCGCCCGCGCTCCGATTAGGCGGTTCATGGAGAGATTGCTGGCCGGACCGCGAGCGATTTGACAGGAGAGGCCATTTATGGCATTCATCCCGCCGCAGCCTAAATCCGGCTTCCTTCCTGAAGCCGGATGCGGGGGACCCAATCTCCGACCTAGTCGGAGCGGGGCGAACGCCGATCCGAGCATCGGCGAGGTCACTTTCAAGACCTAGCCCGACAGCTAACCTCGCCGGCATTTGGAAGGGCGATCCTCCAGGACCCCGCTTGAGCGGGGTTCCCGCGATTTCCCCAAGTTCAATCATTGCGGCCGCATTACAGACTTCGCCGAGAGGTGCAACTGCGATGCCCGCAGTCTTGCTGGATTGGTTATGAAGGAAAATCGATCGGATGCCCGCTATCTGGCCGGTCTGATGTTGGGCGCCTTGGGAGTGGTGTACGGTGACATTGGCACCAGCCCGCTCTACGCCCTTCGAGAATGTTTCCACGGAGCGCACGCCGTCCCGCCCACCGAAACGAATGTGCTGGGGGTATTGTCGCTGATTTTCTGGTCGTTGGTCGTCATCGTGTCGGTCAAGTATCTCACCTGTGTCATCCGGGCCGACAACAAGGGCGAAGGCGGTATCCTGGCCCTGCTGGCGCTGGCGTCACCGGAAGCATCGCAGGCAGGAAAACGCCGCGGAGCGCTGCTGGCGGTGGGTGTGTTTGGCGCGGCGCTCCTTTACGGCGACGGCATGATCACGCCGTGCATTTCGATCCTGAGCGCCATTGAAGGATTGGAAGTGGCCACACCGCTCTTCTCCCCGTACATCGTTCCGATCACGATTGCGATCCTGGTGATGCTCTTTGCCTGCCAGTATTTCGGCACGGGAGGCGTGGGCAAAGTGTTTGGCCCGATTACGCTGCTGTGGTTTGTGTTCATTGCCGCTCTGGGCATTCGAGGAATCCTGATGGCGCCAAAAGTCCTCGCGGCGGTCAGTCCGCATTACGCCGCCGGGTTTTTGATGGAGAACGGTTTCACCGGGTTCGTGGTGCTGGGAGCCGTTTTCCTGGTCGTCACCGGATCGGAAGCGTTGTATGCGGACCTCGGCCATTTTGGAGCGCGGCCCATTCGTCTGGTCTGGTTCGCGGTGCCGTTTCCCGCGTTGCTTCTGAATTATCTTGGCCAGGGCGCCTTGTTGCTCCAGCAACCCGCGGCAGCCGAGAATCCGTTTTATTATCTCTCGCCCCGCTGGGCGCTTTACCCGTTGGTCGTGGTCGCAACCCTGGCCTCGGTGATTGCCTCTCAGGCGCTGATCAGCGGAGTATTCTCAATCACCATGCAGGCCATTCAACTCGGATACCTGCCGCGCATGGAAATCCGGCACACCTCCTCCCGTGAACGCGGGCAGATTTACATGCCGCTGGTCAACGGGACCTTGATGTTGTGCTGCATTGGACTGGTCCTTGGCTTTCGGTCCTCCAGCCGGCTCGCCGCCGCCTACGGCATCGCGGTGACGATGACGATGCTGATTACGACGGTGCTTTTCTATTTCGCGGCCCGCCGTTTGTGGAACTGGAGCGGGGCGAAAACGGCGTGGCTGTGCGCTGTCTTTCTGGCGATTGAGCTGGCCTTCTTCGGCGCGAACGCCCTAAAAATCGCGCACGGCGGCTGGTTCCCGATCGTGGTTGCGGCCGGCATCTTCACCGTGATGACCACGTGGAAGACCGGCCGGAGTCTCCTGCGAGAGCGATTGTTCGCCGGCATGCTGCCTCAGGAAATGTTTCTCGCGGAGGTCCAGCGGACGCCCCCTTTGCGGGTCCAGGGCACCGCTGTTTTTATGTCGGGCAATCCCAACGGAACGCCGCTCGCTTTGCTCCACAATCTCAAACACAACAAGGTGCTGCACGAACGCACCGTCTTGCTCACGATCGTCACCGCCGAAACCGCGCACGTCGATGCGGATGCGCGCGTGCAGGTCGAGCCTCTCTCAGAAGGCCTTTATCGAGTGCTGGGCCGCTACGGTTTCATGGATGAACCGAGCATGACGGATTTGATCTCGGCTTGCCAACCGCACGGCCTGATCCTTCGGCCCGAGGACACGACGTTCTTTCTGAGCCGCGAAACCATCCTGCCCACCGCGCGGCCCGGGATGGCGTTGTGGCGTGAAAAACTGTTCGCGTTTCTCGCCCGGAACGCCCAGCCTGCCACCGCATTTTTTCGGTTGCCGGCCAACCGCGTCGTGGAACTGGGCATGCAGGTCGAGTTTTGAGGCGGATTGCCTCGGGAACCACACGAAAACCGAAGTGGTTGTGAAAAACGCCTTCCTCACCTTGCGGGTGAGCGCAACTGACGCCTCAATTCGCTCTCCTTTCGTGTGTTTCGTCTATTTTGTGATTTGAACCGCCGGATTCAGGATCAAACCGCTGGGACAAGGCAGGCTGGAAGACTGCCCCACACTGAGAACCGGCCTTGCGCGGCTCCCTACAGCTCCCGCAAAGCCGCGGCGACCGGCATCCGCGCGGCCCGGATCGCCGGGAATAACCCGCCCAGCAAGCCGATGAGCGCGGCGTACACCGCGCCTTGCACCAGCAGTTGCGGCGTCACGGCAAAGGCGAAGGTCACTTGGCTGAAGCTTTGCCAATTGAGCGTCGAGGCCCGAAATCCATCGAATAAGGCGTAAGCCAGCCCCGCCCCGATCGCGCCTCCGACCAGAGACAACAGCAAGGATTCAAACAACACCGAAACAACCACCGGCCCGCCTCCAAAACCCAACGCGCGCAGCGTAGCGATTTCCCGCGTGCGCGCCGAAACTGCGGTGTACATCGTGTTGAGCGCGCCAAAGATCGCGCCCACTCCCATCAGGCCGGCAATCAACGAACCTAGGCCCGTGACCAGATTATAGAGCATGGTGGACTGCTCGGCGTAGTATTCGTTTTGGCGCACCACCTTCACGTTCAGCCTCGGATCCGTCGTCAAAGCATCCTTGAACGGCTGCAATGCCGCCGGTGAGGTGAGGCGGACAAAGACCGACTGGAACGAGTTGCCGCGCTGGTAGGCGTCTTGCAGAACCGCCGCATCCGTCCAAATCTCCGACTCCGAAATGCCGCCGCCGGCCGAAAAGACGCCAACGACCGTCCATTCGTTGCGCCCGACTTGGAGCTTCGAACCGAGTTCGAGACCGGCAAATTCGATCAGCGCCCCCCGCCCGACGATGATTTCGTTGCGCCCTGCTTCGAAGCGCCGTCCTTCGAGGATTTTGACTTCGCTGTGCACCTGGAATGCGGATGCATCCAAACCGCGCATCGGGACGTTCGCGTCAGTGCCCGTGGAGCGTTTCGGCAGATTGATCACCACAAAAAGCTCGGCTGACGCAAGAGGGCCATCGGGACCTCGAGCGATTCCGGGAAAGTCGGCGATGATACGGCTCTCGTTCCCCAGGATCACACTCATCATTTCGCTGTCGGAACCGCTCCGCATGACCATCGCCACTCCGGGATCGCCCGAATTGCTCATGACCGCTCGGAAGCCCTGCGCAATCGAGAGGACACCCACCAAGACGCCGACGACACCGGCCGTGCCTACCGCTGAAGCCGCCGCGGAACCTTTCCGTTGAGGCACGGTCAGGATGCTAAACTTCACCACGGAAATAACCTGTGAGAACCAATTTAAGGGGGATGCCATGTTCACATCCTTCTCAGGGCATCGGCGATGCGCAATCGCATGGCTTGAAGCGCCGGAAACAGCCCTGCGATCACTCCCAGCGCCACGACCAAAACCAATCCCGCGAGCACATCTTTCGTCGGCAAATAAAACATCGGAAACGCTCCGCCGGTCGGATCGCCTTGTGCGATCGAGACCCACGCCAGCCCCAAGCCGAGCACGCCGCCCAAACCCGCCAGCAGGCACGATTCAATCAACACCAAAGCGAGCACCTGTCCGTTGGTGAATCCGAGCGCTTTGAGCACTCCCAGTTCCTCCGTCCGCTCGCGCACGGCCTGGGCCATTGTGTTGCCGGCCACGAGCAAGATCGTGAAGAACACTGCGCTTAAGATGGCCAGCAAGATGGCGCCAACGTTCCCGATCTGTTTGGCAAAGCCTTGCACGAAGGCTCCCTCCGTTTCGGCTTTGGTTTCGGCGGGCGAATTCATGAACTCGTTGTCGATCTGCTTGGCCACGTCGGCCGCCTGATTCGAATCCGCGACCCGGACGATGTACCAGCCGACGGTGCCCTTGGCGAAGGCCCGCGCTTCATCGAAGTAATCGTAGCGGAAGAAGAAGGTGGTCGTGTCGATCCCCTTTTTGGTGGCATCGTAAATTCCGACCAGGTCGAACTCCCAAGTGCGCTGGCCATTTTCTTGGGTCCAAATCGTCGCCTGTATGGGGATTCGATCGCCGATCTTCCAGCCGAATTTCTCGGCCGTCTTCTTTCCGACGATCGCGCCGGTGCGGGTCTGGAGCCAAGCTTTCTTCTGTTCCTCAGGGAGGATAAATTCAGGATAAAGGGCCAGATACTCGGCGGGTTCGACCGGCAGTTGGGCGAAGAAGTTGCGCGGTTCCTGGTAAATGCCGCCGAACCACGTGGCATGGGCGACTTTGGCAACGCCTGGAATGCGCGCAATTCGGTCCTTATACGGCCCGGGCAAAAGCTGAGTCAGCGACACCTTGTGGCGCACCACCAATCGGTCCGCCTCCGCCACGTTCACTCCCTGGCTGAGCGCCTCTCCGATCGCGGACAAATAACCATAAAGCACAAATGCGACGAGGACCGACAGGAGCGTCAACAGCGTCCGGAGCTTTTTCCGCTTCAGATTGCTCCAGATCAGGTGAAGGAATTTCATGCTAGAAGCGGCAGTTCAGCCGAAAGAAACGAAAGAATCCAAAGAAGTCGAAGTCTCTGAGCATATGCGTCCGCTGATCCGCCGGGTGAATGGCGGCGGCCTCAGAACTTCCTTTCTTTCGGCATTTTTCGTTTTTTCGGCTATCCAACCGCCGGATTAAGGTTCATTGGTGACGGTCCCGGTGGCCCGGTCAAACGCACTCGCCCTACACGGCCCCACTGCTTACAGGCAGGCGTTGGGAAGGTCAAGCGGCGACGTTCAGCCTAAATCCGGCCATCGGGCAGCTACGAGAGAGCGCAAAGAACTCAGAAGAGAAGCGGGGACATGGACCAATCGAATTCACCCGCTTGGTGGAAGAACATGTGGGTGAAACTTCCTCTCGCTTTGCGATCTATGCGTTCTTTTGCGGCCAAGTGCTTTTTCAAGGTTCAGGGTCGCCGGTCTGCGGTGTATCCCCAAGTTGCTGACCACGGGAAGGAGCGGTGGGCGTCTCGCCGCCCGGCGCGAGCCGCAAACTTCGCCGTCGGGGCCACGTCCAGGCTTGGCCCGCCGGGCGAGACGCACCGTCTTTACGTCAGGCGAAACCCCCGCTGCCACGAATAAATTCAGGATGCACGGGCCGGTCTGTGTGCTCCTATACTGTCCGCAGAAGTCTTGCCGAGGAGTGCGTGGGATGGACGACGGCCGTGGGTTTGTAGTCCCGGCTTTAGCCGGTCTGGGCCGCCGCAAGGCGGGACGGCAAACATTCTCCGTGTAGTCCATCTTGCGGTCCGATCAGTAAGTGTGGGAAGTACGCTCAGCTTCCGACCGGCGAGGCGCCGGTCGGAACACTCAAGGGCGCGTGTGGTCCCCATCATTTCTGACCCGGCACATACGGCTCAAGAGCCCTGGAGTTTGGACATTTTCGATGCCGTTCGTACTCCGCACTCATGGGTAGGATCCACGTAACTCAAGCAGCACACACTGCAACGGTACGCTCACAATCTATTTGGGGTGCGGTCTCTATTTGGCACTAGACTGCATTGCCGCGAAAGAGTCTGTTCAGCGCTTTGAGATCACGATACCCGCATCGGCCCACTTTGACCGCAACGAATGTATAGCTAATTCGGAGACACCACACTAGGTTCTCGCCCGATGCACACCCTGGCGGCAGCGGTCATCGCTTTCTTCGGCGGCTTCGCCGTTATGGTGCTGGAAATCATCGGCGCACGATTTCTGGCGAAAGATTTCGGCAGCTCATTTTATGTCTGGGTCAGCCAAATCGGTGTCATCCTGGCGGCGCTAGCGTTGGGATATTCGGTGGGCGGCTGGCTGGGAGATCGGCACCCTCGCCCGTCTCTACTGGCCTGGCTCCTTTTGCCGGTCGGCATCATTTCCGCCCTTATTCCGGATTTTGCCCCGGCATTGATCGACACGATCGTTTTGCGCCATCCGGTGGACGAAAACATTCCGTTGCTCTGGCAGAAACTGGATCCGGCGCTGGGCAGCGCTCTGATCTTCCTTCTGCCGTGCTTTGTCTTGGCCATCTTGCCCCCTTTCATCATCAGGCTCGCCACGCGCTCGATCAGCCATGTGGGGAAGATCAGCGGGTTGATCTACTCGGCCAGCACGGTCGGAAGCATTGCGGGTGTCTTTGTGTCCGGGTATGTTCTCATCGATTACATGAGTTTGTCGTCTATCTTTCGAGCCACAGGAGGGCTGACAATGGCGCTGGGAGCAGCATGCTTGTTTCTCGACCGCTGGCCTGGCAAACCCGCTGCCACGGGCCGCTGAAATCTTTAATCAAACCAAAGAACCGAAAATGTTCACGCCACCTAAAACCCAGGGCGCCGGGCTCGTCGCATGGCGGTGGATGATTCCCCCTCTCCCCGGGGGAGAGGGCCGGGGTGAGGGGAAAAGAGTGATAGAGCGCACTGCGGTCGCTTTCCCAAAACCACGTTGGACATGTCTGTTGCTCGCTTGCTTCGTGTGCGTCCGGTTTGCGTTCTCAGCGGTCGTTTTCGAGACGACCTCACCGTACCACCACATTCGCGTCGTGGATCAACAAGGCATCCGCACGCTGAGCTTTGATCAATCCCAAGAAACGCGGATGTCGTTGCGCAACCCGCTTACCGGCCACTTTAGCTACACCGAGTTTTTCCACATGCCCTGGCTGTGGAATCCGAAAATGAAAAGCGTCCTCATGATCGGTTTGGGCGGCGGCAGCATCCAAAGGGCTTACCAGCGCTCCTATCCGGATGTGGTCGTGGACACGGTGGAATTGGATCCGACGGTGGTCGAAGTCGCCAAGAAATATTTCTTCGTCACCGAAACACCCACGCACAAAATCCAGGTCTTGGACGGACGCCTCCATCTGCGCCGGACCCAGAAGAAGTATGACGCGATCATCCTGGACGCTTACAAATCCAGCCGCTACGGATCCTTCATCCCGTATCACCTTGTCACCAAAGAATTCTTCGAACTCGCGCGCGAGCACCTCACCGATGATGGCGTCGTCGCTTACAACGTTATTGGAAACCTGCAAGGCTGGCGCACCGACATTTTGGGGGCCGTCTATGCGACTCTGAAATCGGTGTTTCCACAAGTTTATCTGTTCCCGGCGAGCGATAGTTGGAACATCGTGATGATCGCGACCAGAAACGCCGAAGCGTTCACCTACGCGAAACTGGGACGGCAAGCGAACGAATTGGCCGCTCGCAACCGGTTATCCATGCCGTCCTTCCGCACTCGGATGGCCGCGTTCCGGGTGTCCGCTCCCCCCTCGAGCAATGGCACGCAAGTCCTGACCGACGATTTTGCGCCTTTGGACGGGCTGCTGGCGCGTGCGCCCAGTGCCGGAGCACGCCATCCTCTCAATCGCATCCCAGTACCCGAGGCTTCACAGATACAGACGAATCGCGAGGATTCGACCAAGGAACCACCGTGAGACGGATTCACTGCCACCTCGTTGGGCTAATCCGCGATGGATGAACATTTCCGCGCACGGCGAACGTTTCTCCCTGTCTCCTGGGGAGAGGGAGAAACAATCGCCGCGTGTCCGACCGTCCAACGCGCCAAGACTTTTCCAGCGCGGGAGACGATGTTTCCTCTCCCTGAGGGAGAGGGCCAGGGTGCACTTCTGTTGAATTAAGAATGAATTCGATTCCATCCCGAGCAAGTCTTGCTCTTACTCGTAATCTTCATCTCTCCAGGGAGTTCCGGAGTAAGAGTAAGAGCACGATTAAGAGCAAGAAACGGCCGGTTGACCTTAATTCAACAGTAGTGGGGCCAAGGTGAGCGGGAAGGGCGGGACGAAGATCCGTTGGCTGCCGATAAGCCGAGCGCATCAGCCACTGAAAATAGCGGGGAACCTGTCTGGAAAAGCCCATTTGGGCAGCACAGGCTATCAGCCTGTTCCGTCCGGCAACCTGCCGGACGGAGTGGGTGCGGCGTCGATGAACCGTCCAGACGCTGGTTTCATCTTGGCACCCGCGGCCATTCCGGTCGGCAAGTTGCCGACCGGGACGGACAAGTTGCCCGCGCCATCCACTCTTGAAACAGGCTCTAAAATGTATGACCGGCCGCTGCAGCCAGGCTGCAGGTCGGAGCGGTGCCAATCGGGCCGTAGGTGTAAATGCCGTTCGCTGGACACACGGGTTGGACACTGTTGCGGAAGTACGCATTGATCTCAGCTTCAATTCCAGCCGTGGGAGTCGCGACGATTTTCTTGTTTTCCAGGGCCCACTGCTCCTTGGCGGATTCGATCTGGCGAAGATTGGCCCGGCATGCCCCTCGCTGGGCCGCGATGCCCGCCTCCATCATTCGTGGGTCCGTGCGTAGATGAGCCAGCGCACTGTCGCGGGCATGCGCGAGTTGCTGGATGAGCTTTTGATTCTCTGTTTCCCGCGCCGCTGCTTCATCCCTTTCCCGGCGCAGTTGGGTCAGTTCATTGCGCAAGCGATGAACCTCCGAAGCCTCTTTGCGCAGCGACTCGATCTCGTCATCGCTGGCTCGTGAAACGGCCGCAGCCGGAAGCTGACCCGCTTTCGACGCTTCCTGGCGCAAGGTCAGCCGTTGGTTCTCGGCGGCCAGCCGCTCGATCTGATGTTCCTGGACAAAGTAAGTGCCGGTGCCAACCGTCACGGCGGTGGCGACGATGGCGGCGGTTGTTTTTAGGTTGAAGAGATTCATAGTCGCAGTCGCGCCTTGGGTAATGGTCGCAGCGGCCGATCCCGCGAGCGCGGTTGAGGCAATCGTCGCGGCCAGACCGGCGGGCACGATACTGGTGAGGCTCGACGAAAGGGTCGTGGCTAGCACCGCGCACGAGATGGCCACCCCCTTTTCGCCGAAAGCGACGCGCAGTCGTTCCAGCGCCCGATTCACACGCATCCTGGCGGCGTCCTCGCTGATGCCGAGTTCTTCGCCAACTTTGCGCAAGCTAAGGTTTTCCAAGTAGCGCAAGACCAGCGCATCGCGGTCGTTCGCTTCGAGTTGAGCCATGGCTGTCTCCAAGTGCTCCGCAACCTGGCTGATGTCGGGTTCTCCTTCCGGGGATTGCATGGCGAGGGCTTTCTGCTCGCGTTCGCGGCGTCGTTGCTCAGTGCGGACCGCGTGCATCGCGATATGCCGGGCCGTATTGTAAAGCCATCCCGCCACCGTCTGCGGCGGGCTGAGCGATTCGCCTTTCTGAACCAAAGTCGAAAAGACGGTCTGGGCGACTTCTTCGGCAAGATGCGGGTCGCGGACCATGCGGCATGCGGCGGAATAAACCATGGCGAGGTGCCGATCCACCAATTGCCGGAAAGCTTCTTGAGACCGGTTCTGGAAGAACTCTCGAAGCAAGGCGAAGTCGTCCATAACGATGTTCCATCATGCAGTTCCCGCTGAATGGCGATAGCGAACAGACTTCTGGATAACACCGGATGGCCGGACTTGCCAACTCAGCTTTTCCCGCCGCCTGCCGGCCACTGCGAACTTTCGACAGCGATGGCCCGGGCAAGTCAAATCCGCCTTGGAACCGAGCGGTTGACATCGTCTGGCCCAATGTTCAGATTTAAGACTGGAGCTTGGACGAAATGAGGATGCAGGCGATTCCAAAACCGATGGCCTCCGACAGAACAAGAAGTCAACGCCCTGATTTCGGGCTGCCCTCCCCGAAATTGAGCGTAACTCACTTCTGGATAATTAATAGTTCGGCGATTGCGCCAAATGGCAGCTTTTCTGCCGGTGAGCAAAAATGAAGCGACGAGTTCGACGCGTGCTCCTTGGACTTACGGCCATCTTACTTCTTGGTCTCGTTGGCGCGACTCTGGAGTTCGTCGTCCTCCGGGGCAGGACGCCGGCAATTTCAACTCCGGGAAGTATCGCTTCGCTTGAGAAACAGCAACTCGGAGGAGTTGATCAGTGGGTTCTCATCCGCGGCCAAGACCGGACGAAACCCGTGCTGCTTTTCCTGCATGGCGGGCCTGGAATGCCTGCGATGTATCTCGCTCATGAGTTTCAATCCGAGTTGGAACGTGACTTTGTTGTCGTGCATTGGGACCGGCGAGGAGCGGGAAAGTCTTTTGATGCACATCTTCCGGCAGCAGCCTTCAGTGTCCGCCAAACGCTGAGCGACACCTGCGAGCTGACGGAGCGGCTGCGTGTTCGGTTCCAGCAGCAGCGTATCTATCTGGTGGGCCATTCATGGGGAAGTCACCTCGGTCTACTGGCCGTCCGTGAGCGCCCGGAATATTACAGTGCGTTCATTGGCATGGGGCAACTCGCTGGAACTCGTGAGGAAGTTGATGCGTTGCGACGCGCGTTCCTGCGCGAAGCGGCAAAAAAGGCCGCTGATTCGGCGCTTCAAGCTCGAGCCGCGGATGCGTCCAAAGAAGTGACTGAGGGCGATCTGTTTCGCTGCGGAGGGGAGTTGTACGCGTCCAGAAGCTTCTGGCCGATCCTGAGGACTGAATTGGCTGCTCCGGAGTACACGCTCCGCGATGCGCTCAACGTGAAGAAAGGGGCGGATCTGGTTGGGCGTGAGATGAAGTACGATGTCGCGCCCAAGCCGTTGGAAGGAGAGATTCGGAAGATAGATGTGCCGGTATTCTTCTTTCTGGGACGGCATGATTTCAACACCCCATCGGAGCTCGCAGCGCAATACCTGGACCGGCTCGACGCTCCACTCAAGCGGCTTGTGTGGTTCGAACACTCGGCGCATTTTCCATTCTTCGAAGAACCTGATCGTTTCCCCAAGGAGACGCTTCGGGCTGCGGACGCCGTAGCTGAATTCTGGGGCAACAGAAGCAACAGCGAAGTTGCTGCACATGTTGCAGCCGTCGCCGAACCAAGCGGTGCAGCGAACGGGAGCCAGCCGGTTCGCTCAGAGACAAATCGAACGTCATCGGCGGCTGGCTCCCGTCGCTGACCTTTGCGTTCGGCCAGCGAAGGCGTTGCTTGACAGAGCCAGCGGCCTGGACAACATGCTGTCCATATGAAGGCAATTACCTATACAGCAGCCCGCGAAAGTCTGGCCGCCACTATGGATCAGGTCTGTCGGGATCGGGCTCCCGTCGTGATCACGCGCAATCGGGATCAGTCAGTGGTCATGCTTTCCTTGGACGAGTACGAGGCGCTTGAAGAGACGGCTCATCTTCTGCGGAGCCCGGCGAACGCCCGAAGGTTGCTGACAGCGATTCATCAGTTGGAGTCGGGCAAGGGAAAAGCGAGACGGATCAAGCTTGAGACATGAGGCTGATTTTTGCCGATCCGGCCTGGGAGGATTATCTGTATTGGCAGCAGACAGATCGTCGAGTTACTCGGAAGATTCACGAGCTGATTAAAGACACCATGCGACATCCTTTGGAGGGGATGGGCAAGCCGGAGCCTTTGCGCCACGCATTATCCGGCTATTGGTCCCGGCGCATCACCGAAGAGCACCGGATGGTTTACCGGGCATCCGGCGGTGATCTACTGATCGCGCAGCTCCGTCACCACTATGAGTAGAAGGCCCAACACCTATCAAGCCCGCGGGGTCAATAGGCAAAACCCTTCGGGCACGAAGTTTTTTCTTCTTCGTCGGGCGTCCTCAGAGAGGGAACTCCGTCTTAATTTCTGTTGCGCAGCTCGGAACGAAGTTCCCTTCGGAACGGAGTTCCGGCTAAACACCTATTGGGACTCAGTCGGGTCGGCCCGA
>JACQWK010000491.1 GCA_016209525.1 Verrucomicrobiota bacterium
ACCGGTTGTCGGTAGCGCAGGCGTCTCGCCTGCGAGTTCGCCGAGCGTCCCGCTCGGACGCGGCCCGGCGGCGAGACGCCGCTCGAACTCGCAGCCGAGGACGGCTGCGCTACGACGACCGACAACTTCGGGATGCACCGCGCGAGAACGAGCAGCCTGAACATAACTTGCATCCAGGAGTTAGTGTGGCTAAATAGCGGATATGACAATCGCCGAGCCGTTGCCCTATATGCTTGGAGAGACCCGGCGTGCACGGCTGGCGGAAGTTCCTCTGTTGGCCGAGGCGGTGCGCTGGTTCGAACGCTGTCGGATGTTACGTGACTTCGAAAGCAAACATCTCCTCGTCAACGCTGGGGCTGACAATCTCCGCGCCCATCGGGTGGTGATCACTGACTTGATTGCCGACGGCGAACTGCTCGCCTGGCACGCGCGCGAATGCAGTGCTGACTTTTCTCCGGTTGGCTTCACTGGGGCTGATATTGAAGCGGAGACACGTCTCCTACGGGAGAATTTCCGGATGTTCCACGAATCGATGCCCGCTGCCGAAGCAGAGAGAATCTTGGAGGCCGCTTTTGTCCAGCCCCCAGCTTGAGGCCATCCTCGCTGCCTTGTTCGAGGCAGAGTTTTGTCTGCCTGAGCAAAAACAGGCACGCGAACAAGCCTTCGAATCTCGGTTGCAGGCCCAGGCGGAAAGATCTGGGATTCCCGCCGACCGTTTAAAGTTGGCGATTCTCTCCGGCCGTTATCGCGAGTATCGACGCCAACGACTTGCCAACGAACTGCCCGGTGTGCCGCCCCGGCTGCGCTCGCAGTAACACCCCGACGCTTGGCGGCGAGTGAGGTTCTCCAGATTCTCCAATAGGAAACAAGCCGATCACTCCCCTTTGCTATTTCCAGAACCCTCTCTCTCCGACTCGAGACGCCTTCTCTCCATTTGATGGTGAGACGAATCGGAGCACTGTTTCCTCCTGGTAGCGGCTTCGTATCACCGGGAAAGCATCATCTGCCCCGACGCATCAAAATACTCAGACAGGTGACGCCGCCCTCGGCTTTGGCGAATTCGGAAAGATCAATCGTTTCGACCACAAAGCCGAAGTCACGAATCATCTGAGCGGTTGCCGGATGAGCGGTGGCGACGCAGACAGTCGAGTCCACCAACGCCACGTCCGCGGCCAACGGCTCCGAGTCAGGAACCTGAACCCATTCGAAATCGCGCAAGGCGGCTAATTCCAGCCACGCCGGATTCACCAGCAGTCGATGATCCGGCAGAGCGGTGCACGCCGTCTTCAAATGCAGGCAATCGCGCACCGGCACGGGCTTGACCGTGTATCCATACGGTCGGACAATCGTTTCCAGCGCGTTCACCCCGGCGTGGTTCGTGCGGCACGACAAGCCGATCAGCAACGTTTGGCCAACTTGCAGCACATCGCCGCCTTCGATGGTTGCGGGCGGTTCGATTCGCTGAACCGCGCGATACTTTCTCAGTTCGGGTTCGATTCCGTCCGGTTCGGCACGCCTGGATTCCGTGCCCATCGACGCCAGCACCGCGACTTCGTCCAGCACGATGGCGGTGTCTTCGATAAAACAGCAATCGGGCAGCGCGCAGTTGACGTCGAGCACGCGCACTTCGGTCCCAAGGCGCTGAAGCATCCGGCAATACTCTTCGTGCTGCCGACCGGCGCGAGGGTAATTGATCGATGCGCGCTCAACGTAGGTGAGCTGGCATTGGTCCATCTTGGGCGATGGCGCGTGCGTGAGGGCCAGCGTGGTCAAAGAGATGATCTACTGAAGCGGGGCGGGTTGATAGGTTGCCGAAAACTCGTGTGGCGCGCCTCGTGCCGCAGCGCAGAGTTGCACTCTACCAGTATCTGCCGAAATCGTCGCAAGACGCGACGATTTTTCCGGCGCGCCGCCTTCCAGACCGCCGCGGCCGCACACGGAGGGCGAGGCTCGGAGATTTTCGCGCGCCTCGGTCTTTTGGAGCCGCTGCGGCCTGGAAGCCGCGCGCCGTTTTGGTTGCGGCTTCGCCGCGCTGCGCTAAATCACGCAAGTTGCCGATCCATTCATTCATGGACGGCGGCACGCCGTCCCTCCCAACGATTCAAATCTCAATCGCCGCCCATTTCTTTGAGCAGCGTGTCCACCGCGTGGTCCATGGCTTCCCCTCGCGCGTTGCGGTAGCGGATCACGCCTTTCCCGTCGAGGATGTAGATCGTCGGCCAGGCGTTGACTTTCCACTGCGTGGCGATGGGGCCTCGCGTGTCGCCGCCATCCCAGAAGGAGCGCCAAGTGATGTTCTCGCGTTTCAGCGCGGCCTTGGCTTTGTCGCGCGGATCGCTGTTCACACCGAGGAGCACGAACGGTTTGTTGTCCAACCGCTTCACGAGCGACCGCTCGTGCGGGTACATGGCCCGGCACGGGGGTCACCAGTCGCCCCAGAAGTCGATCACCACGACCTTTCCTCGATAATCACTTAGCTTGAACTTTTCGCCGTGGATGTCTTCGCTTTCGATGTCTGGAGCAAGCTTGCCAATGCCGAAAGTCTCGTTGAGCGCCTTCTCGGATTTGGCAAAATCGGCCAGCGTCTCCGTCCCGCGGCTGCTCTTGATATCGGCAAATTTTTCTACCAACAAATCGAGGTATGTCTCGGCCTTCGCGGGTTCGGCGATCAAGCCGTAGGTGTAGAGGCTCCGGCAGGCCTGCGCTTGGATTTCACGCTTCGGATTCCTTTCAAAGACGGCCCGGAGGAATTCGCCGGCCGCACTGGACGAAATGTATGGAGCGAAATTGCAGACCGCGGAAAGATTCGCATTTGCGGCGTGATCGCGAGCCAGCATCGACAGCGCTTTGCCGGCTTCTTCGCTTTGGTAACCGGTCGTCGCCAGCCACACGAGCGCGTCGAAAGCCGCGGGTTCCTTAGGGTGCTTCTGCGCCAAATCCCAGAGGCGCGGAGCGAATTTCTTGGTGTCAGGCAGCGACTCATTCCTGAGCTTCTCGCGCTCGGCGTCGGTCTGGGCGGCCTGGTAGCGTTTGGAGAATTCGGCCTGGGCGGCTTCATACTCCTGCTTGACAGCCAGAATCTGCTGGCCCGGGGAAACAGACTCCTGGGTCGTTTGTGCAGCAACACCTGTTGCCCACACCAAGACCAAAGCAAGGCCCGCCAAGTGCGAGATCGATTTGTAAGTGGGGGGATTCATAGGTGACTCAAAATTAGCCCTCGGCGTTCTCAGCGTCAACGGCCAACGAACCTCCAGCAGCAATTCTCATCTTGACGTAGCGTAGGCGTCCGCGCCTGCGAGTTCACGGGGCGTCCTCGCCCCGAAATGCCTCAAACGGCGGGACGCCGTCCGAACTCGCAGCCGAGACGGCTGCGCTACGCTGCCAAAATGAGAATTGCTGAACCCCCAGCAATTCTTTGAAGGTTGGGACGGCGCGCCTGCGCCGTCCCCGCCGCGTGCAGCGGCGGAACAGTGCGAGGTGTCGGGAGGCGGTCACTCCTCGTATTCTAAAGGGTTCCACGCCTGCTCGGCGCGGCGTCCCTGCCGCTTTTGGCGTGTGGACTCCGGGAAAACTCACGCACTCTCAAAATCTCCACAACTGAGCCGCGTTGCGTCCGAGAATTCTTTCGCGATCCTCGCCGGTGAAAAACGGGATTTCCATGCGGATCAAGTTCAGCTCATCCCTCAAGGACGGCCGTCCGGCTTGGCCTCGCGTCGCACCCGGAAAGCCGGTGCCCCACAGCAAACGATCGGGACCGAAGGACTCATACATTCGCCGCACCCACGGAAAAGTGTCCGCGTAAGGATATTTCCCCGACGGCGAGAGAACACTCAACTCCGACACTTTCACCCACACGTTGGGATATCGCGCCAAGGCGAGCAACTTCTTGAACTCCTTGGACGGGTCCGCGGCCTTGAGATCAACGCGCGCAAGATGGTCGATCACAACGCGCACCCGAGGGAAGCTGCGGACCATGTCTTCCAGTTTCGGGAGCTGCGGAGTGGCGATGAAGAAGTTGAAGATGGCGTTGAGTTCGTCGGCCTTCTTCCAGAGAGCGTGGCTGGACGGGGCGTTCAGCCAGGCATCTTTCCCCGGATAGTAAATCGGGCTGAACCGCATCCCGGCAAAGCCGTGTTCGCGCACCCAGAATGCGAGCTTCTCCGCAACTGTGGGATCGGTCGGATCGATGAGGCCATGGCCGCGAAACCTTTTCGGGTGAGCCTTAAGGCAGTGCGCCAGGTAACGATTATCCCAACCGTGGCTGATCGTCTGCACCAGCACGCAATGGGTGATGCCGAACTCGTCCATCTCTCGCAACAGGAGTTCGACCGTCGCTGCAATTGGCGGCGGCTTGAAATTGGGCTCGTAAGGATGCGCAAACGGGAAACGGTCCGGGTCGCCGCTCCAAACATGCATGTGGGTGTCGATAGCAGGCGTTTTGGCACTGGCTTCTTCTGCCAGCATCGAGGGGGCCGCGCCCAGGGCAATGCTCGAGCGCGCCGCGGACGCTAGGAATGTTCGGCGGCTGGTCTCTGAGTTTTTCATATTCGAGGCGGTGACTTCCAGATGAGAAATAAACCACTCCGGGCGAGCAACACAAGACCTGTGGCGTCCAATGATTCTCTCCATGAACCTCAAGGAGGCCGGTGCTTTCTCCTTGTGCCAAGGGCTCGCGGAGGCATACGATCCATTCGCCACCAACACAAGAACTCCGAACAGTGAAAGGTTAATGCCATGCTCAGAACGATTCTCCTCCTCCTGTGTGTTCCGAGTCTCCTCAGCGCCGCTGAAGTCAAACGTCTGGCCGAGGGAATGCGGTTCACCGAAGGGCCGGTCGCCGACGGCAAAGGAAACATCTACTACAGCGACATCCCCAACAACCGGATCATGAAGTGGGACGGAAAGCAAAACTCTGTCTGGCGCGAGAACTCAGGCGGCGCCAACGGCCTCAAAATTGACCGCGACGGCAATCTCGTCGCCTGCGAAGGGGTCGCCCGCCGGATCACGCGAATCTCAATCGCTGACCAGAAAGTCACGGTCCTGGCCGATCAATTCGAGGGCAAGAAGCTCAATTCGCCCAACGATCTCGCCATCGATACCAAGGGCGGCATCTACTTCACTGACCCGCGTTACGGCAATCGGGACGATATGGAACTCGACAAGGAAGCGGTCTATTACCTCCCGCCCAAAGGCGGCAAGCTGCTTCGTGTTGCGGACGACCTGGTCCGCCCCAACGGCATTCATATCGATCGGGACAAGATTTACATCGCCGACGCCGGGGGCCGGAAAACTTACGCGTATCGGATGAACCCGCACGGCACCTTGAGCGACAAGAAGGAATTTGTTGCGCTGGGTTCCGACGGCATGAAGGTCGATGCAAAAGGGAACGTGTATCTCACCACCGGCGGCAAGATTGAGATCATCGCGCCGGACGGAAAGTCCATCGGCTCGATCCAGATGCCGGAAGTCGAGGTGGGTGGAAAGATGGTCCGCGAAGGTCCCGCCAATTTGGTCTTCAGCGGCACCACGCTCTACATCACCGCCCGCACCGGCTTCTATTCGGTCGAGATGGACGTGAAAGGCCAGCCCTGAATTGCAGCGCTAGAGCCGCTCGCGTAGCGCAGAGTTGCACTCTGCCGTATCGCCGATTTGCTATCGGCAGGGCGTTGGTAAATTCCAGAGCGCTCGAACGTGTCGGCACGTCGCAGAATGCAATTCTGCGATACGGCAGATTGGAAATCTGCGCTACGCCAAAACGCCTTCGGCATTGGGCCGAAACGGCAGCGCGCTCAACACCACCTCCGGATGGCGGTCCGTGAAGAATTTGCAGGACCATTCATCGGCAAACAGAATAACGGTTTGCCCGCCGGAATCGGCGCCCAGCTTCGCACCGGACGGCAGGATCTCTTCCTTCACCGAGGCGCCGTCGCCGCCAACCCACTGAACCACTTTCCACGGCGCAGGCTCCAGGCGTGATTCCGCGCCGTATTCGGACTGGAGCCGATACTGCACCACTTCGAATTGCAGCGGGCCCACCGCGCCGAGGAGAGGAACGCGCCGGGCCGCGGTTTGGAGAAGAAACGACTGCACGACTCCTTCCTGGAGCAGTTGATCCAGCCCTTCACGAAACCGCTTGAACTGCGCCGTGCTCGGACTCTGAATCCACGCAAAATATTCCGGCGCGAACCGGGGAATCTCGTCATAGATCAGCGACGTGTCCTCCGCGAGGGTGTCGCCAATGCGGAAATCGGAATGGCCGACCAACCCCACGACGTCGCCCGCGTAGGCTTCATCCAACGTCGCGCGCTCGCGGCCAAAAAGTTTGTGGGAACTGGCCAGCCGCAGGCGCTTGCCGGTGCGCGTATGGACGACGCTCATGTCGCGTTCAAACCGGCCCGAACAGATGCGAACGAACGCCAATCGGTCGCGGTGCTTCGGGTCCATGTTCGCTTGGATCTTGAAGATAAAACCGGAAAATCCGTTGCACACCGGCTGCGTGCCGCGTCCGTTGGCCGAACGGGGTTGAGGCGCCGGCGCGAGATCCAGGAAAGCGTCCAGAAGCAGTTGCACTGCGAAGTTGTTGACGGCGCTTCCGAAAAAGACCGGCGTTAATTCGCCGCGGCCGACCGCCTCATGATCGAACACGGCGCCCGCCCCTTCGAGCATGGCCAGTTCATCCACGACCCGAGCGTAAGCGTCCGGCGCCATCGCGTCGCGAACGGCCGGATCGGTCAAGTCATGCACCGAAACCGGCGCGCGATATTCACCGCCGGGAACGCGCTCAAAGAAATGCACGCGTCTTGATTGCCGGTCGAAGACGCCCCGGAAGTCAATCCCATCGCCGAGCGGCCAGTTGACCGGATAGGCATGCAGGCCAAGCACGCGCTCCAATTCATCCAGGAGCAACAGCGGATCGCGCGCAGGCCGGTCGAGCTTGTTCATGAAGGTGAAGATGGGAATGCCGCGCTGGCGGCAAACCTCAAAGAGCTTGCGCGTCTGGCTTTCAATGCCCTTGCCGGCGTCAATCACCATCACCGCCGCATCCACCGCCGTGAGCACGCGATAAGTGTCCTCGGAAAAGTCCTTGTGGCCCGGAGTGTCGAGCAAGTTGACGCAGTAACCGCGATACTCAAATTGCAGCACGGTTGAACTGACGGAAATGCCGCGCTTCTTTTCCAATTCCATCCAATCGGACGTGGTCGCGCGCTGGTGTTTGCGGGCCGTGACTGAGCCGGCCAATTGCACCGCGCCGCCGTAGAGCAAGAATTTCTCTGTGAGCGTGGTCTTGCCCGCATCCGGATGCGAGATGATCGCAAAGGTGCGGCGTCGTAAAATTTCGTTTCTGTTCGACACAAATGGCGCGGGTTATGCCAGTGGCACCGTTTCATTTCAAGAACTAGTTTGCGCTGGCGCCAGAGCGGCCAGGGCTGTTCTAAAGTCCTTGGGGAGGACCGGTAGCCAGGCGGACGACTTGGTTGAGGCGACGACTCATCTTGTCACGGAAGGTGGGGAAGGTGCGGTCCCTCTGTCGAGGCTGGCCTCGCGCCCAGGCGCGATACTCT
>JACQWK010000493.1 GCA_016209525.1 Verrucomicrobiota bacterium
AGTTACGTCTCCCACCTGCTGACCAAAGCGGGCCGAGGCGAGGGGTAGCAGCGCGCTGGCGGGGGTTGTGGTTATGGGCCACGATTGTCGATTGTAAGAACCGACCCCTTTGCGATCTTTATTGCAAAAAACCGAAGCTCTCGCTTAGGGTGCTGACGAAATTATTGGTGTCCTCGTCCTACACGATCGGCGCCCCTGGCGTCGAGAAAGTTGGACGGGGATTTTTTTCCACCATTTATACCACCCCGAGAAAAATCCCCTCCTTGGAAAGAAGAAACTCTACGCCGCGCCTGTTCTGCAGGCCAATTTACCTGAGCAATTCCCGGCCAATTTATCTGAGCGGCAAAGGGCCAAATCATTTTCCGTGGTCGCAGGACGGTTGAGCGGTATGGTCCTCAGCCGAGATTGCCACCAGGAATGGGGCTGCATCATTCATCGCGGACAGAAAGTCAATGCTGTTCACCGGCACGTCTGGTTGTGGGTTTTCCCACGTGCTTTTAAACAACCGAATCGAGCGAGCCACTTCATTTGTGCCTTTCCATGCCACCTCGATCTTCTCGACAGTTCCGTCGTGAGGCCGCTCCCACCAATCCAGAATCTGCTCGCCCAACTTCAGTGTGAATTCTTCGGTATCCCCACTCGCGTAATGCATCAGATAGCTGCCGACCAGCGTTCCCCTCTTTCCTCTTCCGCAAACCGCCGCGTGCAGAAAGTGAATGCGCTGACATCTCCTGCGCACGACAATTCTTTTCACGGCCTCGGGGAACTGTTCGTCCGCGAGGAATAAGCTCCCGAGCTGAACCACTCCCCGGACGTCGAATTCGACATCGACGAACGTTTGAATTCCGCGGGGCAGCTCGGCCAAGTCGTTTCCTGGAAGACCGTACCAATGCTGGGTTAAGACCACGTTGTAGTGAGGTGTTAAATCCACCAAATTTGGTTTCGCCGCAGATTCTCGGGCAGGGATGGCCTGGGCAAGGAGCTCGTCAGTCAATTTCAACCCGGAGGCTGTTGAGCTTGGCCACTTCCGGTGCGTTTCGACTCTGCGCTCGAACGTGTATTCCCGCCGCCGGGCGAGAGCCCCGCCGCATAACGCAAGCGTGCCACAGGCGAGCATCATTATGAACCAAATATCGCCAGCCGAAACCTGACTCTTTTCGACAAGCAGGAGACGTCTGATTTCGGCATCGATGACGTCGCGTGGCGGGCCCATGGTTTGTGGGTCCTCGGCGAGCAACGGCGGGTCCTCATTCAGAATCCAAAGGACCATGAAGATCATCGCTAACAGTAGGAAAAAGGTACTAAAAGCGACTTGAAAGGGATCTAACTTGCTGCGGCGGGATTCGAAATGAATCCTGGAGCCGCTGAGACTTCGGTTTGGTTCCTGCAAACGAGGGACTGGTTCCGCTGGGTTGCCCTGCGGCTCCGTTGCTTTGGCGACCGTCTCCTTCCCTTCATCTGTCGAGCTCATTGCGACGCCTTTGATACAGGCATGGGATCACCGTTCCACTGAAGATTACTGAATGAAGAACCGTCGGGGTGAGTGATGCGCAGGCAGAAGCCCCACTGCCCCATCCAGTTGTCACAGGCTTTGACAAGGATCATGTTTGTCCCACCCTGGAGTTTTGCAGGAATGACCTCTTGATCGAAGGCCAGTGTGCCATCACGAGCGCCCGCAAAAACCTGTCTTCCGTTAAGCCAGAGCTTGCAGAGGTCATCACTGGTGAAACGTAATTGGGCGACTGTTTCTTCAGGCGAGCGGAGACTGGTCCAGGCGTAGGCCACTCTTGAACCGGCCGAATCGTCGTAGAAGCTGGTGTAAATCTCCTTGAAGTCGATAAAACCTGGCAAACTGCACGACCCACATCTCTTCGAATTGACCTGCCTGAGTTGAGTGGCGTATGGAGCACCGTCACCCAATTCATCACCGACCTCTTCTTGAATGAACTTAGTATCGTAGGCATTCGTGACGCCGCTAAAAGGACCGATGGCAAACCAGTTCGTCACGTCAATGAACCCCGTCCTGGCCCAGTAGTCCCGACCTTTTTGATTCTCACCTCGATAGGCATAGAATTGAGCCAGGGCCGCGTTGATTCTCACTTGAACATGAGCGTCATTTGAAGCAGCGCTGGCGAGATCATGGCAAAACTCGAGAAACAAATCGGACGAAACAGAACTCTGCGCGATTTTCGAGACACCCTTCCAACTGCTCCAGTACGGGCTGGCTTTTGGGTCAGCGGTGGCAAAAACGTGGAGGAACTCCTTCAACTTCTCCGCAAATCCCCACGTTGAGGCCTTCAAATAAAATGCATCCTCAAATTCAGCCTGCGGGAGGCTTGCGACTGGGCTAAGGCGTGTGTGGCGATCCGCGTTCTTGTCTGGAGGGCTGAACATGATTCCAATTAAGAAGATCACCAAAATCACGATCAGCGCTACCGTACCCACGAAAAAGCCGGAACGATCCTCTCCAAGTTCAGAAACTGATGGCTCTCCAGAGGTCCGACGGGAGTCCGGTTTGCGTGTTCCTGGCCGGAATTCAAGTGAGCGGAGGCTCCGAGCTAATTGACGTGCGTTGCTCAATCGCTCTGATGGATGACCCGCGACGCAATCCATGATGCTCATGCGGAGCAATGGATCGCTGATTTCCTTGGACCAATCTGAAGTTAATGGTCGAGAGAGGTCTCCCACGAGCAACTGCCACATCAGAACGCCCAAAGAATAGATGTCCGATTGGATGGACGCAGGCTGACCGACCATCAGTTCCGGCGCGAGGTAAACCTGAGTGCCGACTTGTCCGGAAGCACTCGCGGCCATCATCGTCTGGGTAAATCCCATGTGGGTCAGTCCCTCCAGAACCTCTTGTGAAAGAACCTGGCCAATTCCAAAATCGGTTAATCTCGCTCGGATGGCGACGGTGGCCGGAGTATCGGCATCGTGCGGCTCAAGCCTCTCTTCGCTGATAATGACGTTGGATGGTTTGATGTCCCGATGTATGACACCGGCAGAGTGAGCGGCGTGCAAAGCCTCAGCAATCTGGGCGACGACTTCCAGCCGAATGGGCAAAGGCACTTGGTTTGGACCGCCTCGTTCCTGGCACCAGGCGCGAAGATCTTTACCTTCGGCGTAGTCCATGATGATGTAGAATGGCGGCTGATCAAAATAAACGTCTTGGATCCCAACAATACCCGGATGAATGCCGATCTCCTCTTTCAAGACCCGGAAGATCGTCGCCTCTCGCTTCAAAGTGCGCACGCGGTCAGCCCGAAAACAGAATTTGCTCACACGCAGATGCTGAAGGGTCTGATGCCGAACCAACCAGACCTCCCCAAAACCGCCTTCGCCGAGCTTCTCTTCGAGCCTCCATGCTGCGTTAGGAATCACTTGTCCGATAGCCGGCCGCCAGCCTAATACCGGCTCCTGATCCGGAGCGAGGTGACGAGTTCCAACCTTCGAGTCCGAGGGAGGTTGAAGGGGTGCGAATGCGAGTTCTCCGACTTCACAAATCTCTAAAGGCTCATCGACCCCCTCCAATCGGTACGGTCCATAGTTCATCCAGCCCAAGGCCCCGACGCCTTCGCCCAGTTCTTCTCCTCGCAAGACCTGGCGAGCGTTGTCGAACGCAGATCGAGTGAGCAAGATCTGTCCATCCCTGGCCAGGACCGACAACCTGGCCGCGATGTCCGCCTGAAGCGTGTATAAGTCCCCTCCGGGGAATTGCTGCCCTTGTTCTTCGACGACGACTTCACCTACGTGAATAGCTACGCGGCAAGCAACATCGCGAGCGGCCTCCGCCATCGATGCGCGAATCTTGGCTTGTGCCGCAAGGGCGAATTTTGCCGCATCCGATGGTTTGGCAAAAACGATGAAATAAACCGTTTCACTCGCGCTAATCTCGTCCGCCTCGGCAAATTGAGATAACGTCTTCCGCACGATTCGACCAAGCTCGTGGGTTCGCGTGGCGGTTTTCGAATCTTCGGATTGGCGCGAGCGGTTGTCAGAAGGCGCGAGTTTCGCGAACACCAAAGTCAACAGCCCGATGTGGTGCTTGCGTTGAAATTCGGCAACTCGGCCTCGATTTTCTTCAGAAAGTCGAAGTTCTAGCATTGTCTCCAAGTCATTCTTGGATCCTTCTCATGGCTTCAATCGCATGGTGACGGACCCGAGGAAGTTCGGACTTTGCGGTTTTGGTCAAAGCTGGAAGAGCGGCCTTTGCGGCTGGACCGATTCGCCCCAGCGTTTCCGCCGCCACTTCTCGAAGGAACGGTATGTCATCGTCTAACGCCGCCGTCAACGCCGGTACTAAATGTTCCGATCTCGAACCGGCAAACTCTTTCAAGCACGCGACAGCCTCGCAGCGGACGTTCGCGTTTTCGTCCTTCAGCAATGGCGCCAGAGCCGAGGAGATATACTCTCCCATCGGTGGGCTGGAGTAATACGTGCGCCCGCCCAGTGCGGTCGCGGCAGCGGCGCGCACCGTCGGCGCCGGATCGCGCAAGGATCTGATAAGAGAGGCCAGTGCGTCCGCCCTCAGGCCCCAACCCACCCCCAACGCTCTCGCCGACGCAACTCGAACGGCCTCCGTTTCATCCTCTAAGGCTTTGACGAGGGCTGGGGTCATCACCGGCCCGACATTGACGTGACGCGACACGATCTTTCCGCTCTCTTCCACCTCGTACGAGAAGTCGTAAATCTCTGCGAGACTCCCCAGTGCTGACGCTGCTGAGGCGCGGACCTGCCCATCCCGGCTTCGAAGGTTCTCCAACAATGAATCCATGGCGGCACCAAGTGCCTTCGGCTCGATGGCTCTCAGGGACTCAGCGGCGCGACGCCTGACGCTAAGATTCGCATCCTGCAACGCCTGACTTAGCGCTGGGCTAGCGTCCTTGGCCGCGGTGCCGATTTTTCTCAAGGCCTCAGCAGCGGCTTGGCGGTTCAGTGCATCTGCCGATTCTAACACCTGGATCAAAGCCGGCACAGCGACAGCAGCTTCCTGCCCAATGTTGCCGATCGTCCGAATGCACTGCCATCTCAGCTTCCAATCCTGACTTTTTAACGCTTCGACCAGCGCCTGAATAACATCGGCCCGGGCCGGCCCGAACTTTCCCAGAGCCTCGGCAGCGTGTTGACTGTGTTGCGAGCGTTGGTCTCGCAACATATCGATCAGCGTCGCGACGGCCTCATCCATATGGACGCCAATGGCTCTCAGCGCGTTTGCAGCGGCGACTCTCACCAACGGTTCCTCATCCTGCAGCGCTCTCGCCAGGGCAGGGCCGGCCTTGTCGGATGCCCTCCGGATCCTCCCAATCGCCTCGGCGTAGCTTTGCCGCACTCTCCAATCCGGATCGTCCAGCCTTTGGATTAGGCCGGGGAGCGCCCGCTCAAACCTTAGCCTCTCGTGGAGGACTAAGGTAGTCCAGGCAAGAACCGGCATCAGTACGATTACAATAATCAGCGACAGGCCAGAGGGGACACGCTTTCGGGAAGTTCCTTTTCGTTCTCCTTTGTGCTTTGATTCGAGCGCCCTCCTGGTTGTTTCGAATGTGCGCAGTTTTCTCGCCAGCTCTTCTGCGTTCGAAATTCGGTCTCGCGGATCGCCAGCGAGACAACTCCCCAAGATGTCTCGGAGCAGGAGATCGATGACATCTTTGGGCCAATCTGAGGGAAGTGGCCGCGACAAATCCGAGGTCAGCATTTGATACAACACAACTCCGAGGGCATAAATGTCAGAGCGAATCGACGCTGGATTTCCGGCGATCACCTCGGGTGCCATGTATAAGTGTGTGCCGCTCTGCGCGGACGAGCTCGATGACAGGATCGTCTGAGTGAAGCCTAGCTTCGTTATGCCGGCCAAGGCTTCTTGCGACACAATCTGACCAATCCCAAAATCCGCCAGCTTCGCCTGAACTGATTTCGGGTTTTGGATTTCGCGTTTTGGACTTGAGATCAGGATGTTCGACGGCTTGATGTCCCGATGGATCACCCCCGCGTCGTGCGCCGTCTGCAACGCTTCGGCGATTTGCGCCATGATTTCCAGGCGCGTCTCCAGCGGGATCCGCCTGATCCCTCCCTGCATCTCACACCACGATTTCAAGTCCCGGCCTGGGACAAACTCGGTGACGATGTAGAACGGCGGCTCATCGAAGAAGACGTCATGCAGCCGTACGATGTTGGGATGCTCTCCCGATTTCTCTTTCAAGAGCCGGAAGATCGTGACCTCTCGTCTGAGTGAGCGAACTCGATCCGCACGAAAACAAAACTTGAACACCCGGCGCTCCTTCAGAGTCGGATGGGCACCCAACCACACCTCCCCAAAACCGCCTTCCCCCAGTTTCTCTGTCAGTTCCCATTGTGTCCCCGGGATAATCTGTCCCAGAGCCGGTCGCCACCCTAAGACCAGCTCCGCATCTCCAGAAACGTAGCGGCGAACTTTCTCCGAATCCGCGGGCGGTTTCAGTACCGCCGCCCCGACTTCTCCGACTTCACAAATCTCCAGCGGCTCCTCCACTCCTTTCAGCAGGTACGGACCATGATTTAACCATTGTAACCCTTGTAACCTATTTGACCCTTGAATCTCTTGACCCTTGAGCACCTGGCGAGCGTTGTCAAAGGCCGAGCGTGTCATCAGAATCTGGTCACCTTCCGCCAACGACATCACCCGCGCGCAAATATCGACTTGCAGGCCATACAAGTCTTTTGGCTTCGCCAAGTCTGGTCGTTCTTCGATCACCACTTCCCCAATGTGCAACCCCATCCGGTCCAAAAGTGGCCGGCCAATTTCTTCGGCCAGCGCGCGGAGCCCAGCCTGCAACATCAGCGAGAACTGGACAGCGTCGGAGGGCTTGGCAAAGACAATGAAGAACGAGTCACCCGCCGTGCCGATTTCCTCTCCTTCCTTGAACCGGCCAAGAATCTCCCGGACCAGGGCATGGTGCCGATGGATCAACGCCACGGCCTCGCGATCGCCCAATTCCTGCTTGAGGTTGGTCGAGCCGACCAAGTCGGTGAACAGCAGCGTCAGCAGACCGATGCGATGCTTGCGTTGGAATTCTTCGACCTTGGCACGATGTTCGAGTACGACCTGGAGATTCATAGTTCAACGCCAAGTCCAGCAAACGCATTCTAGTTCACCAAAAGAACAAGACAAGGTTGGATTCCCAGCGAACCTGCATCGCCCAGTTTGAACCATTTGGGCCAGTGGTCCTGCCCTTCTCCCAACAGTCAGACCTGATTGCTCTATCGCTTGGATAGTGCATGCGAATCATGCACCGCAGGTTGATCAATGCCGAGACTGGCCATCCCGATTTACCCTCGACCTGAGTATTGCGTGCGACCACAACGCCTACGTCGGAGCGTCCCATTAACACCCTGCTTTAGCGGGGTGTGGAAGATGGTGCGCACGCCAAAAACTGTTTCAACAGTTTTCACCCTCTGGGGCAAACCGTTAAAACGGTTCTGAACCGTCGCGACGCCCGGTACCACCCCGCTAAAGCAGGGTGTTACTGAGAGAATTCCGTCGGGTCCGTGCAAAATCCAAGTATGAAAACTCGATTCAATCCAGTCCAGGCAGTGGTCAGTGGTCAGTGAGAAGAAGCTTCGACAACGAAGGTGCCGACGAGATTCTCTGGCCCGCGCCACGCGCGCCGTGATACCTTCAAAAAAAAATCACCATGACTTCGCATCAATCAAAGCCGAGTTCGCAGACGGGAACATGGCTGACGCGCCGCCAGTTTTTCAAGCGCGCCACGACGGCGGTAGCGGCGCCGATGATCCTTCCGGCATCAGTCCTCGGGCTGAATGGCGCGGTCGCTCCGAGCAACCGGATCGTCTTCGGTTGCATTGGCGTCGGCGCGCGGGCGCGCCACGTCATGCCGAGTTTTCTGGCGCAACCGGACATCGTCTTCGCCGCGGTCAGCGATTGCAGGGAAGACCGGCTGAACTCGGCGAAGGAGATCATGGACACGCACTACGGCAACAAGGATTGTCGCAGGTATCCCGACTTCCGCGAGTTGCTGGCGCAGCAGGACATTGACGCAGTGTTCATTGCCACGGGCGACCGCTGGCACACGACGGCCTCGGTCTTTGCCGCGCGCGCCGGCAAGGACATCTACAGCGAGAAACCCATCTCGATGACCATCAGCGAGGGCCGCGCACTGGTGGAGGCTTGCCGTCGTTACGGCACGATCTACCAGGCGGGCACGCAACGGCGCTCGACCGGTTCCTACCAGTTTGCGGCCGAGATGGTGCGCCAGGGCCGCATCGGGCGCGTTCACACCGTTGAGATGCAGGTTTGGACCGGTCCGACCGTCCCGCACGACAAACCCGCACCCGTGCCCGCGGGATGGGACTACGATCGCTGGCTCGGTCCCGTGCAGTGGCGGCCGTTCGTGCCGGGGCGCGTGGAAGGCGGGAACTGGAATTATTTCTGGGACACCGGCGAAGGCCCCATCATCGGCATGGGCTGCCATTACACCGACCAGATGCAGTGGGCGTTGGACCGTGACCATACGGGTCCGGTGGAATTCGAGGGGCGATGCACCTTGCCCGACCCGGCGAAGTTCATGAGCGAGACGCCGGTGACCGCCGAGGTTCGCTGCCGCTACGCCGACGGCATTGTCGGTGTGATGTATTCAAGGAGATCGTTCGGCGAACGTTACATCCGTTACATCGGCGACGATGGCTGGATTCAGGTGGACGATGAAACCAACGCCGTCACCGCCGAACCCAAGGCCATCCTGAAACTTCGCGCCGCCGCCGGCGTGGACTGGGTCAACGCCGGTGATCACGTCCGCAACCTGCTCGATTCCATACGCAGCCGCCGGCCGACCATCTGCCACCCCGATGCAGCCCATCGCGCGCAAACCATCTGCCAGGCCATGAACCTCGCTCTGCGCCTCGGCCGAAAACTGCGCTGGGACCCCGTCCAGGAACGTTTTGACAGTGAAGAGGCCAACCGGATGCTCCGGCGCGAACCTCGCGCCCCGTGGTGCATTTGATATTGCATCATCATCGCAAAGGAAGAACTCATGAAGCCACGATCATTCGTCATCCTCGTCGCCTGCTGTCTCACGCTCACGCTGCCGCTGAGCGCCGCCGACCTGTCACAACTCATAGCCGAGGCCGCAAAATACGAGTCCGGCCGGAGCATCGAGCCGCTGCAAAAGATCGAGCAACTCCTCCGCGACTCGGCGGCCAAGCCTGGCCAACAAGCCGAACTCGAGGCCGCGTTGGTGAAGTTACTCGTTCCCAGCGCCACCTTCGAAGCCCGCCGCTTCGCCTGCCAGCAACTCATGGTCATCGGCACGGACGCCTCATTGCCGGCCTTGGCCGAGTTGCTAAAGAGCGACGAGACGGTCGGGATCGCCTGCCTGGCCCTGGGCAGTCAGCGCTCACCCAAGGCAGTGGAAATCCTCCGCGCCGCTCTGCCTGCAGCACAGGGTCGCGCGCGGCTCCAACTCATCAGCGCACTCGGCAATCACCGCGATGCGCAATCCGTCGGGGTTCTCGCCGAGATGGCGCGCGACGCCGATGCCACGGTTGCGGGTGCCGCCGTGGTTGCGCTCGGAAAGATGGCCAGCGAATCCTCCGGCGAAACCCTGGCGTCGTTGGGCAAAGAAGCCCGGCCAGCCACCGCCTGGGCCGTGACCGAAGCATCCCTGCGCAGGGCCGAGCAACTGGCCGCCGCCGGTGACCGGGAAAGCGCTTCCGCAATCTATGCAGAATTGCTAAGCCCCTCCCAACCGATCCACATCCAGCGCGGCGCGCTGGCAGCGTCGCTCCGGCTCGACAAGGATGGTGGCGAGCAACGAATTCTCGACGTGCTGCACGGTTCCAACGCCGCACTGAAACCGGTCGCGATTGCCGCGATTGGCCCGCTGAACTCCAGCGGCGCATCCGCGAAGTTCGCTGCGGAACTCTCGAAACTTCAGCCATCGGAGCAGGTGTGGATGATTGAGGCGATGGCCAGCCGCCACGACGACGACGCGCGCTCCGCCGTCCGTGCCCAAATTACCGAGAGCACAGACGAGGTGCGCCGAGCCGCGATCATTGCCGTGGGCCAGCGGGAAGACGCCTCCGCCCTTCCACTGTTGTCGAGAGCGCTGGTCAACGCGAAATCGCCTGAAGAACGTCAAGCCATCGAACTCGCGGTGAAGAAAATCACCGAAGCCATGCAGGCGCGGTCCGCACGCTCTGCTCCACGCTGAGGCCGGGTTGACGTCGCTGCCGTCAGCCATTAGTGTCTGACACCATGAAAACGATTTCACTCCGCACCCTGGTGCGCGAACCGCTCAAGGTGAAGCGGATCACCCGAACGGGCCAATCTGTGCAGGTCACCGACAACGGTGAGCCACTCTGGATTTTGCAGCCTGCGACCGAATCTGACGCGGATGAAGCGGAGCGACGCCGCGCCATTGAAGAAATCTTCGCTGAAGTGCTGCGTGAGCGGCCGTCCAAGATCAGCGCGGCGCGCCTGCTGGAGGAATCGCGCCGGTGAGAACTTACGCTGACAGCAGTTACATCTTGCGATTGGTCACCATCGAGGAAGAGTCCCAAGCTGCCATGGCGGAATATCGCCATCTGGGTTATCCATCTCTCTTTTTCTTGCCCCTGCACGAACTGGAAATTCGCAACGCCATCCTCCAGCGCGCGTTCCACCAGCGACGCTCGCTGCCCGCTGGCGGCCGCCAGCACGTCGCCCGTGAGCGTGACGCCGCGCTCGGGCGTCTCGAACACTTCAAGTCTCGTCGCGCCTTGCTCGAGGTGGCTCTGGACTTGGACGCCGCCATGGGCTTGGCCACGAAACTTGCCTCGGCTCACACCGAACGTTTAGGGGCGCGCGCGATCGACCTGCTGCACGTGGCGTGCGCGCTCACGCTCGCATGCGAACGGTTTTTGACCACGGACGCGCGTCAAGCTCAGCTCGCCAAGGCCGAGGGGCTGAAAGTCGTGTCCGCGTGTTGATACCATGAACAAGGTCAGAATCGCGGTCATCGGGCTGGGCTGGTTCGGAGCGAAACATTGCGAGGCGCTGTCCGGTATCCCGCAGGTGGAGTTGCACGCGCTCTGCACTCGCACCGAGTCGCGGCTGAAGGAGTTGGCCAGGACTTTCGGCGTGAAGAAGAGCTATACCGATTACCACAAGCTGCTCGCCAATCCGGAGGTGGATGCAGTCAGCGTGGTGACCATGTGGGACCAACACCTGGCGCCGACCCTGGCCGCGCTGAAGGCCGGCAAGCATGTGTTCCTGGAAAAGCCGATGGCCTCGACGGTCGCCGACTGCGAAAAGATTGTGAAGGCGGCGAAGGCGGCCTCGAAACATTTCATGGTCGGACACATTTGCCGATTCAACCCGCGTTACGCGGCGGCAAAGGCCGCCATCGCCGAAGGCCAGATCGGCAAAATCGTCTCGATGTATGCGCGGCGGAACATTCCGGCCCTCGTCGGCCAGTCTGTGCTGCCGAAGATTGGCCCGATCATCGGCGACGGTGTCCACGACACGGACCTGATGCTGTGGTATTCGGGCGCGAAGGTGGTGTCGGCTTACGCGCAGACCGTCAACGTCCGCAAGTTCAAGAATCCCGATCTCGGCTGGACGATGTATCGCTTCGAAACGGGGGCCGTCGGCGTGCTCGAGGACACGTGGTTCCTGCCCGACACAAC
>JACQWK010000494.1 GCA_016209525.1 Verrucomicrobiota bacterium
TCAAACTTGGTCTCCGACTGCGCCAGGAGCGTTCCGGTGCTCGTGGCATTCCGGCGCTCCGTCTTGGTCAGGTCCGTTGCCAACAAAGCTTAGGATCATTGATCGACCCTTTCGCATCTTCCATCGCACCCCAGTTAAATCCAGGAAACATCGTCCCGATCGCTATAAGAAAGTCGGGCCAACCATCCATCTTTTCAGTAATAACTATTTCGTCCCCTGCCTTGGTAATGATCTCAAGGACTAAAACAAACGGCTCCTCCTGAGAGGCTCTCATGAGAGATACTTGATCCCACGGTACTGAAACGTCGAGCTTCCGTTTAGTCCAGTGCGTGTGTTTCACTTCGAAGCAATCTGGTCTCACCAATACTTTGGCTCGATCCGCGAAAGGATTTTTCATTGGATTAAGACAAAACCGAGGCGTCGAGAAATTACGGACCATAAACAGATTCGTAGGCGGTTCCTCCAAGCCGGCGACCTGCTGAACCACCGAACCAACTGCCAACGAATTGCATTCTGGTCGGACCATAGGAATCGGTTCTACGGTAACTTTTTAGCTCAAAAAACCATAGTCAGGATTGTGCTATGGGCGCGTTTTGACCACCGAAAAGTGAATCATTCTCCTCGCGCAAGACCCAGGTCCCGGACTCTTGCTGGGCCTCCATCTGCTGGCGGGTTCGTTTCCGTTGTTCGATCGCTTCGACAAATCCACGGCTGCCGACGGCTACCGCGGCGGCCCACTTCTCCTGCCGCTTGAGTTCATCGTTGATAATCGCCTCCTCAAGCGACGCGTTGAAGTGTGCCCGAAATTCATCCATCGTTGTGGCCCGAACCAGCCACAAAAGCTTCTCGATATCCAGGAGCCGGTTGCGTTTTCGGCCTCCCATCAGTTCAGCATATCCCGACCACTCCCACTGGCCGGGATGTTCCACCACGCCGCAACGAACCATATTCAATTCCACATACTTCAAGCACTCCCAGAGGTACTCTCCGGAATCGACCATCGTCGCGTGATAACGGCCTTCCCAAAACGCACCGCGACGGCGCTTTCGGCGATTGTACTCTCGGGCGAACTCACCGGCAGCTTGTTGCATCAACGCCGCGATCTGCTCCGAGTTGTCGGCATAGGCGACCAAATGCACGTGATTGCTCGTGATGTTGTAGGTCAGCAGCGATAAGTCCAGCTCCCCGATCGCCTGACGCAAACGTTCCCGATATCCAGAACGGTCTTTGGCAAACTTCAACAGGAACTCTCGGTCGTGGCAACGGTGGGTTAAGTGATAGACATTCCCGGAGATGATGTACCGATTGGCCCTTGGCATACGGGGGAGACTACGCCAAGTGCTTTCCATTGCAAGCCGCAGAAAACGAACCCGAAAAACGAGCCATGAGCCCTTTTCACGGCCTAGATTTCATCGAACATACTCTCATCCAAGAAATTCCCGTGGTCCGACCAGAATCCTAGAAACTGGTAGGGACGGATTCCACTGCGTCCCTGAATTTCTCGGCTCGAGCGCGCGGAAGGGCAGGCGCCTGCGGACAAACCATAGGCGTCGGGAGTCGGCCGGCGATTCTCCCTCACCCCGGCCCTCTCCCGCTGGGAGAGGGAGAATGGTCGCCGATGGCGGGCGCTTTGAATCATGATGGACCAAGGCCACCCGCGGCCTGATTCACCACGCGATTCCGTAATCCTCTCCGTCATCGCTCGCGCCGCCCCACATTGTGCCATGTTCGTGATCGAAATAGATGGCGGTGATGGGCCCGGAAGTCTTCTTGGCGAACTCCAGCCGGTAACCCATTCGTTGGAGTTCTCGCCGCACCCACGGCGGCACGAGTTCGTTCAAAGTCAATCGTCCCGGCTGCGCTGTATGGTTGCCGAATGAACTGCGCATCTGGTAGCTCGTGATGTTCGCCGCTTCGCACGCTTCTTGAACGTCCATCCCGAACTCGACCACGTTGAGGAAGAACTGGAGCAGATTCTGGTCTTGCGTGTCGCCGCCCTGGACGGAGAAACAGAGGAAAGGCTTGCCGCCTTTCAGCGCGATGCTCGGCGTAAGCGTAACGCGCGGACGCTTGCCCGGCGCGACAACATTGAAGGGATTGTCCGCTTCATCAACCACGAAGCTTTGCATGCGCTGGCTCAAGCCGATGCCCGTGTTGCCGGCGATGCAGGCGGGAATCCATCCGCCGCTGGGGGTGATCGAGACGGCCCAGCCTTTGTCGTCCGCGGCTTGAATCGAAGTCGTGCCCGCGCGAAAAGCGGCGTCGAAATCTTTCTCCTCGAACGTCACGAAAGTATCGGGCTCTGTATCGGGCGAAGGCCGGCTGGTTTTGAAATTTGGATTTTGGACATTGGATTCTGGGATTTGTGCTGATGAACGCTTCCCATTCTGCGTTCTGTTGGTGCGGATGTTCGACCAGTCGTGCAACAGGCGCAGGAACGGATTCTGTTTCCCTTCGAACGGATAAGGGTCGCCGGGGCGGATGTCGGGATTGTTCTTCTTCCAGTCGATCAGTTTGAATCGTTCTTTCGCGTATTCCTTCGAGAGCAGGCCGCGGATCGGTTCTTCCGGCGGGAAATTAGGGTCGCCGTAGTAAAAATCGCGATCGGTGTATGCGAGGTTCATCGCTTGGTAAAGGGCATGGATATAGCGGGCACTGTTGTAGCCCATGGCCTGGAGATCAAGATTCTCCAGCAAATTGAGCGCCTGGAGCAGCACGGGGCCCTGGGTCCAGCACGTCAGTTTGTACACCTCAATCCCTTGATAGGCGGTCATGACCGGCTCCTCGATTTTTGCTTTCCAATTCGCGAGATCGGAGACTGTGTGCAGGCCGCCTTGCTCGCGGGAGCCGCGCGCGAATTCGTTGGCAATGTCGCCTTGGTAAAAGCGATCATGCGCCGCGTAAATGGCCTGTTTGCGATTCTGGCCGGCTTTCAGCGCCTTGGCCTCGGCCTCGACCAGCTTCTGAAGCGTCGAGAATAGATCAGGTTGGCGCCAAATCTCTCCGGGCTTCGGCGCCCCGCGTTCTTCTCCCGAATGCGGCAGAAAGACCTTCTTCGAGTAGGGCCACTTTTTGAGCTTGTCTTGGTGGTTTTCGATTTTTCGGACCAGTTCCGCTTCGATCGGATACCCATCGGCCATCTGCATGGCCGGTTCCAGGACCTCCTTCAGCGAGAGCGTGCCAAACTCGGCCAGCATGACCATCAAACCTCCCGGGTTTCCGGGAGTGACGGCGGCGAGTGGGCCTTCGCTGGGCGGATACTTGAGCTTCTTCTCCTTGAAGAATTCCGGCGTAGCGCCGGTGGGCGCGACGCCCAGTGCGTTGATTCCGACGATCTTCTTTGTGCGCGGATCGTGGATCAACGCCTGCGTTTCACCGCCCCAGCTCACATCGTCGTACATGGTGCAGACCACAGCGAGCATGGCGCAGGCGGCATCGACGGCATTGCCCCCGCGCTCGAACATCTTCGCGCCAGCGGTGGCGCCGAGCGGCTTGCCGGTGATGGCTACCCAATGGCGCCCGTGCAACACGGGTTTGTCTGTTTGGGAACGGAGGCTTGGCGAGCAGACGAAGCCGAAAGCACAAGCAAGAAGTACGGTCCAATTGTTTTTGGGAATCGAAGATCTCATGGTTGCCGAAACTTTAGGTCGATCGAGCCTTGAAGCAACTTCCGTTTATTCCCGTTTGCGATGGGACCGCCGGAGGGACTACCCAGCCTACCCCCTCATGCTGGACCTCTGCCTGGGCAGAAGTCCAGGGTGAGAACTGCCTGACATCTTGCCATGGATGGCGCCGTTGAACCGGAGCGCCGGTCTCCGACCCGGCGTGAATCAAAGTGAGCAGAGAATCGCGCCGGATCGGAGACCGGCGCTCCGAGTTGCATGCGCAGGGAGAAGCAAGTAGAGCCCAGCCTCAGGGCCGCTGACGCCGTGGAATTACGCGGATCCTGCGCGTGCCTTCTGTCAGGCACTTCCCCCTCACCCCGGCCCTCTCCCCAGGGGAGAGGGAGAATAGATTGCCGTGTGCGGAAAAACTCAGGCGTCACAGTTTGGCCGAACGCTATGGCAAGAATTCCCTCTCCTTGGGGAGAGGGCCAGGGTGAGGGGAACAGCGGGCCAGTCAAATCCCATGGGCGTTGTGAACTTGGCCGTGGGAGCAGGAGACCTGAGCCTGCGGCTTCCGTGGGAAACGTGCTTCCCCAAATCGGCTCGGCCATGAAGCGCGCGTCTTACTTTGGTCGTTGGCCAACGCCCCAGACGAGCCAGACGCCCAAACCGGCCAGGAGAATCAACCACCAAAGCCGCACCACACTGCGCGCGGCGCCCTCCGCGAAGCGAAAAACCGCTGGAAAGAGAATGAGCAACGCAGCCACCACCGCCACCAAGACGCCGAGCCGAAGCATCGCTCGCAGCCGCGGGTCCATCACTTGCGGTTCTCGGGTTCCGTCAGCGGCACCATCACGTTGGCGGCCTCGCCTCGGCCTCCGATCATGGCCGGGGAAATTCCATCCCATTTCTCCACGATTTGGAGCCGGATGAACGCGGGGCTTTCGCGCAGCGCGCGCCCGCGGATCTGGATGGCTTCGGCTTCTCCTCGCGCCTTAATGACGGCAGTTTCCGCTTCGATGTCGGCCTGGCGCTGCACAAACTTCGCGCGCTCCGCCTCCTCGCGCTGGGTCATCTTCTGCTCGATGGCCGCGTTCAGCTCCGGCGAAAGGGCCAGGTCGGAAAGCGTTAGATCTTCGATGATCAGCAGCGGGCCTGTGCCCAGGCTTTCGCCGATCTTGCGGCGGGTTGCCTCCAGGGTTTGCTGTTTGATGGTTTCGCGGTTTTGGACGATCATCTCCGCGCTTTGCGTGGAGGCCACTTCCTTCACCGCTTCGATGACCCGCGGGGAGATCAGGGACGGAAACGAATCACCGTCGTAGTCCCGGAACAATGTCACCACCGAAGCTTCCGGAATTCGATAGAGCACGCGCATGGTGGCCTTGACCTGCTGCAAATCCGAGGAGTAACACTCGGTCCGGAGTTCTTCGGTCTGCTGCCGAATGCTCACCTGATGGATGGTCGTGATGAACGGGGCTTTCACGAGAAATCCCTCGTGCTCGAATTGAGGCGAGACTTTGCCGAGCGTGACGCGCACGCCGCGGTGACCCGGCGCAACCACCGCGGTGGCCTGCGAGCCACCCACCACCAGGACGAAGATAAGGAGCGCTCCGCCGACGAATGCGGCGAGCGCCTTGGGCGAAATGCGGATCTCCCGCGGACCGAAGTCGCGATGGTAATTGCTCATGGGTTCACCTCCGGCTGTTTGGCCGCCGTCGCCGGCGCGGCTGCGGCGACCGGGCCGAGCGGCAGGAGCATTTGAGCGCCTCCCGCGCTGCCGCCGACCACTCGGGGCGTGCGGCCATTCCATTTTCGGACGATCTCCAGATCGATCAATTCCGGATTCTTGACCAGGGCCTCGCCCCGGATGCGGATCGACTCCGCTTCGCCCCGGGCGCGGATCACCGCGATTTGCGCCTCGACCTGCGCCTTCTGCTGTTCGAAGACCGCCTTGTTGGCCTCTTGTTCTTGGACCATCTTGCGCTCAATGGCGGCTTCCAGGTTTTCCGAGAGCGTGATTTCTTCCACCACGACGTCCACCAGCGTCAGAATGCTTCCCACTTTGCGCTGCGCGTTCTCGAGTGTGCGCTTCTTGATCAAAGCCCGCTCCTGCACGATTTCCTGGGCCGTATGTTCCTTGGTGATTTCCTTGATCGCTTCATCCACGCGCGGCTGGATCAGGCTCTGAAAGGGGTCGCCTTTGTACTGCTGGTAAATCTGCACTGCGGACTGTTCTGGAATGCGGTAGAGCACTTTCAAACGTGTCCGGACTTCCTGCAGATCTTTGGAGATGACTGCGGCCTGCATTTCCACGGTGCGCTGGCGGACGCTGACGGGAATGACGGTCGAGATGAAAGGAACTTTCAAACCGAACCCTTCCGGTTTGAAGCCGGGGGCGACGCTGCCCAGCGTGACGAGCACGCCACGATGACCCGGCGTCACGATGTACGTGCCGGAAGCTCCCCCGACCACCACGACGAGCAGGAGGATGCCGGCACCGACCAAGCGAGCAAACCCTTGCGGTGACATAAGCGATGCAAATTAAATCACACACGACAAGGTCGAGCCAACAAAATCGGCCTGTGGATCGGAATTCAGCCGCGGGCCAAACGTTGCAGGCCGCCGCTCTCGTCCACGAAGCCTGGCTGCGCCTGGCCAGTTCCGAAAACCAACGCTGGCAGAATCGCTGTGTTTTCCTGGTGACCCATTCTTCGTGTGTTACTTTTCGTGATGGGTGACGATTATTCCCATGAAGATGAAGGGAACTGACCTATTGGCCGCATTTAAGAAAAGCGGCTCGGAAGACGCGTTTTCGGAATTGGTGCGCCGATACTCAGCCCTGGTCCATTCGGTTGCCAAGCGGCGGCCCACGCGTGTGCCGGCGCCCGAAGAGGTGGTTCAATTGGTCTTTATCAGGCTGGCCAAGGCTGCGCCCGTCTTTAAGAACGATGCCCAACTCGTCGCTTGGCTCCACCGAACCACGGTCCATGTCGCCGTCGATGCCTGGCGCTCCGAATCTCGCCGCCGCGCGCGCGAACAACACGCCGCCGTTATGGAACCCGCTGCACACGAAAACGACTCCCACTGGGACGAGATCGCCCCCCGCCTGGATGAAGCCCTCGATGAACTCAGCGATCCGGACCGCCAAGCGGTGCTGCTGCGCTTTTTCGAAAGAAAGCAGTTTCGGGAAGTCGGCCACGCTTTTGGCGTGGGTCAAGATGCGGCAAAAATGCGTGTCAGCCGCGCCTTGGAACGTCTGCGGCGTCAACTGACGGTGCGCGGCGTGAGTTGCAGCGCGGTCGCGTTGGCGGACTTCATTGCTGAAAGCGCCGTTGAAGCTGCGCCCAGCCAACTTGTCACTGCTCTGGGTTCGGCCAGGTTCCTGCGCGCGTGCAGAGCCGCCGGCGCGGCTGGGACCTTGAGCACTCTGCCCATCCTAATCCTTATGTCCAAAGCCAAACTTGCCACGCTGCTCGTCGCCCTGGCTCTCGTTGGCCTCGGCGTCATCGGAATTCGTCAAGCTTCGAAATCCGGCACAGCTCCCGGCGACACGGTCGCTGCCGGACAACCGCCGAAGCGGGCGGCAGTTTCGGATTCAGCGTCGCGTTCAACGCTGGGGCTCGCTCGCGCGGGCGCAAAGGGCATCGGGGCTCCATCGATTTCAAGTGTCCAGGCTGAGCTTGAAGATGCCAAACGCGAATTGCGCGCGCTGCTGGAAAGGCCGCCTGCCGGCAAGGGCTATCCTCCGCCGGAGTTGGTCCGCGTCCTGGCCAAGTTTGGCCATTCCATCAATGAAGCCGTTCCCATCTTGGTGGAGGCGTCTGCAAATCCTGATTACGAGACGCGAGCGTGGGCGATCTCAGGACTGACGCACAGCTTGGCGATGCAGCGGCACGTTTCAGGCGGGGAGACGCGCGCACCGGAGATGTTCAACCAGGCACGCCCTGCCTTGAGCAAAGTGCTGCGCTCCGGCGACGAACCCAACCTGCTTCGAATGCTTGCGCTCTCGGCTTACTTGCCGTCGCCGGTTTACAGCAACGACGTTCTTTTACAGGCCGCGCCTCCGCTTGATGCCGCTGCCACGGAAGATTTGCTTGCGGCACTGCGCAGCGTCGATAAACGCTCCGATGGTTTTCGATTCACGATTGTCGATCACCTGACGCATTATTTCGAGCCCCACGCCGAGGACCTCGAGGCCTTCGCCGCCGCCTTTCGGCCGTTCCTTGAGGACCCGTGGCCGTCTCAACGATTGCTGGCCGGCTACGCGTTGGCCTCGTGGCCGGGAGAGAAACCGCAGGCCGTAAAGGAGGAGTTGCTCAACGAATTACGAACCCGGACCAATCCCCACAGTTATCGCGCGGCATCGGGCCTGGGCAAACTCGGTCCGAGCGCTGCGGACGCCGTTCCAGAGCTGCTCGCCTACGCCGAGGCGACTCAGAATTGGTCGGCCGGATACCGCGAGCACGCTTTGGAAGCCGCCTGTCGCTTGCAGCCGGAATTGCGCAGTCAATACGCGGCCATCGACGCCAAACTGAAGCAGGAGGAAGCCGCCCTTTCAAAGGCAGCGGACATCAAACCGGGCAACTCACTGAATTTGGCCGCCAAGCTGGCCGATCCAGAGCAGGGCGCATCTCTCATTCAAGGATTTGTTTCGAGCATCCAAGAAAGCCTGGAACCGGAGAAAGCAAGGGAAACCCTGGCGGAGCACCTTCAGCAGGTCCTGGCCGAGGCATCACCGGGTCAGCGAGGCGCGGTTGAACAGGCGCTGGAAGCGGTGCGGCGAGCCGAGACCTCGACCAAGCCATCAGGGGCCGAGCGACCGCTTTTGCCGATTTCCAGTCTTATCCTTGATGCGCGAGTCATGCTGGTCCAGGACGGTGGCGAGCGGCGCTCGGACAAACTTGAACACTTGCTGAATGAACTCCAGAAACAATACCTCGGCGCGAAGTCCAAAACGTCAGTGACGGCGGAACGATTCGAGGCACTGGCAAAGGCCATTGGTGAAATCGATCCGCAATTCCAGGCAGAATGGCGCAAGGAGGTCTTGAGGAACTACCCCTGGCTCGATCGGATGGTTCTGCCGGCTGGCGTGCGATGATCAGAACCCACACAAGAGCGATGTGTGCCAAGTCCAGATGCGGCAACTGATTTCCTCTCTTCGCCCTCTCTGTTTCCTCCGTTTGCTCCTGCTTTCCGAACAAGAGGCAACGGAGAGAACGGGGAAGGTGGGGAATTGAACCAGGGAGGTAAAGTGGCCTTCGGAATAGCGGGTGAAGGCAGGCAGTTCCTGCGCATATTCGAGGCTGTCCTCTCCCACGATGACAGCGCGGTATAAAGCGGCGATTAATCGCTCGCAGTCTAAACGCTTCGCGCCGTCTGCTGCTGCTGGAGTTGGCCGATCTTCTGGAACCTGTATCGCTGCATGCGGAACATCTGGCAAAGAAACGCTTTGCCCTTGGACCCAGCCATCCAGTCGATCACTTTTTCCTGTCCGCAGACTGCGACGACGCCTCCCGGCTCTTGAGTTCCACATAATCCAGCCGGCCTGTGGCTCCGGCCTCGGTTTGCACTTCCACCATGATTTCATCGCCGAGGTTGACGCGCACATCGGGAATGGTCTTGGTCGTCCAGCCTTGACCAGTTCCCGGCGCGTTCCAAGCCGCGCTTTGACGAACGCCATTAATCGAGAGCGCAAACTGGGATCGAACCGCCTTCTCATCGAAATACCGAACATCGACATCATAATTGCCAGTCGCGGCGGCGTAGGGTTGGTCGAACGGCGTTCGGATGCGTCCAGTTTTTTCCGCGAGCTTGACCCCGAGCCGATGGGAAGCTTGCCGGTCGTTTCGGTCTTCCACGGCGTAGCCCTCCAGGGTCAGGAAGTTTTCCGTCTCGAGGCGGACGTGTTTTCTGGCGCCGATCGGCGTCGGCACGATCTTCTCCTCCAACAACCTTCTCAGCTTTGAATTCTCCGCCGCTTCATCGCCCGTCATGAGGAAGTAGGCCATCCCTGCGTCTGAGCAATCGGCCCGGGTGGAGACGAGCATCCGTTCCCAGAGAAAGCGAACCTTCCGGTCGTCGGAATCTCTCATCCAATGCCAGGGGCGCCACTCCTCGGGCCGGGCTGGCCGGCCGTACGGACTCGTGCTCAGGAGCTGATTCTGATCGCGAATCTGCACCCATTTGATGCCGGAAGGAATCACGCTGCGCTTGGTGTGAGTGAATGTGTACTTCTGGGCGAACCCGTCGTTCCAGCGGCTGTGAGAGATGCAATAGACAAACTTCCGCTTCTCCCCCTCCGACTTCTGGATGCCCAGGAACGGCACTTCCATGGGGCCGGCCACGATGAAGTAAAGCGGGTTCTCGGCGGACGATTCGTTGATCGCCTTCGCGATGCTGTTGATCGCGCCGTCCAGATCTTTGCGGCAGTCGTGGAAAATGGATGAGGCGTAGCCGTATCGCTCGGCCGCGCCGAGAACGCTCGCGGCGTGGATTTTTTCCCATTCAAGGTCGGTTTGGGGCAGGATGCAGTTGTAATCGAAGTGAACGAGCCGATCCTTGACGCCGCACTGCGCGAAGATGGCCAGGGCGACCGGTGAAGCAGCCCAGTCATCTTCGTCGTTGTGATTTCCGTCCGCGCTGCAGGCGATGCGGCCTTTGAACGTCTTCCCGTCAAAAGGAACCGGCGCGGCAAAACTGGACACGGAGGCCAGTGCGAGCAGCAGGAGAGCTGACCGGATGAATGCACCGCCTGCTTTCTTGCGCGCAATGCGGCCTTGCACATGGTAGGGACGCGTTCCACCGCGTCCCTGACTTCCTGCCCGACAAGCCCAAGAAGCGAGGAGCGCAACAGTTCCTGCACGCATTGGGGCCATCAACCGTATCCACGGACGTGAGGAGGCGGACATCGTTTTGGACCAACGTGCCCGCCTCGTCACCTCGGCGGCTACGACTCCATATTTCAAGCGCCGACGACGTGCGTTTTTCATAAGCATTTCCTAGCGGGGTTTCGCCATGCCACGAGAGACATTGGCTTTTTCAAGACGGATCGGAGCGTAACGGTCCAGAGGTCATGGAACAAGGGCAATTGAGGGACCCTTGTTGGGGGCGGCGTATCCCGGAGTTGTTGGCGATGGGAGGTAGCGGCGGGCGTCCCGCCTGCCACAGAGGGCGCGCGTCTCGCCGCCCGGCGCGGGCCGCAAATTTCGCAGGCCTTCCCCGTTCCACGCCGAGTCCGCCGGGCGAGACGCACCGGCTTTACGGCAGGCGAGACGCCCGCCGCTACGGACAAATTCGGGATGCACGGCGTTGGCGATGATGCGCAAGAAACCGTTCAAACGGTTTCCTAGGCTCAGGGCTCCTGACTCCTTGGAATTATGCCGACCCTGCTCGTGCCGTCTGACAGGCAGTTCCCCCTCACCCCGCCCCTCTCCCCAGGGGAGAGGGAGAATTGTTCGCCGTGCGCGGAAAAGTTCAGCCATCACAGTCTTGCCGAACGCGATGGCAGCGATTCCCTCTCCTTGGGGAGAGGGCCAGGGTGAGGGGAACAGCGGGCCAATCGAATTCCTTGGGCGTTGAAAATTTGCCCGTGGGAGGAGGAGTCCTGAGGCTGGTTGCGCTCCACACCCTACTGAAGCGGAATGACAAAAACACGAGAGCGACATTTCTCGGATTCGAGCAGTGATCATCGGACTCCTTCAAGGCATCAAAAGCCGTGAAACGTCTGGAGTGCGCTCGGTTGACCGGCGCTCTTTCAGACCAAGTCCAACTCGCGGCGGTATCCAAAGCGACGCTCAAGCACGCGCACTCCAACCGCTGGCGCGCGGTGAGCAGCCTCATTGACATGCTTGCAGTAGTCGCACCAAGTGTCGCTGTATTGATAAGCGCGCCTGTCACAGGGCGCAGGCCGCTTCGAGGAGAGTTCTCGATACAAGACCGCGCGATTTCCGTGAGAGATTGGTTTCGGCTGTTTCGCGATCACTTCACTTGCTGCCGAGGGCCTTGTCCAACGCGGCGCGCAAGCTCGCGGGTTTGAGGTCCCGCGCGGCGATGTTCCCGGTTGGATCCAGCAGAAAAACGGTCGGCGTTCCCCTGACGCCGTACGTCCCGATCAGGCGAAGTCGCATCGGCTCGTCCAGCCAACCGGAAGCCCACTTGAGGGCAAGCCGGTCGGCATGGCTGCGCGCGGCTCGGAGCCCGGGCCACCGGCACGATTTCTTTGGCAGGGCGGTTGGGCAAGATGAATCGTCCGTCGGGACCCGTCACGGTTCGGGCGACTATACCAAGGCTTCGTCCTTGAGTTTCGCTCAAGGTGACGCCGGCGAGTGGTTCCTCATCCGCGCCCATTACCTTGCCCTGAATGACGTAGCCGCGCGGCAGAACGACTTCGGCGTTTCTGGCAAAAAACTCCGACAACGGAACGACCGGTCCGGAGTGCCCGATATATCGGTCTTGCGAGGTCGCTGTATAGACATCGACGAACGATTCGTCCGGCCGGACGAAGGCGAAGGCGACGCCGTCGAACGCGCTCGGAAACCGGTCCAACTGCCAGCGTCCCGACGCGTCGGTAACGGCGTGGACCTCATTCGACGCGCGCGCCCATCACAGGCCGCCCCTGCGGATCGATAATGCGGCCTTGCACGTGCATTCGTGGGCCGAGCGGCGCATCCTTGATGCGGTCCAGAGTCACTTCCAGGATACCGGCGGCCGGATCCACCTTCGAGGCGAACGCGGGTTCGAATCCTTTTGCGATAATCAGCACGCGGAAAAGGAGTCGAGAATCCAGCGCATCGATTTTGAATTTGCCTTCGGCGTCCGACCGGGCACTCTTCCGGCAGTCAGCGTAGCAGGACGGTCATATGTCGCACGGCCCCACCCGCGGTCCTGCGGTGTGGATGAACACGTTCGCGCCGGCCACCGGTGCTTCGGCGGATTCTACGATGCCGGCCAAGTCGAGTCGCGACGCGGTGGCGTCGGCACGGAGGGTGCTCACGGCCAATGAAAACAGAAGACTAACGAGAATTGCGGGCAAGACCCGCACCGGCGGGAAACCAACCTGGCCTTTCATGGGGTTACATGAAACAGCCACCCCTGTCGTTGGCAACGCGGCAAACTCGTCGTATCAGGAATGTGACTCGGAATGAGGAGGCATCGTGGTGAATTCTTCAGACGCTTCGGTCTCGTCCAAGCTGCTTAAGGCCTCCAAGATCTTCCGTTTGAGATCTTCGGCGTTGGCAAAGTAACCGATGTCGTTGGACTTCTTGAGTGCCTGGCGAAACGCGGTCATCTTGTCGCCGCTTGCTCCACGGTCCACCATTGCCGGAGGCCACAGGGCATGATCGTCCGCCAGGAATATCAAACAGACCTTTCCCGATTGGTGAGCGCGTCGATATTCGAGTTCCGTGATCGAAAAGCCTTCCGGATTGTTTTCGGCTGGCACGTAACCGTAACGCCAGGCCAAAATCCCCAAATAGACATCGCAATTGGCCACCAGTTCCAAGGTTAAGTCGAGCGCGGCGCCGCTGGTGGGTTCAGTCAACTCAGCCGTCACCATCTCGAAATCGCGTTTGAGCGCCTCCTGAACCTTGCTCCGATACTCCCGCAAGTCCTCGTACGTGGAAGAAATGTAGATGCGTCGGCGCGGCTTGCTGGGCGTTCCGGTCGGGCCGACCAAACGCTCCAGGCGGCCGGCCTTCAGAAAGGGTTTGTTGAACACGTGCAGGTCGATGCGCGCGAGAACATAACCCACCGTACTCATCACCAGACCCAGACCCAACCGGGATAGCCATTCGCGAAATGTGCTCTTGCACGGCCGCTTTTTGAACCTAAAACTCTTCGCAATAACTTTGAGTGCGACGCAGGAGAGAAGCCACACTGAGAAGGAGATGATTAACAAGGCCGGTTGGTCCTCCAACCAAGATACCAGTGAACTGGACGCTTGCCCAAGCCAGCCAAATGCTAGACAAAGCCCGCCGACTAGCAAGGAGCTTGTAAGCATTAACAGGAATAGCGCGTCGGAAGAGTTCAAAACGGGCACACGGGATTCGTCCTTGAGCAGCAGCCACGTCCGCGCCTTGAATGTCCGTTGGCGCCCCACCTCCAGGAGTTCGAGCAAGCGCGCCGATTTGGCCGCTTCATCCGGCCGGGCTTGCATTGCCTTTTCCACGGCGAGAAACCACCATTTGACCAGAGCGGGGGCCTTCGAGGGGAATTCCGCCATGGCGTCCGCAACGAACCTCTCGGTCATCCGGTATCCGCTTGTCATCAGAGCTGCCGCTTCCGCCTCGGAGAAGGAATCGAGATCGGTTCGCAGGGCCGACAGCGCGGACTGAGTGTCCTGCGCAAGGCCATAGGAAGTTAGGGCTTTGGTCTGTGGAATTTCGGACCTGTTATAGTCAGCGCAGCCTTCCCAATCGACCGCGGCTGCGAGCAAGTCCTTTTTCAGGTGAAGGAACATGAGTCCGCGAAGGAGCGAGCTGGACCGGCGCGCCGCCAGTTCCGCGAATTGGGCTTCCCGCACCCGCGCCATGAGGATGCTGTTCGAGCGGAGAGGCACTCCCACCGGATCGATCGACGGCGCGTCCAGCGTATTCATTTGGCCGCTGGCATCACTGACCAACAGCACCGTGCAGTCCTGTTCGAGCAGACTGGCGATGCCTTGATTGTCGTGCACGCCGCCATCCACCAAACGGACGAGACGGTCCGGGTACAGGCCAGTCAACGTAATGGGCTCGAACAGGCCGGGCACGCAGGCCGATGCGGCGACCGCCCGGCCCAAAAGCATTTCGTTATGCGGTGCCGGCGCGTCATCGTAGTACATGCGGCGCAACCGCTCCGTGCCGTTGACTTCCGAATCGAGGTTGTCGGGTGGCTCGCCCATCCAGGAGGCGGTGAATTGCCAGTTGTGGCCCGTATTGAGCGTCGTGGCGTTGAGGATTAAGATTGGAACTTTGCTCTGGCGCCTCCAGTTGTCGTGCTTCGGAGCGAATTCGTCCGGCTCGCCGAGCGGCCGGATGAAGAGGCCAGCCAGCCGGCGCGGATGATCCTGCTCTCCGTCGCGCACGCGCGCGAAGATTCGCTGGTCAAGGAGTTTGCCGAGACGTTCCGTGCGCGAGTAATAGGGCAGAAACGCCGCCTTCAAACTGCTGATAAAGCTGGCCGCCACGCGGGTGCGGATGTTGGTTTGCACGCCGGCGAGAAGGTCCGCAGCCAGGCGCTGGACGAGTTGGACGTAGTCGTCGCCCGTGATCTGAGCGTCGCGTTTGGTCTGAAGCAAACGCCGAGCCTCCAGATAATAATGGGCGCCGACGATGGAGCCGCCGGAAACACACGAGAGCACTTCAACGTGCCGGAGCAAATCCAGTTCGGCCAATTTCGCCAGCACGCCGATATGGAACAACGAAGCGCGAAAACCGCCGCCGGAGAGCGCCAGCCCCACCTTGCCCAACAGCGCGGTGCGGTGTGCGGTAGTATTGCCTCCAAGGAACTCAGTCAACACGCGCACTGCTTCGGGGTGATCGCTGGCGATCCGATCCTTGGCCGCTTCGGGCTCACGCTGCGCCCGAATCAAGGCCACAAGTTGGCGTGCGGTCGTTTCAAATTCCCAAGCGGCAACGTCCGGCAAAGCCGCGGCTCGCTTGAGCGTCAATCGGGTTTCCGCAAACTGGCGCAGGCCAAAGTGAGCTTCTGCCATCGTAACGAGAAACCACCATTTCCGGTCGAGTTCACGGTCCGGGTATTTCTTCGGCATTGGCAACAGCACCGCGAGGACCTCACGGCGGATGCCGGTCGCCTGTTGGCGAAAAGCGCGAGCCGTGTCACGGATGGCGCGGGGAGCGGCGGGTTCTGTCAATTCGATGCTGGCCAGCAAGTCGAGCACGAACGCGGCATTGATCGCGGTGTAACCGTAGTCTTCTGCGACGCCCCGCTCGTATCCGCGCAGATAAAAACTGAGCGCGCGATCCAGATGGCGGCGCTGCCCGTCCACTTGCCAGAGCCGTTTATGGATGGCGCCCGCGAGTCCGAGCGTTTCCTGATTGGTCGTAAGATCGAGGTTGTCAACTTCCTGGAGAATTTGGAGAGCGGCCTTGAACCGGGCGGTCCGCGGCTGGTCGGGATCCTGGTAGGTACAAAGGGCGCGCTGCTGTCCGATCTTCAGCCTTAGGGCCGGAGTTTTGTCGAGGTTGGGCGACTGCGCGGCGAGATCCAACAGTTTGCGCGCGTAACCGAACTGGCGGACACCTTTCAGGCGCCCGGCCAAGGCCAGCAATTCTTCCGGCAACCCCGATTTCTGCCGCAAGATTGCTTTGGCTTTCTCCAGCAGTTCGGCGGGGTTGACAGAGGACCGGGAAATGTTCGAGGCACTCGTGACGGACGGCGTCGCCGTTTGTGGCACCGGCGGCGCGGGCGACTCACCGCGGATCATCACCAGCAGTTGTTGATAGGCCGTGTCGATGGCAGCTTCTTCGCGACAATCAATCCGTGAGCCCGGCAAGGATGAAGGGGCCGTTTGAGAAGTCCGGTCCAAAAGTATGACTTTGTCCTGAAGGGCTGCCGTACCAGCCGGGCCGATAGTGAGATGGTTCAGAAAGGTGTCGGTAAACCCAGACGATCCCGGCGAGAGGAGAAGGGCGATTCTGCGGCTGTTCATCAACGCGGGGCCAATGGCCTGGGCCCAGGCTTCCCACGGTCGATCATAGCGCGGCGCAAATGCAATCCTCAGGGGATGCCCCTGCCAGATCTCCTTTTCCAGGCGCGAAGCGAGGTTTTCCCAGGTCCACTGTCTGTCGGCCAGATCGCACGTGAGAAACAGGTCAAACGGCTCCTGCACCGGCAGACGTTGTTCGTAGAGCGCGCGAATGCGCTGCCGCTCCGGCTCGGACGGCGGGACGGCGGACCTGGCCGATCCATCGAGGAGGTGTGCCGCGAGCCGTTCAACACTGGCCAAAAGCGTGCCCGGATCACCTGGTTGATCACGGAAAATGGCCAGAATCTCCTCGTAGGAATAATAGGGGACGTAAGGAAACTGGACTTCGTTTCGATACCTTTCCCGTTCGTCAGGTTTGAGGTGATCGGGGAAGCGTCCAAACCGTTCACCTGCATACCGCTTTCGCCAAGCCAGCCGGTCTTGTTCGAACGGATCGATGCGCATGGGCACGGGAAAAATGCGCAGCGGACGCCGTTCGTGGTCGTGTTCCAGCGCGGGACGCTGGCGTAGGACCGACTCCACCACCGCCGCCGCACCGTCGATGCTTTGGTTATTGAGCGTGAAACAAACGACGAGCGTGTCGGGCATCTGCACGGTGCAAATGCCCGACGTGTCGCTGACGCCGGTGCGGCTGTCGATCAGGATGAAATCGTACTCGCTGCAGGCGTGCCGCCGGACTGCCTCGATGAATCCCCACCCGCCCAGGCAGTCATAAAAGTCTTTCCAGTCGAATGAATTGACACGCGAAGAGTAGGAAGCGTCCTGCCGGCCTGACGGCACGAAATCGATGCGGCCACCGGCGTCGAACGGATAGTTGAGCGGGAGGGCGCAGCGGAGAATGTTGGCGTAGGGCAAATACCAATCCTGTGGCGGCGCCACGGGTTGGCCTTGCTCGTCGAGCTCAGGCGTCATCGCCTGGAGAGCGAAATCGCTGACGAAATCAATCACACCTTTAGAGTTCGATAGGTCCTGGTCGGGCAGGAACGGCTGAAAATAGCGGTGTAGTCCGGGAGCTTCCAGATCCCAATCAATCGCCAGGACCCGCTTGCTCATGCTGGCCAGAAACCATGCGAGGTTGGCCAAGGCCATGGACCTGCCGGTGCCGCCTTTGAAGGAGTAGAAGGTGAGGACTTGGCCGGACCTGACGGTGGCTTGCACGGAGACCTCCAGGTTAGGAAGAAATCAATGGGAGGGTGCGGTCGCTCCGCACACGGCCCAAGACAAGATTCTTGCGAATAAGCCGCTTTCGTATTTCCGCGATGGCGCTTCGGATATGTTCCTCCAGTTTTCCAGGTGAGCGGATATCGTGCTCGAAGTAACTGCACTGATTGGAACCAACGCATCGGCTGAGAGTTTGCCCCAGTTCGCTCAGCAACGTTGACTGCTGGCACATGGTCTCCGGGTCCTTCTCATTCCAGGTGATCAAGATGCCGCAATTGACGAACGCCTCGGGTGCGGCATTGTACGCTTCGAGAATTTGTTTAAACGACTTGATCCGCACACTCCAGCCGTCCACCAAAAGAATAACAATGCGGTTGGTTTTGTCGGCTTCGCGTATCATCTCCACGAGGTCTGGTGTTGGAGGCAGTACGTCCGGAAACACATGTTCCGGTTGTGCTGCGTCCAGACACATCATCGACACTGCCTTGTCCATATCGGGATCGAATGGGCGCCAGAACCCCACGTCCTCTGGGTCGTAGCAGCCGCGCATGTTGCGCACGCCCTCGTACTGCGTGGACAGCCCCGCTACAATGACGAAGAGGGCTTTGCGCGGACCCACCGGCTTGGGGCCTGGGGGGAGGAATACGACGGTTGGACTGAACGCGTTGGGCGCCTTCTCCAGCGAAGCCAGCGTCGCGACCGGGGGGAGGTTGGGATTGGCCTGCGCCACCTTTACCAATCGCTGGGCGAAGGCCTTGGCAAACTGCTGGTATTCGCCGCTCTGGTCGCCTTTGACTCGGATGAGGTAATCCAGCCCTTCGTCCGCATAAAGTTGGCCGAAGGTCTCTTCTTTGAACTGAATAGCGGGCACCTGCCCAGGCAGAGGGTCCGGCAGCAAATCCGGACGCTCCCACAGCACGGGCAAGATCAGCGGCAGGAGCTTGCCGCCGGGCTGTGTCAGGCGAGACCGGAACGCGCCGAATTCTTTGCCACAGAATTCGCTTTGAAAATATCCAGGCGAGTATAGGCAAACCATGGTCCCGCACTGGTTGAGTTGTTCGCTCAGCACGTCCGGCCAACTGTCGCCCGCTTTGATCCCTCGCTGGTCAAAGAAACCGACGTCCTCGTCCTTCACTGCGTCGAGGACCGCGGCCTTGGAGCGAACGATCGTGACCAGTTCCTTGTAGAACCGCTCGATGTTTCCTGACCTCGCGTCGGCGCGAAAATAACTCAGGAAAAACAACGGCTTCATCGTTCTTCGGCCCGCCGCACTCCGTCTCTGTGCGCAGCCGTCGAAAAAACGGCGGAGCTTGACTCGTTTTGAGGCGGGGAAAAAACCATCCCGACCGCTTGCTTTCGCACAAAGGACCAGCGCTGCGTTGCTTGCATGGTTGGAAGCTCCGTTCTGAGACTAACTGCTGAAGGTGAACTGTCAACAGCAATTCCCAAGTGCATGGCACAGCGCAGGGCACATTCATGAAGCGTAAGTCGGGGCCAGCATCTGGGCAGAAGTCGGCGCGGTGAGTTTTGTCTGCGAATCAAAACGTAACGGATGTTCGTGCAGAATTGGACTCACAGCCATGTAACGCGCTCAAAAGCGCTGA
>JACQWK010000495.1 GCA_016209525.1 Verrucomicrobiota bacterium
CCTCCAGGGAGGGGTGCAGGGGTGGGTCCGTTCATGGAGAGCCCCCACGCCAAATTTGGCGCGCATTGGGACCATGAACCGGAGCTCGGTAGGGCGCGTCTGTCCCAGCGCGCCGTTCTTCAGGCACCGTTCTTTCGGCGCGCTGAGACAGGCGCGCCCTACCTTGCGGTTCATGGAGAGAACCGATAGACCGTGGGCGACTCTGCTCTTGTCCCGGGCCGAGCAATACTTGATGCGCGTCAAGGCGAGGCGACCCATGATGGCGGCATCCTGTGCCTATGTCCGAGTTTAACGGTGACGTTGCCCTCGGTTTTCTCTACGCGGCGGCGGTCGGTTTCCTGGCAGGACGGACGCGCGAGCAAGATGACGATCCCACACCCAAGCCTGGCTTGCGGGATTTTGTAATTCTGGCATTGCTCGGAGCGCTTTGTGCGCAGATCGAGGCCGTGGGACTGACCATCGTGCTCATGGTGGCGGCGTCGGCCGTGATGCTGGTCATGCGCATCCAATATCCTCAACGCACGGGCATCACGACGGAGTTGGCTGCGCTGATGACCTTCCTGTTGGGTTACCTCTGCCTGACCAAGGCGCGGGTTATTGGCATTAGCATGGGGATTATCCTGGCGGTGCTCCTGACCACCAAAGAACAGGTGCATCGCTTCGCGCTGCAGACGATCTCCGGGCGCGAGTATGGCGATACCTTGAAGTTCCTGGCGTTGATCTTCGTCATTTACCCACTCTTGCCCAAAGGCGGCTTCGGCCCGTTCCATTTTTTTGAGCCCCAAAAAATCTGGTTGTTCGTGATCCTCGTGGCCGCGGTGTCCTACGTCGGCTATTTCCTGACGAAGTTCCTTGACCCGGGCAAAGGAATCACCGTCACGGCGATCGTCGGTGGACTGGCCTCGACGACGGCCTATACGGGCGGCGTGTCGAAGGTGGTCGCTGAATCGCCACAGACCGCGTTGCCGATGGCCGGCGCGGCGCTGTTGGCAAATTCGATCCAGTATCCGCGACTGCTCCTGATCATCGCCCTGATCAATCCCACCTTGTTCCAGGCTGCGCTGGTGCCGCTTTGGTGCATGATGATCGCAGGTTTGATCGCCGCAGCGGTGCTCGTGAGGTCCAGCGGCCAGCGTGCTGCGCAACAGACTGCTGGCGGATTCAAGAACCCGCTCACGCTCGGGCCGGCGCTAAAATTCGGGGTGGTCTTTACGGCCATCCTGCTGCTGACGCGGGCCGGCAAAGTTTTCTTTGGACAGAGCGGACAACTCATTACTTCGAGCGTCGGTGGATTGATCGACACGGATGCGGTCTTGCTTTCCCTCACCGACTTTTTTGCGAAGAACGAAACGACGGCGCACGATGCAGTCCTGGGCATCATTCTGGCCGCCGCCGCGAATGCGGTGTTGAAGTCGGTCCTCGCTTACTTTAGCCGGCAGCCGGCATTCTACTTTCGCCTGATGGCAGGCTTCGCGTTCATCGCCGCCACGGGCTTGCTGGTATTTTTTACGGTTGGCGTTTAGTCGGGCGCGCCGGCTCTCCTCCCGTAGCAGCGGACGTGAGTCCGCTCTAACCTATACTGATAGCCTGCACGTCTGCGCTGCGAGGGACACGAGCCGCTCTAAATCTCATTTGCAGCCGCTCGGTCAATCAGAACGTCGCGACGGTTGGAAATGACATTGCCGTTGGGGGATGCTTCAATGCGTCCATGAGTCGGCAACGAAAAGGCCAAGAGCCTTTCCAGAGGCAGAGGCGGATGCGAACAGCGATCCTCGTTTTGAGCGCCGGTTCGATAGTCGGCCTTTGGCTATGGCATGGATTTTCGCATCGCCAGCGAACTGCCTCGACCGGCGCCGGGTTGGATTTACCTAAACCGCTGACACCTCAAACCGACGCCATGGCCTTCGCGGCGTATGCTGGGTCCCAGAGTTGCCGGGATTGCCATCGCGAAGCGTTCGACTCCTGGGCGAAGTCTAACCATGCGCTGGCCGAGCGCGCGCTGGATGCCGGATTGGATCGCTCGGCTTTCGAGCCGCCTCGCGAAATTAGCCACGGGTCCCTGACTTCCCAGGCGCTTCTCCGCAGCAACCAATTCCAGATTGTGACTCTGGGACCGAGCGGGCAGCGTGAATCGTTCCCTGCCGAACGGGTGATCGGTGTCAAGCCGCTGAGGCAATTTTTGATCCGTGACGCGGCGGGCCGATTTCAGGTCAGCGAACTCGCCTTTGATCCGGCAAGCGGCGATTGGTTCGACGTCTTTGGGAATGAAGATCGCCAGCCCGGTGAATGGGGCCATTGGACGGGGCGCGGCATGACGTGGAACCAAATGTGCGCCTCCTGCCACAATACGCGGTTGAGGAAGAATTATGACAGCGCTCGTGATCACTATTCCACGGCCATGGCGGAACAGGGAGTGGGTTGCGAGACGTGCCATGGCCCGATGGCGGACCACGTGGCCTGGCAGCGTCCGCGCCCGCAACCCGCCGTTGGAGATCCTACGATCCGCCGCCTGACTCGAAATCAAATGATGGACGCGTGCGGCTCCTGCCACGCCCGGCGCGGCGAATTGACCGGTGACTTTCGTCCCGGAGAACGCTTCGAGGATCATTTCGTCCTGATGAGCGTGGATGAAACCGACCTTTACTATCCGGACGGCCAAGTTCGGGAAGAAGATTACGAATATGCTTCCTTTCTTAGCAGCCGAATGTTCGCCGCGGGCGTTTGGTGCATGGATTGCCACGCGCCGCACTCCGGAAAAATTTTGACTTCGGACAACCAGCTCTGCCAGCGCTGCCACGGCCTGCCCGTCTTGCCCGCTCCGAAGATTGATCCGGCCGCTCACAGTCATCACCAACCCGACACGCCCGGTGGTCGCTGCGTCGATTGCCACATGCCGCTCACGACTTACATGCAGCGGCATCCGCGCCGGGATCACGGCTTCACTATCCCGGACCCGTTGTTGACGAAACAGCACGGCATTCCGAATGCCTGCAATCGATGCCACACGGATCGAGACGCGGATTGGGCGTTGGCCGGCGTCGAAAAATGGTACGGCCAACGGATGGATCGGCCGTCGCGCGCCCGGTCCCAACTCATAGCTCAAGCTCGCAACGGCGGCACGAACCTCGTCGCGAAGCTGGCGTCCTTGGCGCGCGAGGAGAAAAGTGCGCTGTGGCGCGCTGGGGCGACGCGGCTTCTGGAGCGTTGGAATTCCGACGTGGCGGCGAAGGAGGCCATCTTGGAGCACGTCGGCGACACGAATGCGCTCGTCCGCATGCACGCGGCGCACGCGCTGGCTCCGCTGGCGCAAGCCAACGATGCAAGTGCGCTGGCCAGTCTTCGTCACTTGTCGGATGATCCAGCCCGCGCCGTGCGCGTCGAAGCCGCGTGGGCTTTGCGCGCGAGTTTGGACACGAACTCGGTCGCCGGCCAGGACTTGCTGCGCTCGCTGACTTTCAACGGCGATCAACCGTCCGGCGCTCTGCAATTCGGTGTTTTTCTCATGGATCGCGGAAGTCCCGGTCTCGCGCTCGACTGGTTCCAGCGAGCCGTGCGGTGGGATGGCCGTTCTGCGCCGTTGCGCGACGCGCTTGCCGTGTGTTTGAGTCTCCTGGGCCGGCCATCCGAAGCCGTGCTCGAACTGGAAGCAGCCTGCTGGCTGGATCCGAAAGATGCGCACTTTCGCTACAAGCTGGGGCTTGCCCTGAACGAAGCGGGCAAGTTGACGGAAGCTGTGGGCGCGCTGGAGCAAGCCGTCCAACTCGAGGCGCGACTCGCGCAAGCCTGGTACAATTTGGGATTGGGCTACTCGTCGTTGGGCCGGATGGACGAAGCTTTGAACGCGCTGGCCAGGGCGGAATCGATTGAAGCGAACTCAGCCCGGATTCCATATGCTCGGGCGACCATCCTCGCCCGCTTGGGGCGTGTGCCTGAAGCCCGGACCGCCGTCCGACGCGCTCTGGAGATCGAGCCCGGGAACACCGATGCTTCCAACTTGCTGAATGCACTGTCGGCGGGTGGCCCGGTCCAGGTCCGGTGAATTATTGCCTCGTCTCTCAACTGCTGTGCTGATGCCTGGTAGGATGGCGCGGGCGCGCCGTCCCTACCTTGAAATTGTGTCTCCGGCAAAAAGAGTTGTGAAAGATTCGGGCTAGATCGTGCCGGATCGGAGACGCAGGAATCCTCTTTCAGTCAGGTTTTGACGTCTCTGGAATTTGGCTGTCCTCATCCTCCTCACCCCGGCCCCACTCCTGTTGAATTAAGAATGAATTCGTTACCATCCCGAGCAAGTCTTACTCTTACTCTTACTCTTACTCGTAATCTTAATCTCTCCAGGGAGTTCCGGAGTAAGAGTAAGAGCACGATTAAGAGCAAGAAA
>JACQWK010000503.1 GCA_016209525.1 Verrucomicrobiota bacterium
TCTATCGATCGCACTCGAGCGCGGATTTTTCACGGGAGGAACTCGAGATGCTGGGTCGCGTCGGTCAGCATTTGGACCGGTGCTTTCTACTGCTGGCCAAACAGCAGGAGCAGGAGTTCATGGCGGGCCTGTTCCGGCTGGTCAGCAGCCTCTATCCCGAGGGCTTGTGCGTATTGGACGGACAATTTCGAGTCGTCTTCGAAAACCGGAATTTTAGGGAGCACATGCTGCTGTGGAGCAAGGGGCATCTGGCCCTGCAAAATCTTAGCCTGCCCCGGCAAACGATGTTGCCGGACGAGTGGACGCGAGCATGTCATGATTCGTTCACTGCCTTCAGGCAATTGACGTTCGATCCGTCGCCAAATCGGCTCGTTGTCACGCAGGGCCCGTTGTTCAAGCTGAATCTCGCCTTGGAGTCGAAGGAGGCCATCGAAGGAACCGTGCGTTACCTGGCGTTTCAGAGTTCGCTCGGGGTGCGTCCCTATCTCCTTTTGATCTCGAATCGGCAGGCCGCGCTGGCGAACGAAGCTCCGAGTCTCGATCGATTGACCCAGGAATTTGGATTTTCCCGGAGGGAGCAGGAGTTGGCCAAGCTGGTGCTGGAAGGGCGCTCCGCCCTTGAGATCAGCAAGCGACTCGTGATTTCCATTCCTACGGTCAAAACGCATATTCGCAGCATTTTGCGGAAATCCGGTGCGAAAACCCGGCTGCAGTTCGCCGGTCTTTGCCGGCAGACCGGGTAAACAGGAAGGACTCAGTGGGAACAATTTACTCAGAAACCACCGATGAACAGATGGCACGGGGATGGAGAGGTCTCAAACAAACCCGCGTGCCGTTTGCAGTTGGCTCGGATCGACCGCAACCAGTAAGTTAATCCTGCAATGACCGACTCAGAAGCCTTGCACGAGTTCTTGAAGCGCCATCAGCGTTGGATGCAAACGCTGCAGGAATTGAGGGGCTTCCATTCGTCGCTGATGGGGAAGAGCACCGGCGAGATTCAATGGATGGCAGGCCATGAAGCGGGCCCCTTCTCGTGGCTTGGCTACTTTTGGAATCCGGAGATGTTCTGGTTCGGGTATGGCTGGAACAACGGCATTTGGCGGCCTTTGATCGAAGCGGACAACCGGTCCAAGCATAGTGAAAGCTGGCAAAGCATGCGCGACCAGATGCGCGGCACGTGGGAAACCGTAACGGTGGCCGGGGGAGTTTACTGCCGGCTCTGGGCCCAAGTGGACGCCGAAGAGTCCGCCGAGGGGCAGCTGCAGTGGTTTAAGGAGCGCTCGCACGAACTGCACGAGTATTCGATATCATAGCGGAGACGCCCGGGTGAATTGGGTAACCGCTGAATTTGGAAGGTGCGTCTGAATTGAATTTGGTGGAAGCCTTCCGCAATGTCCGAGAACGCCTCCTCTCAAACGCTGCGCGCCGCGATCCACCACCACCAGGCGGGGCGCTTGTCGCAGGCCGAGGTGGCGTACCGTGAAATTCTCTCGCAGGATCCAGATTGCCTCGATGCCCTGCACTATCTGGGCATGATCGCCCATCAATTGGGAAGGCAGTTGGAAGCGGTCGAGTTGATTGGTCGGGCCGCCGCCCTCGCGCCCGAAAATCCCGCGATTCACTCCAATCTCGGCGAAGCCTACCGCCACTTGCACCGCCTTGATGACGCCGTGGCGAGTTTCCAGCGGGCGCTCGCCCTCCAGCCTGACTTTCCCAAGGCTCTGAGCAACTTCGGCAATGCCTTGGTCACCCTCGGCCGGCCTGAGAAGGCCGTCTCCTGCTTCCGGCGCGCCATCGCGCTCCAGCCTGATTTTGCCAACGCGCATAACAACCTCGGGATTGCACTGCTGAACCAGAGCCGGTTCGACGAAGCCTTCACGTGTTTCCGGCAGGCGCTGGCGCTCAAACCCGATTTTGCTGAGGCGCACAATAATCTCGGGGGCGTCCTAAAGGATTGTGGCCAGATGGACGGCGCGGTGGCGTGTTATCGGCGGGCGCTTGCCTTTCGACCCGATTACCCCAGCGCCCGCAGCAACCTCATCCTGGCTTTGCAATACAGCCCCGGCTCGACGCCGGGATTGATTGACGCCGAACTGCGATGTTGGAATCAGCAGCACGCGCGGTTGTCGGTCGCGTCGAACCGCCCGCACGACAATGACCGCTCGCCAGAGCGCCGGCTGCGCGTCGGTTATATCTCCGCTGATTTCAAGCGGCACCCGGTTGCGTTCTTTCTGCTCCCGTTGCTGGAGGCCCACAATCGCGAGCGATATCACATCACTTGTTACACCGGCAACGCGCGCCCGGATGACGTGACCGCTCGCTTCCAGGCATGCACCGACGGATGGCGCAGCCTGGTTGGTGTTTCTGATGACGAGGCGGCCGCACGCATCCGCGCGGATCGCATCGACGTGCTGGTTGACCTCTCGGGACATACCGCCGGCAACCGACTGCTCGTGTTTGCGCGCAAGCCGGCCCCGATCCAGGTCGGTTACCTCGGTTATCCGGGTGCCACCGGACTCGACACGATCGACTACCGCCTCACCGATCCTTGGGCGGATCCACCAGGCGTGACCGGAGAAGCGAACGTCGAGGAATTGGTGCGATTACCGGAAACCGCCTGGTGTTTTACTCCACTTTCGGGTGCACCGCCAGTGGGCGAACCGCCTGCAGCACGGAGTGGCAGCGTGACTTTCGCCTGTTTCAACAACTTCGCCAAAGTGACCGACGACATGCTACGGCTTTGGGCCCGGATCCTCCTGCAGGTCCCCCGTTCAAGGTTCGCGGTGAAAAACTTTGCCGTCGGGAGCCGTTCAGTTGAAGAACGCCTGCAGGCGTTCTTCCGCGAGCATGGAGTCTCTACCGACCGCGTGGAGCTCATTCCTCCGCAAGCATCGCAGCTTGATCATCTCCGGTGCTATGACCGCGTGGACCTCGCGCTCGACACCTTTCCCTATCACGGCACGACGACGACCTGCGAAGCCCTGTGGATGGGTGTGCCCGTGATCACACTCGCCGGACGCGGTCACGTTTCGCGTGTCGGTGTCAGTTTGTTGACGGGTGTGGGGCTGCCGGAGTTCGTGACTCACAGCCCTGACACGTTTGTCGAATCAGCTGTGGCCGCAGCCCGCGATCATCCGCGCCTTGCAGCAGTCCGGTGCGGCCTGCGGGCGCGCATGCAACTCTCGCCCCTTATGGACGCCCCCCGCTTCGCCCGAAACCTGGAGAACGCGTATCGTGTCATGTGGCGCCGCTGGTGCGGGCAGTCTGCGCCGACTTTCATTCACCCCTCGTAAGCATTCCCGCCATGCCCACGTTCACCCAACTGGAGAAATTGCGGCACGGGATTGCGCACCATCAGGCGGGCCGGCTGGCCGAGGCCGAGGGGCTCTATCGGGAAATCCTCGCGCACGACCCCGGCTGTGTCGACGCATTGCACTATCTCGGTGTCATCGCGCATCAGGTCGGCTGGCACGGCGTTGCCGTGGAACTGATCGGTCGGGCCGCGATCCTGGGGCCGAAGGATGCTGCCATCCACTATAATCTTGGTTCTGCGTACCTGCAGTCGGCCCGGCTGGCCGAGGCGGTCGCAAGTTTCCAACGGGCGCTCGCCCTGCAGCCGAGTTTTCCCAGTGCACTGAACAGCCTCGGCCAGGCGCTGGCTGGTCTCGGTCGACTCGACGAAGCCGTCGCGTCGGTCCGGCGGGCGATCGCGCTCAAGCCGGATTTCGCCAATGCCTACAACAGCCTTGGGAATATTTGCCGGGATCGCGGCCAGACTGGCGAAGCGATCGATGCCTACCGGAAGGCCGTGGCGCTCAAGCCGGATTTTGCCGAGGCGCTCAACAACCTGGGCAACGCCCTGATCGTGCTGGGCCGGTTCGACGACGCCGACGATTGCTATCGGCGGGCCCTCGTCCTTCAACCTCACTCTGCCGCCGCCCACAACAATCTCGGCAATTTGTTGCGGGAACGCGGCCGGTTCGACGAGGCCGTTCCCTGTTATCGGCAGGCGATCGCGCTCAAGCCGGATTTCGCGGAGGCCCACAACAATCTCGGCAATGTCCTGCTTGTCCAGTGTCGCTACGAGGAAGCGGAGGCCTGTTTCCGGCAGGCATTGGTCCATCAGCCGAATCTCGCCGAGGCCCAGAACCACCTCGGGAATGTGCTCGCGGCACTCGGCCGGGTCGATGAGGCCATCGACTCCTACCGGCAGGCACTCGCATTTCGACCTAACTTCGCCAAAGCTCACAACAATCTCGGTATCGCCTTGACACAGCAAGGGCGGTTCGACGAGGCGCTGGTGTGCATGCGGCAGGCGCTCGCGTTGCAGCCCGATCTTGCCGATGCCCACAACAACTTGGGCAATCTTTTCCGGGAACGGGGCCAGCTCGACGAAGCCCTTGCCTGCATCGAGCAGGCGATCGCGCTGAAGCCTGACTTCGCCGCCGCCTACAATAATCTCGCCGGTGTGCTCAAGGACCGCGGGCAGCTTGACCAGGCAATTGTCACCTACCGGCGAGCTTTGAAGCTCCAGCCGGACTACGCCGAGGCCCACAGCAATCTCATCCTGGCGCTGCACTATTCCTCGGGCGACCAGCCGGCCGTGATTCACGAGGAGCTTCGGCGTTGGCACGGGCTTCACGCCCGGCCTTTGGCCGGGCGCAGCCAGTCTCATCCCAACGATCGCACTCCTGACCGCCGTCTGCGGATCGGTTATGTATCGCCGGATTTTCGATCGCATCCAGTGGGACGGTTCCTGCTGCCCCTGTTTGCCGCCCGCGACCGTCAGGCCTGCGAGCTGTTCTGCTATTCGGCCGCTCCGCGGCCGGATCGAGTCACTGCCCAGCTTCGTGCCCATGCCGATGGGTGGCGCGATCTCGCCGGACAATCGGATCGGCAGGTCGCCGATCTGATCCGCCTCGATCGCATCGACATTCTCGTGGACCTGGCGTTGCACACCGCCAGGAATCGTCTGGCCGTTTTCGCGTACAAGCCTGCGCCGGTGCAGGCCACGTATCTCGCCTATCCCGGAGGCTCGGGCCTCGACACCATCGATTACCGCATCACCGATCCCCATCTCGATCCGTTGGATTCCGATTTCCTGCCGGGAACCGAGGTGCCGTTTCGTCTGCCTCAAACCTATTGGTGTTATCAACCCAGTGTTGATTCCTTGGCTGATGTCAGCCAGCCACCGGTCCATTCGGCGGGATTCGTCACGTTTGGTTGCCTGAATAATTTCTGCAAAGTCACCGCGGCGACGCTCTCGGCCTGGTCCCGCCTGCTGGTTGAGGTGCCCGGGTCGAGGCTATGTCTCCATGTGAAGCCGGGCAGCCACCGGGAGCGGTTGCGCGATTTCTTCGCCGGCCACACCATCGATCTCCGGCGGCTCGAATTCATCGATCACGTGCCCGCGGCGCGGTATTTTCAGACTTACCAGTCGATCGACATCGGGTTGGATCCGTTTCCATTCCCCGGTGGCACCACGACCTGTGACGCCTTGTGGATGGGCGTGCCGGTGATCAGTCTCGCAGGCCCGACCTCGCTGAGTCGCGGCGGGCTATCCGTTCTGACGAATGCAGGTCTTTCAGAACTGATCGCCCACAGCGTGGACGAGTACGTAGAAAGAGCCGTTGGGCTCGCTCAGGACCTTCCCCGCCTCAGCGTGCTCCGCGCCTCGTTGCGCGAGCGCCTGCGGTCTTCCCCGTTAATGGACGCCCCCCGTTTCGCTCGCGACCTGGAGAACGCGTATCGGGTCATGTGGCACCGCTGGTGCGCGCAGCCTCCGGTTGATCGCGGATGAATTCGACGACGCCACGAGGCGCCTCAATGTGCCGATCCCTCGGTTGCCGCCAGCGCGTGGGTCAAAATCGGACGGATGTCACGCTGGCGCATGATTTCTTCACCCTTTCGCTCCAACTGCCGCCGGGCCGACTCGTCGTCCAGCAGCAACTGGCAGCAGCCGGCAATCTTTTCCGGTACCGCAAAGGCAACCGCATCGCGCAGATCGTTTTCGACGAAAGTGTCCGGATACAGGTCTGCCACGACCGCCTTTGCGTTAGACAACAGGAACGACACCCGGACAATTTCGAAGATCCGCGACTGCGAGTACATGTTGAGATTGAGCACGAGCTTGGACCGGGCGATCAAGCTGTCGCGGCTCGCCCCGTATAGTCCACAGGCATACACGCAGCTCATGCCCTGTTGGCAAAGGGCGTTGAACATGGCGAACCGGAAGTCGCTGGGCAGGCCGTAATGCAGCACGTCAATGTCCTGACGCTCGGTCCGGGAGATTTTTGCCAAGACCGGCGCCCAGCCGATGGGCACGTGCACGACCTGATAGACCGGCTGCAATCGGTGCCATGCGGCGAGGTTGCGCTCGCTGTACTCCCAGACGCGCAGCCGACGTGCGGCGGAGCGAAATACGGGCTTGAGCTGGTCGTCTGAAAGTCCGGCGATCTGTTCGAGGTTGTACAGGATTGTATCGGGCGGCAGTCGGCTGACCTCGAACTCACTCAGCGTCTGAAAGCCGAGCACGATGTTCCTCGCGTCGTTGGCGATGGCGTTGAGGGCGGTGGTGACTTCGTAACCGAGCGACGTAAGGCCCCACTGCAGGGTCTCGATCACCTCGCGATATCCATGAAGGCCGTGCAGCTTCGGATGCGGAATGATGTGAGCAATATGAAACCGGGTGTTCATGGGCGGCCCTTGGTTTTGGATCTGCACCCCGTCCTCTTTAGCTACGACGGTACAATTTCTCCTACGCTGGCGGAGGCTTGAGCGTCGTCAGATTGACCGAGTATTACTCCGGAATCGGCGCCGGATTGTCGTCTTTTTTCACCTCGGGCGTGCTTGCCACCATGTCCAGATTCAGACGAAAACGTTCGCCGTAGGCTCGCAGCATGAACGGGAAGAAACCCTTCATCAATCCAGGGCTGGCATTCCATTCCGCCAGGCAGCGATTCTGAAAGTTGGTCTCGTAATTATATAACACCAGCGAATGCAGCGCCTTGGCCGGATCTTGGACAAACGCTTCGGGCGACCATTTTTCCGGGCAAATCTTGTAGATCTCATGCACCTTCTGCAGGTCGGTGGGCGGCGGGGTGCCGATAAATCCCACCGCGCCCTCGTTATGTAGCACAGTGGGGTAGGTCTGACACATCAACGGCCTGGAACCATAAATGCCGCAACGGCCGGCGATGCGGGCGCCCGGATGGTCACCGCGCGCCGCCACAACCTCCTGCCGGTTCCACTCTTGGAGAAAGTAGCATTTCAGGGTCCCGGCAATCAACCGGCTATCAACCCGCTTCAACGTCACAAAGAAACGGACCTCCTCGTATCCCGGATCGGAGAAAATAATCGGCGTGTTCTTCCCCCCGGCCAGTTTGATTTGCTCACCCCGGGTGGCCAGAAAAGTCACGAATTCGGCAATGGGTAGCCCTAGATCGCGGGAGATGACCAACGCGTCGTAAACCGTGACGATGAGGTTGTACGTTCTACAGCAGCCCGCGTGACATGTGTCGCAGATTCCAGCCATGGGACAAGGGCAACGGCAATCGCTCGCGAGCGTCAACGGGAAATTGGGGCGGAGCGCAACTTGGTGCATCGTGGCCAAAGCTCCATTGTAGCCCGCCGGGTGAGCGGCGGGAATACTGGCCGTGCGCGATTCGTGCTTGCGCCAGCCTGATCACCGATCCACATGCAGACAACCGTGGCACCGATTATCGAAGCGAAGAAACTCTCCAAGTGCTACCACCTCTGGAATCGTCCGGTCGACCGCCTGCTCGCCGGTTCGTTCCAGACGTTGGCGCAGACACCGTTTTGCCCGGCGGGCCTGGCCCGCCATTTTTCCAGGCGCGCCGGAAAACTCGGACGGCCGTTCTTCGCGCTGGAGAACGTCAGCATCACGGTCGAGCCGGGTGAGAGTTTGGGCATCATCGGGCGCAATGGTTCGGGGAAAAGTACCCTCCTGCAGATTCTGGCCGGGACCTTGACCCCGACGTCAGGGGAGTTCGCCGTGCGGGGCCGCGTGGCGGCGCTCTTGGAGCTGGGATCAGGCTTTAATTTGGAATTCACCGGGAGGGAGAATGTGCTGTTGCAGACCGCTTTGGCGGGCGTGTCGTCGAAGGACACGATGACGCATTTCGAGGAGGTCGCTGACTTTGCCGCCATCGGCGAGTTCATCGATCAGCCGGTAAAAACGTACTCCAGCGGCATGATGGTGCGTCTGGCGTTCGCGACCCAAACGATTCTTCGCCCCAAGATTTTCATCGTGGACGAGGCGCTGGCGGTGGGCGACATCTTCTTCCAGGCAAAATGCGCCCGGTTTTTCCAGCAGCGGCTGGCCGAGGGGATGTCATTGTTGTTCGTCAGCCACGATTTGACCTCGGTCAAGACCCTTTGTCGGCATACCTTGGTCCTGGACCGGGGAAGAACCGCATTCCACGGCGACAGCGCGGCGGCTGTTTCTCATTTTCACCATCTCCACTCAAGTGCGACTTTTCAGGCCACAAGTGTCCGTGAGGCGGCTCCGGTGCCGAGTCAGGAAAAGCTGACGCTGCCACCAGGAGCGGTCCGCCGCAATTGGGAGGCGACCGACGAGATTGGTTCCCGGGAAGCCGAGGTCGTATTCTGCCGGGTTTGTGATCAGCGAGGCCACGAGTGCCGGTCGTTTGCCGTCGGCGAGTCATTTGCCGTCGAGGTTTACATCGAAGGTAATAAGTCCGTTGACCACCTTCAGTTCGCCATCGAAGTCACGGATCGCCACAACCACGTGATCTATGGTGTTTCGAGTGTGCATTTGGGCATTGGTTATCAAAGTGTTAAGAAGAATGAGATCGCAGGGTTCCGCGTGCAATTCGAACCACGGCTAGGAGCGGGGGATTTTCTCTTCGATGTCGCACTTGGGTATGGCGACCGGGGCGACGGCGCGCCGGTGCATCACGTGCATCGGGTGGCGCGGGTGGCCATGGTTTCGCTGCGACATTCCTTGCAGCCGTCGTTTTTCGGCCCGGCGAGCTTGGGGGCAAAGATGGAGGTCATGTCGGGCGGGAATGGGGATTTGGCCTCGTCCGAACATTAGGTAGCACTTCCGTTGTAGCCCGCCACGTGAGCGGCGGGATTTCGGGATGTCCCTGTGCTCCTCCCTGCGCTCACGCGCAGGGCTACGAGAAGCGCCGACACTTCCGATTCGGGGTACGCCACTCAACCTTTCGGATGAATCGGCAAGAGGTCGGGAAGCTACACCCTTTTGCCCCAGCTTAAATCATTCTTTGGGATGATAGTAAATTTCGCCCTGACTGGTATGATTCGCCGCAAGTTTGTGCAGGTGCTTGTCTCCGTTTGCGAGGGGGGTGCCGGCCTGACCCAAATCCAATAACAGAAACCCAATAGCACTCAACATGTCTAAAAGAAACAAAAAGTTCCGTTCCAATCGCTCCGCTTTCAAGTTGGAAGCGTTGGAACAACGGCAGTTGCTGGCCACCATCGTTGGTGGCACCGGCGGCACCGAAGTTGGCAGCGACATCACTGTGGGGGGCAAGGTGTATGACCAGATCCTCATGACTGGATCGTCCGTGAGCGTGACGGCCGACGCCGGCCAGATCACCCGCGTCGACTTTCTGGATGCAGATGGTGACATCGTCCGCGCCGAGCTTTCCGGCTCAGGCACGTTGAACATCAGCTTGGCGAACTTCGTCGCCGCGGCGACCCCGACCAAGTATGCCATCTCCGGCACGAAGTATGTCAGCGGTTTGGCCTCGTTCACCGTCACCAATTCCGATGCGACGACCAGCTTCCTGACGACCAGTCTCGGGCCGCTAGGGCCGGCAGCCGCCTTCCAAGGCCTGCTGAATCCGATCTTCGCGAATGGCACCCTCATCGGTGGCAACAACACCGCTAACGTCGCCCGCCTCGTCATCGTTGGCGATTCGACCAATCTCGTCGGTGGCGCGGGCACGGCCTTCGGTACCATCAATGCGGCCAATGCCATCTTCGGCGACAGCTCTGGCGTCGTCGGCATTTATGCGCCGAATACGTCGTTCAAATCGGGCAGCACGATCACGATTGGTGACATCGTTCCCGTCGGAACGACGGCCACACCGATTATCTCCCTTGGCCTGTTCTCCGACGTCAAGACGGTCACGGTCGCCGGCGGAAAACTCGCTTCGGTGTCGGGCGGCGTAGGGTACACGTTAACCAATGTGAGCGCGCTGGCTTCGACCACGGGCACGAACTCCAATGGAGTCAAGCTCGCGACGCAGCCGCTCTCCAATGGCGCCGGCATCGCAACCTATTCCTCTGGTCTGGGCACGGTGACGATCGACGGTTCCACCGCCACCACGGCGTCATTGGATGCGCTATACAAGACCTCGTATCTCCAGGATGTCGTCGTTAACAACGGCTTGGCTGCGGGTGTGATCCTCCGCGCGTACCAGTTCGGTAACGTCACGGTGAACGGCGATTTGGCCGGTGTCATCACGACCGACATCGACTCCGACAACATCTCGGACGCCGCGGAGGTTGGAATTGGCAATGTCACCATCACTGGTAGCATTGTGAATGGTGGTTACATCGAGTCATCCACCACGATCGGCAATGTGACGGTGAACGGTGGCATCACCCACACCACGGGGTCGGCGACCATCACGGTCGCAGGCAACGCCACGGTGCCGGATCAGATTGCCGTCATCTCGACCCTCGGTCGGGCCGGCCTTTCCGCCGCCATCGGCAGCGTTACGGTGACGGGCGATATCCTCCTCGGTACGTCCACCACGCCGGTGGCAGAGGGATTGATTTCCGCCAACCGCTCTGTGACGACGGCCAACCTCGGGACTTCACTTGGAAGCACGGGTGGGATCGGAAACATTTCCGGCGCCAATCTGACGGCTTATAGCTCCCTCCAGACGACCACCGCTCAATGGGCCGCTGCTACAACCAGCACGGGTACAGCCTCTGGTATTATTAATCTGGCGGGCCCAACCGGACAGAGCATCGGCA
>JACQWK010000500.1 GCA_016209525.1 Verrucomicrobiota bacterium
ATCCAATCCGCCTCAGAACCAAGCGGTTGACATCGCCGGGGCCAAGGTCCAAAATGAAAATCGAAACTTAGGGGAAGTGAAAATGCAGCCGATTTCAAACCCGATGGCCGCCGACAAAACCAGAAGTCAAAGCCCCATTTTTCGGCCTTTCCTTCCCGAATTGGGCGTAACTCACTTACGGATAATTAATAGTTAGGCCATGAAGCATCGGAGGCAATCATGAAAAGAAAACCCGATAGTCTGGTTTCCCTTTGTCTTTCAATGGGGCTATTAGCCGCCGTAGGACACGCACAGGAGAAAGCGCAGTACTTCGAGAAAGGCACGCTCCGTTTGACGGCCACAGACAACGACGGCTGGGCTTATCTGCGCACATCGGTCTACCGATGGAACGATGAGAAGCGCGACTGGGGACACGTCGAGGACCGGTCCACCGACAACGGGAAGTGCAACTACTCGCTGTCTCCGGGGGTCTACAAGCTGGCCATGTACTACCAGGAGGCCGAGCCTCACGAGGGCCGAACTATCGAGGGCATTCAGATTGCCGACAAAGCTGTCGTTGACAAAGCAGAGTACTTCGAGAAGGGCGCATTGCGCCTGACAGCCACGGATCATGACGGCTGGGCTTATCTGCGCACATCGGTCTACCGATGGAACGATGAGAAGCGCGACTGGGGACACGTCGAGGGCCAGTCCACCGACAACGGGAAGTGCAACTACTCGCTGTCTCCGGGGGTCTACAAGTTGGCCATGTCCTACCAGGAGGCCGAGCCTCACGAGGGCCGAACTATCGAGGGCATCCAGGTATTCGATCGAGAAACATTGTCGATTGGCGAGATGTTCGGTGGAGGCAATCTGCCCCCCATCATCGCTGCGTCGGGGCCATTTGAAATCGGCGACGGCGACGGGTACTACGAAGTTGGCGAAAGAGTCCTTTTCCGGCTCGACATTCGGGATACCGATTTTGACAAGGCCGATTTCCTGCTCAACGACCGTATTTTGAGAACCACGGATCAGCCGGGCAAATACGAGCAGATCCTCGTCTTGAGTGTCCCGGGAGACTATCGCTTCGCCGTCCGTGCAAGGGATAAAAATGGGACACTGGAATCGTATGGACAAACGATTCCTGTATCCACGCAAAAGGACCGCATGGCACAGAGATCCAAGCACCTGCCTTTGGATTACGGAGAGAGGAGGCAGGTCATGAAATGTCCGAAATGTGCAAGGGAATTCGCTGGTAATACAGCTTACTGCCCGCATGACGGCACGCAACTCACCTTCGTCGAGAGGGTTGTCCAGGGTGTTCTTGATGCGAGTCTATCCCGCACGGGTATTGACCCAAAGACACCAGAGGCTAACCACGCGAAGAAGTTGGGCATCGACTGGCTGAACCCATTTGCGAGCCGAGAACAGATCGATAAGGACATCCAGCGAGTGGTCGACGACGTCATCAAGAAGTGACACCGAAAGGCCGAACAAGGGCGCTGCACCGAACGCGGGCGGGCGACGCCCGTTGCGAATTCGGACGTCATTGGCCGCCCGCGTCGGTGAGCTTAGTCGTTGATATGGCCGCCGAGGCTATAAGCCATGATGAACCTTTTCTCCGACGAAATGCGCCGCAACCCGTACCCCGCCTACGAGCGGATGCGGGACGACTCGCCCGTGTTCCACCACGAGCTGTTCGGCATTTGGATGATTTTCGATTTCGAGGGCGTCAAGCGGGCGCTGATGGATCATGATGCCTTCAGTTCCGACCTGTCGCACGTCCCGGGCAGTGGCAACCCGGGCGAGCGCGCCCTCGTCTCCAAAGCATTCACCCCGCTGGTTGTCGCGAACCTGGAACCCCGCATCCGGAAAGGGGTCAGTTCTGAAAGGGGTCAGTTCTTGGTATCGGCAACTCCTCGCGGCGTCTGGAATTGTGGATTAGTCAAAACCAAGAACTGACCCCCTTTCAATGAACTTCAATCCTTACAAATCCGCGACTCTTTTGACCTGCACCCTCAGTCGCAATGCAGCCCCTGCGCTCCGGTCCCCTGCCGCGAAGCGGCTTTGTTCAACAGCAAAAAGGAATGCAGAGAACGCGGGAGCGGAATAGTCCAGGATTTGAGCAGGTGAGGGAGAGCTTGGAAAGACCGCGACCTCCCGCGTTCTTTGCATTCCCCGGTTGAACGAAGCCGCCTGCCCGTGCAGCGCGAGTGGGTCGAGCGATCAGGGGTTCAAACCGTGGAGCCCGGGCAGCCCTTGCGGTAAGTTTTGCAGCGGCGGGCTTGGAGGGTCCAAGAAGAGAGGCGATGGAACCTCGATCCGAAGGAACTCACCGAAGAATTGCGCCTGGCCGGGGCTCTGGGAACGGTCGGAGAGTGGGAAAAGCAGGGGAACAAAGGTCTGGGGACAAGCTGCGAGCAGAACCCACCGGTGGACGGGCCGGGGCGTCCCACAGGACCTTGGGTTGGGAGGCCGAGGGGCTTCATGGGGGCTGAGCCCACTGGGGCCGAGGCGGGGTTTGACCGGCCTGCCAGCGTTCCAGGAAGATCATCGGTTTTTGACAACAGGGACAGAGGGGAGCGGGAACCGGCGGGGGTTGGGGCACAGGCTCAGGGGCCAGGGGCAAAAGGCCCTCGGGAATCTTCCAAGTTTGTTTCTGGGCGAGGGAAAGCAGCGGAGCCAAGCGGAGCAAAGCGCGGACGCGGTTGGCCCGGACTTTGGCGGCGGGGTGGAACCAACCAAAGCAGCGGAGGCGGCAATAGCTCTCTGGCAAAATGTGCTGGAGAAAGCGGCGAATCAATTCGTCGGGGGTCAAATCCAGATGGGTCGATTGGCCGGTTTGGCTGGAACGGAAGGGCCAGCGGTCTTGGCCGTTGGGCAAGAGGTCTAGGCCGTGGCGCGAGCGGATGCGCCCTGGTTGTCAAACGTTGCATTGTCAGCCGACGCTCACCGCCGGGCGGCTGTCGGTGAGTTCGGTGAGCTTGCAGATCTCCAGGTTTCTGCCACCGTCTCTGCCATGAAGAAACTCACGAAGCGCGAGTTCACGGTGATCGTCGAGCGGGACGAGGAGGATTATTACGTGGCCAGCGTCCCCGAACTTCGGGGCTGCCACACGCAACCACGGTCGCTCGACAAGTTGATCACTCGTGTCCGCAAGGCGATTTTGCTTTGTCTGGAAGTGGAGCATGAGTCGCGGCGAGGCAGCGAGTTCGTCGGCGTTCAGCGCATCGCCGTCTGACTATGGCCCGATTGAAGTTTTTTTCACTCTAGGACATGAGGCCGAGATGAGCGAAGAGCAAGTCCGCTAACCTTCGCGCCAATCAACGCGCTTTCGACGGCGATCCCGACTTGCCTTTGCTCCTGTCTTTGGAGCATTACAACGACGAAACCAAGATCGCGACTAAAGCCACGATCTTCAGGGAACAGATGATTCATCATCGCCAACCCGTCCTGTCAGTAGGTTCGGCCAAGGAAGCGTTGCTCGTTTTGAGCAGTTCGACACCTGGATTTCCAACCGCTTACATAGGTGGCGGAGAGGGTAGGAATCGAACCCACCTCGGCCCGTAAAACGAACCGACAACGGTTTTGAAGACCGCGAGGACCACCAGGCACCCATCACTCTCCGCGGAGGTATTCCCTCAGAGCGCTCAACATCGAACATCGAACATTGAACGCCAAACTAAACGAAAGCGTTGGCAGGCATTGGACACCAGCGGTTCGACGTTGGACGTTCGATGTTGGATGTTCAATGTTCGACGTCGTATCTTGGAACGCCTTCCCTCCTTTGGCTGCCTCGCGCCTTGCCTTGGCGTCAGCGCTTGGACCGGACAGCCTGCACGATCGCGTCCGGTTCGGGAAATTGTCCCGTCTGAAGCTTTGAGAAAATCTTGTGCCCATTGACGCTGACCTCAAAAGCGCCGCCGCCCGAAGGCACCAGCTTCAACGACCGTATCTGCTGCTTGAGCTTCAAAATCTTTTCCGCCAGACCGACGGCATGGGGCTCGTAGTTTCAAGCGGTGCAATATTCAATGACGACTTCGACACTCATATTCTAACCATTCGGCGCAACAGTATGGAAGTCCTTCGGACGCGTCAAGCGAGACGACGACTTTGCGGCAATTCGCATGGTGGCCGTAGCGCGGACACTCCTGTCCGCAAAGTCCAGGAAGATGGAGAGTCAAGTTGCCGGACAATTTTTAACGTGGGATTTTTGTTGTGCGCCCAGGCGCCGGTGGCAGCATGCAGGAAAACGCCCATGAAGCGAAGAACCTTTGTCCAGTCTGCGCTCGCCGCAGGATCCTTAGCCTGCATGCCACTGGGGTCAGCTTGGGGTGCAAATCCAGCCGCAGAGGTCCGGCGATTGAGAATTGGATTCCTTGGCGCGAGCCACTCGCATGCGCTGGAAAAGGTGAAACTGGCCTTGGCCTCGACGGACTACGAACTTGTCGGGATCTGTGAACCTGACGAAGCCGTTCGCCGCCGGTATGCAAGTCTCGGAGCGCCGTTGGTCTCTCAAGACAGACTTCTTGCGGAATCGGAGGTCATCGCAGTCGAGTCAGCCGTCCGTGACCATGCACGGCACGGCAAGCTGGCGTTGGAATCCGGAAAACACGTTCACCTGGAAAAGCCGCCCGCGGACACTCTGGATGAATTCCGACAGATTGTGACCTTGGCCCGTGAAAAGAGGCGGCTCCTACAAATGGGTTACATGTGGCGTTTTCATCCGGGCATTAACGCGGCCATGGAGGCGGCGAGAAAGGGTTGGCTGGGCCAGGTCTATCTCGTGCGCGGAACGATCAACACGACGGTGGAGGCGGTCCGGCGGCCGGAGTGGGGCGAATTCAAAGGGGGCACGCTGTTCGAGTTGGGTTCGCATTTGATCGATCCGGTCGTGCGTCTCCTCGGTCGCCCCGACAAGGTGACGCCCTTCTTAAGGAACCACGGCGGTTTGAACGACACTCTGGCGGACAATGCCGTCGCTGTCTTCGAGTTTCCCACGGCACTGGCGATTGTCTCAAGTGCCACGCTGCAGCCTGGCGCCGGGGCGCATCGTTTCTTCGAAATTCAAGGCACTCAGGGAACCGCGTTGGTCAAACCGATCGAGCCGCCAAGTCTGCAAGTCGATTTAGCCAAGGCCGCCGGGCCCTACAAAACAGGGATCCAGATCGTCCCGATGCCGGCCTACAAACGATACGTCCCGGAGTTTGCCGAACTGGCCCAGGCGATACGAATGAACCGCCCGCTTTCGGTGACGCCGGAAGAAGACCTCCTGGTCCAAGAAACCCTCATGCGAGCGTGCGAAATGCGGCTCTAAAATCCGAAGGCCCAAAAGGCTTAATTCGAATGAGCCGGCTTCAAGGTGCGAGAGCGAAGCGTCAGCGCGAAATATCGCTCTGTTTTAGTACTTTGAATTGCTGCTGGGCTAAAGCCTGCTCGGCCACATCGCGGTCCTCCAAACTGAATGCGACTGCGGATCTGCCCTCAGGCCGCGCGATGAAGGAATAGACGTAATTGATGTTGATCTCGGCCATGACTAGGACGGACAAGGCGCCCTTGAGCTTCCGCTCGGAATCGATCTCGACCACCAATAAATCCGACTCCGTGTAAGGGAATCGCTGCTCGTTCAAGATTCGCCGCGCCCGATCAGGATCGTCCACCACCATCCGGAGAATGCTGCTATCGGTCGTGTCCAGCGTGGTGAGAGCGAGCACGTGAACATTTTGGGACTCAAACAAGCCGATCAGATCATGGAGCCGGCCCAACCGGTTTTCAGTAAAGACGGAGAACTGTTTAACCTCATCTCCGGGCCGGGCCTGGACGGTTTTCACCTGCATGGTTGTATCATCCGGGCTTTCCCCCTCTAGGCAAGCTCTCTCTTCGCGTATTCAGTCCGGCACAGGCGCACGTCACTCGATCCGCAGCGCGGATCTTCAATCTGCGCTACTCCTGCCCGGCCTGAACCACAAGCGCGTCGGGGGAATTGTTTCCTCGACTCAGTGCGATGGAAGGATAGCTTGAAGTATGTCTCAAGAGTGGGTCAGGCAGCTTACCGGCCTCCGAGCCGGCTTCGAAATCTCAGGAAGGCGGCCGGCTGGAAGCCTGCCCTACGCTGCGAGTCAGCCTTTGAAACTTTTTCTCGAACGTGAATCGGAACCGAACCTCAAAACCTCAGTGCCATGAAAGCCTCCATCACGCGTCGCCAATTCCTCGGTCAAGCAAGCCTGACTAGCACGGCACTTGCCGGCTCGACACCATTCATTTCCCTACGAGGGGCCGAATCTCCCGGAAAAAAGATCCTGATTGGTGTGATGGGCGCCAACGGTCGCGGCATGGACCATATCGCCGCCTATTCAGGGCTGCCGAGCACCGAGATTGCTTACGTCTGCGATGTGGACAGCCGGGCGATTGAAAAGGCCGCCCAGGCCGTCATCCGCAGGCAGCAGAAACGGCCCCAGGGTGTCACGGATTTTCGCCAGATCCTCGACGACCGTCATGTGGATATTCTCTCCATCGCGGCGCCCAACCATTGGCATGCTCCCGCGACCATTCTGGCCTGTTCGGCTGGGAAGCACGTGTACGTAGAAAAGCCCGGCAGCCATAACCCTCGCGAAGGAGAACTGATGGTGACTGCGGCGCGCAAATTCAATCGCGTCGTGCAAATGGGCAACCAGCGCCGCAGTTGGCCGTCGATGATTGAAGCGATCCAGCGCTTGCGCGAAGGTGAAATTGGCAAAGCGCTGTTTGCCCGAACTTGGTACAACAACCGGCGTCCTTCTATTGGCCGCGGCCGGCAAGTGCCGGTTCCGGATTGGCTCGATTACAACCTTTGGCAAGGCCCCGCGCCTGAGCGGCCTTACAAAGACAATCTGATCCATTACAACTGGCATTGGCATTGGCACTGGGGAAACGGAGAGTTGGGCAACAACGGGATTCACGCGCTCGACGTGGCCCGCTGGGGACTCGGCGTCGATGGTCCGATCCGCGTCACATGCGGCGGAGGCAGGTATCATTATCAGGACGATCAGGAGACTCCGGACACGTACGTGACGAGTTTCGATTTCGGCGACAAAGGGGCGACTTGGGAAAGCCACAGTTGTCATCCGCGCGGCTTCGAAGGATCAGCCTTCGGCATCCACTTCTACGGAGAAAAAGGTTCTCTGGTCATCTCCGGCAGCACCATCAAGATCTATGACCTGAACGGGAAGGAAACGAGCGAGATCAGCAATCGAGGGGGCGGCGATGCGGTCCACTTCGCAAATTTCCTGGAATGCATTCGGGAAGGCAAACGGCCGAATTCCGATATCGAAGAAGGCCAGAAGAGCACCTTGTTGTGCCATCTCGGCAACATCGCTTATCGCGCGGGACGAACCATCAATTTTGATCCGAAGACACGACAAATCGTGGGAGACGACGATGCGGCCAAGCTTTGGAAGCGGGACTATCGCTCAGGTTGGGAACCGAAGGTGTGAACGGGCTTCACGACCACGGACGGGAACGCTGAAATCCGCCTCCTTACGTCGGCGGCTACGGTTCACGGCTCAGCCAAAATCTTCGCCCGCCGCTCGTGATACTCGCGAGGCGTGATGAGGTCGGCCCGGTATATTAAAAGCAGCGCATCAAGACGTCCCTGTTTTGTCTTGGGCTCAGCGGGAGTTTCGGCAGGCGGGGGTTGGGTCACTTGGATTTGCGCCACTGGAGCCGCGACGGCCGGCTTTTCGTCGGCGACTGGTTTCGGCATGACAGGTTCTGAAGGAGGCGTCATCTTCGCGCGTTCTTCATCTACTTTCTGCCGCAAGACGGCAAGCAGGTTATCAAAATCAGAGGGCAAGAGCGGGCTTCTGGTTGGGAGACCGGCGGATGGCGCAGAGATGGCCGGTTTCGGCGCATGAGATGGTTCCGGCGCAGGCGATGTCTTCGCACGTTCCTCGGCCACCTTTTGCCGGAGGACTTGGAGCATCTTTTCTTGATCCGCAGGGGTGATCTGAGCGGCCAGAGCAGGAAGGCCTGCGGCCGCGATCATCGCCAGAAATAACCTCGACGTTTGCATGGGCTTTAATTACTCCAAGATGCGGGCGCAGGCAACCGGTTTTCCGGTTCAGGTTCCGCCTGATCTGAATATTCCTCGCCAAACGCGTGGGAATGGATACAGGACCACAGATCGCAGAATCAGGCTTCGGATCTCTTTTCGCCGAATCTTGATGGGCTCAGCCGGGTCAAGAATTGGTCCCGTCTTCAACCGGGCCAGCGTTCTCATTCCGATCAAGATAGGCCAGGCGCAAGCCAGGCGGACGCGGACGGCTCGCCAAGGCAAGGCGTTCGTGTAGCTCCATCCGGCGGCCAAGTGCGCTTCGGCCCGGCGCAAGTAGTCGTCATAAACAGGCCGCACGCGAATTTCGTTCTTGGGCAACAGCAAGTCGGCTGGCTTGACCTCCAGTTCCGACAAACTCGCCAGGGGAAGATAGCAACGGCCGCGTCGCAAATCAGCCGGCAGATCGCGCAAGATATTGACCAGTTGCAGCCCTTTCCCGAATCGAACGCCGGCGGTGAGCAGCGCCGCGTCGTCCAAACGCGCGGAAGGAAAGGCATGCGCCCGGCACATCTTCGTCCAGAATTCGCCGACACATCCGGCGACGCGGTAAGTGTAATCATCCAAGTCCGCATCCGTTTGCAGCGGGATGATGCAAGCCGTGTTGGCGTAAGCAAAACGCTGCAAATCCAATTCCTGGCCGCTCGAGATCGTGTCCAGGACCTCCCGGACGAGTTGCCGGTCTGCGGAATCCAACTGCTCCAGCCATCCCAGAACACCTCCCAGACGCTCCAACAAGGATCGCTCGCCAGGCGAGCCTTGATGGGCGATGAAGTCGTTCAATCGAAACGGCCCAAGGTCGGTCCCAAGTACCTTTTGCCGGAAAGCTTGGAGGGCGGCTAGGCGTTCGGGTACCGCGACGATTCCGGTGTCGGCGATCGTATCGGCCGCGCGCGCCAACAGGTAAGCCAGGCCGATTTGCGGACGGATGCTCATTGGGAGCGCCCTCAAGGTCAAATAGAAAGAGCGCGACACCTCCCGCAACAAGGGGAGGTTCGCTGATTCAAAATCCTTCCAGCGCATCCGTCACGCAGGGACCGCTTGCCCGGGCCGGCTACTGATGCATCGATTCCATCCTACGTTGTATCTCTTCGGGAGACACATCCTCGATGTGAGTCGCAATCGTCCAGCGGTGCCCAAAGGGGTCCACCAAGGTGCTGGAACGGTCGCCGTAAAACTGGTCTTGCACGGGTCGTTCGACGGTGGCGCCCGCCGAGACCGCCACTTGAGTGACCGTATCGACATCCTCGACGTAGAGCGCGAGAAAGACTGGCGAACCGCCCAGCGTTTGCGGGCTGATGGCGTTCATCTGCGGGAACTCGTCGGCCAGCATGAGGCGAGAGTCGCCAATCTTGATTTCGGCGTGCATGATGGCGCCTGCCGGGCCGGGGAAGCGCATCAGCTCGGTGGCGCCGAAAGCACGTTTATAGAATTCGATGGCCTTGGCGGCTCCTTTCACAATCAAGTAAGGTGTCGCGGTCTGATAACCGTCCGGGATTGGTTTTGCTTTGGTTGGCATAAGTTTGAGTGTGGTTCGCAGTTTAGACCGAGAGAGCATGCAGCGTCTTGCAAAAAATGAGCACGCACAAATTTGACTAAGCGCGCTACTCGCATAACTTCTGGCCTGTGCCGAGATCATGGATCGTAATCCTCAAGCCGGTCGCTCTGGCTGTTGTGCTCCCGTCCGCATTCTGTGAAGTCTGCGTCGCCCAGCTCGGCGGCTTTTCCGCCGGAACCCAGATTGGCCAAGTCACCCGCGACGATCTCACGGAAATCTCCGGCATTGCGGCCAGTCGCCACAATCCCGGTGTGCTCTGGATCCACAACGACCGCTCTCGGGACCGGCTTTACGCGGTTCGCACCAACGGCCAATTCCTTGCCACTTACAACTTGGGCAAAGACGTCAACGATTTCGAGGACTTGGCCATCGGGCCCGGCCCGTTGCCGGAGTTCGAATACCTCTACTGCGGCGACATCGGGGACAATAGCGCCACGCGCAGCAACATTCGTGTTTATCGCGCGCCCGAACCGGCCGTGTACGCCTATTTCGCGGCGAACCCGCCGTCGGAAAATTTCCCCATCGTGGAAAAGATCACGTTGGTCTATCCGGACGGGAGCTTTAACGCCGAGGCTCTGATGATCGACCCTCTCACCGGAGATCTCTATATCGCCACGAAACAGCCGAATCTCTCGCGCATCTATCGGGCCGCGAGTTCCCAACTGCAGGATGAGGCGACCGTGACGCTTTCATTCGTCGTCGAGCTGAATTTCCACGAAGTCTCGAGCGGCGACATCTCGGCCGATGGCCAGGAGATCATTCTTCGGCAGGAAGACTTCGCCAGGATGTGGACGCGAGCGCCCGGCGAAAGTCTGGCAGAGGTCCTCGCGGGAATTCCCATCGACATCCCGGTGATTGGCAGACCGACAGAGCCGAATGGAGAAGGCGTCGCTTTCCACGGAAGCGGGTTGGGTTACTACACCATTAGCGAAGGCGAGAATCCCGTGATTTACTTCTTCGCCACAACCGGCAGTCCGCCGCTCGCGGTAACGCGGACACTTCTGCCCCCAGGCTCAACCTGGCGGTTTTCGGACGGCGGCATGGATCAAGGCACCACCTGGCGTAATCCAAGTTTTGCCGATGCAACCTGGAGGACCGGGCCGGCACAGTTGGGCTATGGTGAGGATGACGAGCAAACCGTCGTCAGCTTCGGTGCCGACAAGGATCGGAAACATGTGACGACGTACTTCCGAACTCAGTTTCCGGTCGAGAATCCAGTTCCGACCGGAACCTTGACGCTGAGCGCGGTCTTCGACGACGGTATCGCGGTTTATCTCAATGGGATCGAAGTCCTGCGGCGCAATCTCGCCCCGAACGCCGCGTTTGCCGATGCCGCTCTGGCCTCCGGCAGTTCCCTTGAAAACCTTTGGCAGTCATTTGTGATCACGAACCTGCTTCGCGCCGGCTCAAACACGATGGCCGTCGAGGTGCATCGTCGCTCAGAGAGTGAAGGCGACTTGAGCTTCGATCTCCAACTGCAGACCGGCCCAGGCGGCGGGGCGCTCCAGTTTTCCGGACCCCCTCGGCGTGTCGCGGGAGCGGGATGGGCGTTGGATTTTTGCGGGCCGGTCGGCGCCACGATTTCCGTGGAAGGCTCGGCGAACCTTGACGACTGGGCCAGTCTGGGAAGCGTTATTCTGAGGAATGGAGCCGGCAGTCTCACCAACTTGCAGCCGGCAGGAGCGCCGTGGAACTTCTACCGGCTCCGGCAATGAGGAACCTAACACCTGGCGTACTTCCAGTGCCTGGACTTCCCCTCAGTCATCCATTCGATGGCGGTGGCCATCCGACGCTGCCGGGTTTCTTCGCCTTTGGCTTCGGTGATCCACTCCAAGTATTCCTTCTTGTGGCTGTAGCTGAAGCTTTCGAACGTCACCAGAGCCTGCTTGTTCGTTTTCAAGGCGGACACGAAGTAATCAGGGACCACAAGGTCATTCTTTTCCTTGGCCTTTGGTTTGGCGGGCACCTTGACTCCGGCCTCGTTCAATCGCGCCGCCTCTTTGAGGTAGCCGGTCAAAGTTTTCTCGTCCGACAAATCCGAAATTGCCGTGATCCGTCCGAACTGCCCCATCGCTTGCTTTTCATCGTCAGAGCTGCCTTTTGTTTTGCCGAAGATGAGAGCGCCTTTCCAGAATCCGAAAGCGCAGTGATTCTTGAACGACGCCATGCTGCACAGGATGCCCTTGTGCAGGAAGTGCGGGAATGACCATTTCATAGTTTCTTCCACGTCCGGGCAGGCGGCATGCACCAATTTGCGGAGGTGGTTCAGGATTGGCTTGGCAAAATCAGCCGATTTGGCGATGTAAGCATCGATGCGAGGGTCGTGTTTTCCCATAGCGGTCTCCGATTGCGAGTTTCAGTTGTCAACGCCGCGGAGCCTTGCCGGGGGCTGCCCGTTTGTCAACGCACAGATACATCGGTGGATTGTCGAGGCGCACCACTCTCACACTTTGCAAAGTGTGGAATTGCCGCTTTGGCCTGATCAAAGATTGCGTTGACGGAAACTCGCCTCACCGCGAAGCTTCGCCTGAATAGCCTCTGTGACGATGAACAGAATCTTTCGGACCTATCCCGCGGCCTTGTCACGTCGGCGCTTCCTCGCTGCTTGTGGTCCGATCACTGGCATACTCGCGTGGCCCATCAGCGTGCTTGGCAGAGCCGAATCCCTCCTTCAGCGCAAACACGAAGAGACGCTTTCCCCACGCGACGGAGCCATCCGTCTCTTCAGTGGAAAGGACCTGACCGGCTTGTACGCTTGGCTGAAGCACACGAAATATGAGGATCCCAAAAAGGTATTCAGCGTGCAGGACGGCCTCCTCCGGATTTCAGGCGAGGTGGATGGCTACCTGGCCACCGAGAAAGCCTACCGAGATTACCATCTGATCGCAGAATACCGGTGGGGTGAGAAAACTTACGGCGCCAAGACGGTGCGTAATTCGGGCATCCTTCTCCACGCCGTCGGGCCGGACGGTAACCGCAGCCCCTGGATGGCCTCCATTGAATGCCAAGTTGCGCAAGGCTGCGTGGGCGATTTCATCGTGATTCGCGGCAAGGATGCCAACGGCGAACTCATCCCAGCCACGATCACCAGCGACACGATTATCGGCGCCGACGGTCGCACGCGCTGGAAAAAAGGGGGCAAGCCCACGGTCTATTCGGGGCGGCAATTCTGGTGGTCGCTGCACGAACCGGGCTTCAAAGAACTGATCGACACGCGGGGCAGGAATGACGTCGAGAGCCCGCTCGGCCAATGGACTCGCATCGAGTGCATCTGCAACGGGAATCGGATTGCGGTGGTGGTTAATGGCGCGACGGTCAACGAGTGTTACGACGTGTTTCCGTCGGCCGGAAAGATACTGCTGGAGTCCGAAGGATTCGAGATTCTCTTCCGCAAGCTTGAACTTCATCCGCTCAATCAACCATGAATGCAAAATCCCGGCGACAATTCCTGAAAACCTCGAGTGCAGCCGTCGTGACCGCTTCGGTCGCCGCCGCCGAATTCATCCCCACCCGTGTCCACGCCGCGGGCAGTGATGTTCTCCGGGTCGGCCTTATTGGTTGCGGCGGCCGCGGCACCGGCGCCGCCGCCCAAGCGCTCCATGCCGACCCGAACGTGAAGCTCGTGGCCATGGGCGATGCATTCACAGACCGCCTCCAGACGAGCCTTGCGACGCTCAAAGAACAGAAAGAAATCGCTCACAAAGTCGATGTGCTGCCCGACCGCTGCTTCACTGGCTTCAATGCCTATCAGGACGTCATCGGGAGCGGAGTGGATGTGGTCTTGATGGCCACGCCGCCGCATTACCGCCCGATGCATCTCAAAGCCGCCGTCGATGCCGGCAAACATGTCTTCGCCGAGAAACCGGTGGCGGTCGATGCTCCGGGAGTGCGGTCGGTTCTCGCCAGTTGTGAAGAAGCCAAAAGGAAAAAGCTTTCGATCGTGTCCGGCCTGTGCCTCCGCTACTCCTACGGATTTCAAGAAACCATCCAACGAATCCACGACGGCGCACTCGGAGAAATCCGCGCGTTGCAGGCGAACGATTTTCGCGGTCCGATCTGGCTCAAGAAGCGACAGCCGGGATGGACCGACATGGAATGGCACATGCGGAATTGGTACTACTTCACCTGGCTCTCCGGCGACTTCAACGTCGAACAACACGTCCACTACCTCGATGTCTGTGCCTGGATCATGGACAATGAATATCCGGTGAGCGCGATCGGAATGGGCGGGCGCCAAGTTCGCACCGGGCCGGAATACGGGAATATCTACGACCATCATTCGGTCGTTTACCAGTACGCCAACGGCGTGAAACTTTTCAGTCACTGCCGCCAACAAGCCGGCTGCCGCAACGACATCTCAAGTCATGTTCTCGGTGAAAAAGGCACGGCCGAAGTCTCGGAACGAAGACTGCGGATCTCCGCCGGCCAACCTTGGACCTACGACAGCAAAAAGAAAGACGACTTCTATCAAAAGGAGCACGACGAACTCTTCGCCAGCATCCGCAGCGGCAAACCGATCAACAACGGCGAATACATGGCCAAGAGCACACTGCTGGCGATCATGGGCCGGATGGCGACCTACACCGGCCAACTGGTGACATGGGAACAAGCGTTGAATTCCCAGGAAGACCTGAGTCCAAAGAGCTATGCCTGGGATGCCGAACCTCCCCCTTCGCCCATTGCGATTCCTGGGCTGACAAAGCTTGTTTGACCACCTGTTTGAAACCGTAAAGCGGGCTTCCAGCTTGCCGCTTAGGATTGAGCCTTCTGCGGCACGGCCTCGGAAGTGGCCAGGGTGTGGACGGGTCACTCACGACCCCGATGGGGTGGCGAGACTGTAGCCCACGGCGCCAGCGGTGAGTAACCAACCCAGAACCGTCTTCAGCCTCAGAGCTCCTGATCCCGTGGAACTACACTGACCCTGCTGCCCCGAAGGGTCCTTCCCCCTCACCCCGGCCCTCTCCCCAG
>JACQWK010000519.1 GCA_016209525.1 Verrucomicrobiota bacterium
GTCTGGCGGACCTATCTCGCCGAGTTCGCGCCGCTCCTCTTTCGCTGAACGGTCAGATGGAACGATCTGGAAAAACGTTATTCAGGAGTCCCCAACCGATCTGCCATGAAACGCCCCTCACCCTGCCCTCTCCCCTCATCCGATGAGGGGAGAGGGTGGCCGAAGGCCGGGTGAGGGGCATCTGTTCACTCTTCAACACCTCAACATGAGCTTCGCACTGACTCAGATTGGCCAAATCTCGGTGAACGTCCACGATATAGATCGCGCCGTCGCGTTCTACCGTGACACGCTCGGAATGAAACACCTCTTCAGCGCCGGCAAAATGGCGTTCTTCCAGTGCGGCGAAATCCGATTGATGCTCGCAATTCCGGAGAAACCGGAGTTCGATTACCCAAGCTCAATTCTCTATTACAAAGTGCCGGACATCGACGGCGCGGCAGCATCGCTCTCGGCGACCGGCGTGAGATTCGAATCGAAGCCTCATCTCGTGGCGAGGATGCCGACCCATGAGTTGTGGATGGCCTTCTTCCGGGATTCGGAGCAAAACCTCCTGAGCTTGATGTGCGAGAAGCCGCTGCCAAGCTAAACAGGGACACCGTTGGCCGGTGTCCCTGTTTCATGTTGAACCTAAAATGCGATGGCGGGCAGGGCTTCGCCAGCCACGCGCGGTTCCGCAAGCGAAATTACTTCTTCTCGGTAGCGCGTTTGGCCTCCCAATCACGCTCTTGGCTCTGGCCGTCCCGCTCAAACGCCATTTTGCCCTTGAGGGTGTCGCCACTGATCTTGCCGGTGTATTTGGACACGAACTTGTTCCCGCCGAACTCGCGGGTCACGGTGAAGGAAACTTCGTCACCTTTGAGCTTGCCATTCTCGATGGTCGTTTCTCGGGCCTGACCGCCCTGGCGTCCCGGCGTGGACAACATTCCGGTCACCTTTTCCCCTTCGAGCTTGAGTTTCAGGGTGCTCTGCCGGGGTTCACCACCATCGCGGCCTGGTGTGCTCCACGTCCAAGTCCCGGTTGGATCAACCTTCTTGTCTTGAGCTTGAGCTTTGGCCGCGACGCCGAGGGCGAGAATCGCGCAGAAACCGAGTTTGGCCAGAGATGATAAGGCACGTTCCATACTTTGCATAATGAGTTTGAGCTGGGTGTTAGTACGTCCTCCTCAACGAGGCTTGCCCCAATGAGCAAACACTTGAGAAGGAATCGGCTAACAAGACGCACGTCGGGCTGAAAGGTTACAGGGTCGGAGCGGATGAACATCGAACGTCCAACATCCAACATTGAACCTCGAAGGAACCCGCTGCTTGTTCGAAGTTGGAAGTTCCACCTTCAACGTTCGAAGGTCATGGATCTCAGAATCTCCACTTGGCTCCACTGAGACATTTCTGAGCTTGGACCAACGGCCACCGAACTCATCACGACATAGGAAGCCGCGAAGCACTTGGAGTGCGGTCGATTTATCGCCGCTTTGACTGGGGAGATGCGGGTCAACACGTAGCGCAGTTTGTGTCTCTATTGGGGTGAGAAAGCGGCGATAAATCGCGCGCACTCCAAACGCCGGCGCGCCATGGTTGGCCTCGATTCTGAATCGGCCTGTGCGTTACATTTCGCTGGAGTCTCGGTTGAAGAAGCTGCAGGGATTGATGCAACCCTCACCGTTCACAGCGAGGCGCTGGAGCACAATCAAGCGGCGTCCACGCTCTTGAACGCCGCCATGAAACTGTCGCCGATGGTCTTGATCTCCCGGCCTTGGAACTTGCCGATCAGTTTTCGGCTCTGGGCAAAGTGCGCCTGCCGGACTTCGTTCATCGCCTCACACCTCTTCCCGACCGCGAAAGACGCCAAACACGCAAAAAGAATTTTCGGAAACGAACCTTTGCGTATTTCGCTTGGTTCGCGGTCGAAGTATTCTTCCCGCAATGAATACCGACCTGTTGTTCAAAGCAGAAAGTTTCAGAATTGTTGGCGCGTGCTTCGAGGTTTACCGGGAGAAAGGCTGCGGCTTCCTCGAACCGGTTTATCAGGAGTGCATGGAGATCGAACTGCGTTTGCAGGGAATCCCGTATGTGGCGCAGAAGCCATTGGCACTGGAATACAAGCGTTGTCCCTTGCGCTCGAAATACGAGCCGGACTTCATCTGCTACGATCAGATCATCCTGGAATTGAAAGCGGTGACCGAATTGACCGACGAGCACCGAGCGCAAGTCTTGAACTACGTGAAAGCCACCGGGTTAAAGCTTGGGCTGTTGGTGAACTTCGGTCACTATCCGAAGGCCCAAGTCGAGCGGATCGTGGCTGAGCGAGGACGCTACGCGAAGAAGGCTTGAGGAGGTCAACCGCGAAACACGCCAAACACGCGAAAGGGATTTCCAAGACGATGCTTTCGCGGATTGTGCATGGTTCGCAGTTCCTCCGCCTTTGGCCGCCACGACGAACACATCGAAATCCCAACGCCAGCCGGCGGATTGGTCCATCGCCCCGGCGTTCGACCGAGAGCGAATCCGCTCCATCGGCTCGGCCAGTGACATCGTCCCGCTACAGGGACAGTCTCGAAAGCAGGTTTCACCGCGAACTCCGCGAACCACGCGAAGAACGGAACGGATTGCATGGGAAGCCCACTTGAACCGAGAGGATGAAGGCTCCCGTTGGCTCAACTGCTATTTCGCGTATTTGGCGTGTTTCGCGGTTTAACCCCCTTCGAATTCTTGCAAGAACCGCCCGCAATTGCCGCCTGCCTTGGCGGTAAACACCGCCGCGTTGCGCCACGTTTCCTGCCGACCGTTGGTGAACAATCCGTCGTGACCCAGCCGCACCGCCGGCGTCGAGTTAAGGCTCTGGACCGGCCCGTTGAAGGTGAGCGCCACCGCCTTGCCTTTCGGTTCAGGCGCGTCCTCGTAATCGCGGTTGAACTGCGACGGGAAGACCAGATAGCGCCCATCATCCGCGTTCTCCCGCAGCGCCAGGTCGTGCCGGACCAGTTCCTCCACCGTCGCGTGCAGAAGCAACCGCTCCTGGCTGGGGTCCGCGACCTTCTGCTCCTTGGGCACGAAAAACTTGCCCGCCAGCGCGATTTCTTCCGCCAGCGAACCGAGACCGTCCGGCTCCTCCTTGGCCACGTTGACCATCGCGGAGGTGTCGGTGTCCACCAGTTCCTGCGGTATCAGCATCCGGTCGCCCAAATTGAGCGAATTCACCTAGCCACGATTGGGCAGGACCGCGATGGCCGTAGGTAAGTCGGATTCATCTAAGCGCACCTGTTTTGCCAGCGCCAGGAACTGGACGCTGAAGAACCAACAACCGCTATGATACGGCGTGCCCACCGACTTCGCTGAGCATCGTGGCCGAAGCCAGCTCAGCCGGCACAAACTCGCTCCCAGACTCCGCGTCGATGCGCGCGATGCCGTCCTCGCCCAAGAACTCCCGCCAGAAAAGAGCCGACGAGGCTTTGTCCTCCTCGCGCAAGGCCCAAGTGCCTGAGCGATTTGTTGAGCAGCAGGTGCGGCTCCTCCGGCGTGAACGGCGGCACCTCCAGCGTCCGCACGCTAATGAGATAAGAGATCCGGTGCGCCCCGGTCAGCGCAGTAATGTGCGAGTCGCCGGATCGCCTTTTTTTTAGGGGAATCTTGCTCAGGCAGACGGGGAGGAGTACTATCACGGCACTTGCAATCAGCTCGAACGAATTTCGGGTCGGTCTGAAACTTGAACAAATTCAAGATTATGCCAATCTCAACTCTTGAGTTCACTAAGCTTGGCCCTTTTGACCAAGTCAAATTCGAATTTGATCCGCACATAAACGTGCTGATCGGCCCAAACAATTGCGGAAAGACAACCGCTTTGTTGGCGATCGCCGAAACCGTCATCGCTCCGTTCAACATACCTAAGAAATTGTACCGTGGACGCGCGCGGTTTTCGGTCGAATTCGACTGCCCCAACAGGCAAAGCTTTAAGGCATCTGGGCCATTCCCCATCAGCTTTTCAGAGAAGGGCTATTGGCGCCCCCCACGCTGGAAGGAACTTCTCGAAACGGTGAAGCGGCTTGGTTACTGCGTCTTTATCCCCGCGCTGCGGTTGAATACTGACTATCGTTCCAAGGGGCCGACAGTCGCGCCGCGACAACGGACGAGCGCGTTGATAGTCAGCCCATCCGGCGAGATTCTTGGGGAAGCTCCTGAAGAAGTGAATCGTAATGAGAATCCTGTCACATTGATGCGCGATGAACGCATTGTGCAGGAGATAATCGCACTAGATTATCGAGCGTATCGAGAGAATAACGCCGCTGTCCGAAGCATCGTAGAACGAATCGCCTCTTTGGCAACTCGCATCACGGAGGGATTTCCAATGCAGTTCTCGGGGGTGGCGGAAGACAAGATTGGCCTGTATCCAGAGTTTCAGACACCGGACGGCAAGGTACCGCTGAACGTTCTGAGCCAAGGCACTCAGTCCCTGCTTCAGTGGCTCGCCACGTTGATCACAGGCTATGCTAAGCACTTTGAACTCGCCGGCGATTACGCAGAAAGACCGGGGATCCTGATCATCGACGAGATTGACGCCCATCTGCACCCAAGCTGGCAACGCCGGATTCTGCCAGCACTGACGAAGGAATTTCCCAACCTCCAAGTCCTCTGTTCGACGCACTCACCGCTCATGCTTGCTGGCTTGCAGGCGGGGCAGATTCAACTCCTCAGCCGGAGTGAACAAGGCAGAATCACCGTCTCACGCAACAACTCAGATGTGTATGGCTGGTCAGCAGATGAAATCCTTAACTTCTTTTTGGGGGTCACGCACCCGACAGATCTGAACACCGAACAGAAGGTCCGGCGGCTCAATGCCCTTCGGGGCAAAGAGAAGTTGTCGGCCGCCGAGGCCAAAGAACTTGAGGCACTGCGAGGAACAGTCCAACAGGCGCTGCAGAGCGGCCCTATTGCTGCGAATCTTGATGCAATGGCGAACGGCCTCAAACAGGCGGTTGCCGCTTGCTCGGCCGAGAAAAACGGAAAGAACAATCGGTCCGTCCGTTCGAGTAAGCGAAGCACCCGCAAGCCTGCGGCGCGATAGGCTCGTTTCCTGAAGGCAGATGCACTGGGTTGATCGAGGCGAAGAACCAGCCAGATTGAGGCAGGTTCGCAAGAAACTCACACCGGCTTGGGTTGCCTATTATCGCGGCAACAGGAGTGCGAAGCCGACTGATGCGGCATGGCGGAGCTTCCAACCGCAACTCAACACTGTGTTTCGCGGCATCTGTGGCTACTGTGAGGAATTTGATCACGGGCAGGTGGACCACTTTCGTCCCAAGAGCAAATTCCCGGCACTCGTTTATCGCTGGGACAACTGGATTCTTGCGTGCCCATTCTGCAATAGCGCGAGCAAGAGGGAACTTTGGCCACGGTTTGGGTATGTCGATCCTTGCGCCAAGAAGCCGCACGACCGGCCCGAAAACCATTTCGATTTCGACACGAAAACGGGAGAATTGATCCCGAAGCATGGATTGAACGGTGTGCGGTTCAGGCGCGTGAGAACGATGATTGAGGATCTACAGCTCAACGCGTTCCCTCACTTGAAGACTCGGGCTCAATGGCTTTTGGTCCTGGAGAAGGCTTTGCAGAACGAAAGCCCTGATGATCCAGGAAACCGATTCTTCATTACCAAACTCGTTTCACGGGAGTCTCAGCTTTCCAGTCTGACGCGTAAGTTCCTGACGGAACGAGGCATGAAGTTCTATTGATGTCTTCGAAGCTGAGGGGCAACACAACGCCCTTCGAGAAATCCGGGTCGAGCGCGAACACCCGCAGGATTTCTTTCACGCAGTAATCGCTATGGAGGTAGGCGCGGGGCACCGCACATGGACTGGAGGACGAAGCCCCGTTGGGGCAATCACACTCGGTCACCAGAAACGGGATGAAGCGGAGACCGACGTTGGCCGGATCGCGGAACAGCACGGTGCTGCGCTCCAGTCCCACCCAGTCCGATCCCAGCGCCGCCGGCGACAGGCAGAGCACCAGCGTGCGCGACGCCTCCAGCCGGCGCTCAATAGCCAGGCCCTCACCCCTGACTCCTCTCCCATCCGATGGGCGAGGGGAACCACCCGGCTTCCTGATCCATGCGTCAAACCACACCCGCAGCCCGGCCGCCCGCAGCCGATGCGCCAGCCGCGGCACGCGCGACTTGTCCGCAGAATTGCAGCTCTGAAAAACGTCGTGTTGAAAGTCCACGCGCATGGCGGTTCACACCAATTCACGGAACTGCTCCGGCGTCACTCCGGCATCCCTCGCGATGTCGGCCATAGTGAATGCGTTGATCGCATTGTAGCGAGGGATCGTCAGCCGCCGCCGGCCGTCGGACATGACGGTGTGCTTGCCTTCGCGCGCAATGCGGAAGCCGAGTTTCATGAAGACGCGGACGGCAGTCGCATGGCTGATGCCCGGCAGCTTCGGCATGGTTCAGATCGCGACAATGTCCTCTTCCACCTTCGTCACTCCGGATTCCTCCGCCTCGACTTCGAGCCACTCACGGATGGCAATCTTAATGTTCTCGACGGCTTCTTCGCGGGTGGCTCCTTGCGAATGGCAACCGGGCAGCGCGGGGCAACTGACCGCCCACCCTTCCTCCGATTGAATGAGCCGAATTCGGTATTGCATAGGTCATTTATCGCCGAACCTGTGCGAGGACGCAACGGCGGTCTCGACCGCTCCAGCGATTCTCATTATGACCCGTACGTAGTCCCGGCTTTAGCCGGCCAGCGCGAGAAAACCGGCTAAAGCCGGGACTACAAGCGGGTCGCAGGTCGCGCCTGTCGTCAAAATGAGAATTGCTGCGACCGCTCGCAGCGCAGGTATGCGA
>JACQWK010000509.1 GCA_016209525.1 Verrucomicrobiota bacterium
AAGAAGTCAGGGACGGAGTGGAATCCGTCCCCACCAGGTTCAGGGAAAGCCCCCACGCCAAATTGGGCGCGCATTAGGACCTTGAGCCGTAGCCGCCGATGTGAGGAGGCGGATCTTGGTCTTAACCACGGTCTCCGCCTCGTTACCTCGGCGGCTACGAAGCGACGGTTCATGAAGAGGGGCGGTGTAAGAGGGCATGTGCTTTTGCTATGATCAATAAGTTGACGGCGCGCGGCAATTCTTGTCTCCTATCTCCAAGGCTTTCGAATCACAGCGCAAGTCACCGACAACCGATCCCAGTGATGCCGACTGGAACTATCTGCTCCAAATGCGGCGCGCCTTTGGACGCCACCGCGCGCAACGGCTTTTGTTCACGCTGCCTTTTCGAGCAACTTGCCGCCGGGCCACCCGGCCTGGATTCGGTGTTGACCCAGGCCGGTCCAACGTCCCGGGATGCGGATTCCCTCGGCGAGAATCCTCCGGGAAGAATCTCTTGCACGGGCCGGCGTTTGGAGGACTACGAATTGTTGGAAGAACTCGGGCGGGGCGGAATGGGGATCGTCTATAGGACGCGCCAATTGAGCGTTCGGCGGCCCATCGCTTTGAAGCTGCTGCTTTCGGGCGCGCTGGCCAGTCCCGAATTCATCAAACGGTTGCGGCTGGAAGCCACGTCTGCCGGAAGCCTGCAACATCCGAACATCGTGGCGATCCGCGAGGTTGGCATTCACCAAGACCAACATTATTTGGCCATGGATTACGTGGCCGGACCAAACCTGGCGGCGCTCGCGGCCAATCAACCCCTCCCCGTTCAACGCGCCGCCGGTTTGGTCAAAACGCTGGCTGAAGCCATCGGTTATGCGCATGAGCGCGGCATTTTGCACCGCGACCTCAAGCCTTCGAACATTCTGATCGATGAGCAGGGCGAGCCCAAGATCACGGACTTTGGGTTGGCCAAGCGGCTCGTAGTCCCGCCTTTAGGCGGCGGGGGAGATGCCGAACCGTCTAAAGCCGGGACTACGAGCGGGGGCGACCCGACTTTTGACGATGTCGCGTCCCTCACCCACACCGGCCAGGTGCTGGGTTCGCCGAATTACATGCCGCCGGAGCAGGCGGGAGCAAAACGCGGCGGCGTTGGAAGGTGGAGCGACGTTTATTCCCTGGGCGCGATCTTGTATCACCTGCTGACAGGCCGCCCGCCGTTTGTGGGTGAGACGCTCACCGCGACGCTGCACCAGGTGCTCGAAACGGAAGCGGCGTCGCTGCGGCTGCTCAACCCGCGCGTGCCGGTTGATCTCGAAACGATTTGCCTGAAGTGCCTGGAAAAGGAGCCCGAGGGCCGCTACGGCACGGCGCAGGAACTTGCCGATGAATTGGGTCGTTTCGTGAAAGGCGAGCCAATCCTGGCGCGGCCGATTAGTCGAGCGCAGCGGGTGGGGCGCGTGGTGCTAGCGCAATTCGCGCGTGGCCGGTCTGACGGCTGCGACTTTTCTGTTGGTTCTGACCGTTGCCATTGGGTCGCCCATCGCGGTTTACCGCATCGATCGCGAACGCCAGCATGTGCTTCGTAGTGAAGCGGACGCCCGCGGTCAGCTCTACGCCGCCAGAATCCAATCGGCTCAGCAGGCTTGGGAGCAGAGTCATCTCATTCATCTGACTCAGTTGTTGGAGGAAACCCAATCCGCCGCCGACCGCGGCTTTGAGTGGTTCTTCTGGCGAAGGCAAACCCAGTCAGCCTTCCCCGCATTGAGGGGCCACTCAGGACGGCTCAATGCCGTGGCCTATTCCCCAGACGGACTGCGAATCGTCACCGGGAGCGCGGACCACAAGGCCATGGTTTGGGAAGCCGCGACGCGGCGTGAATTGGTCATGCTGGAAGGTCACCGCGCTCCGGTTTCTTCGGTGGCTTGGTTGCCGGATAGCCAGCGCGTTGTGACGGGTGGCCACGATCACACGATCAAAGTCTGGGATGCGGCTAACGGCAGAGAACTCGCTGCTGTGCGCAGCCATCGAGGACGAATCGAGTCGGTCGCCGTTTCGCCGGACGGCCAATCGATTGCTTCTGCCAATCAGGACGGCACGGCCAGCATTTGGGCATTCCATAGTTCGGACGATAGCTCAATTCCTCCGAGCCTTGCCGAGATCCTCCTCCCCACGAACGGCCCCCTCTCCCCCTCGGAGGGGGAGAGGGACGGGGTGAGGGGAGATCCTTCCGCATCGGTTTCCTTCAGCTTTGATCCACT
>JACQWK010000529.1 GCA_016209525.1 Verrucomicrobiota bacterium
ATGATGCCCTCGTTGCACGTGTAACCGTTGTCACGGAGAATCAAGGCCTGCAACCCAAGTTGCATCTTGTCGGTGTCCCACAATTCGTTGGCCTCCTCTCCCTCTTTGGGCGCGCCGGCTTTGTAGTCAACCGGACAGACTTCCAAGGCCGTGAACAAATCCTCTTTCTTCGTTTTGGATTCGACCAAGTCCATCTTCGCGACGACCCCCAGGCGTTCCGAACCCATCTGCACGGAACGGGAATGAATCGTTTCGGGCGTTTCCGGCTCTTTGGACTCGGGCTCGGTTGTCGGCGTTGCTGATTCCTCTTTCTTTTGCTTGCCGGCCTCCGACTTCCGCTTGGCTGCTGGCAAAGCGCCGCTGCCGGAATCAACCCGTTCGTGAATCGCAGCGCCGCGTAATGTGTCTGCGCTCTCGACGAACACACCCTCGACGAATTCGTAGTAGAACAGCCGCCGGCAATAGACGAACTCGTTAAACATGCGCGCCGGGATCGGTTCATTTGCGATTTGTGGCTCGGCGAAATGGGCTTTTGGCGGTGTCGGCGATGCCTCACTGACAATTGACGACTCACCCCTGACCGTTGTCTCAGCCCCTTCCGACGGAACAGGAGGCGTGCTATCTGCCTCAGCCGCCGGGGGCCTCGTTGCATGCTGTCTTTGCTCAGTGGACTCGGGCTGTTGCTGGCCGTGCTGCTGTTGCCGCAGAATTTCCAGAGCCTTCTTGAAGATTGGGTTGTTCTGGTCCGCTTCGGCTGAAGCGTTCCCCGATCGAGCGCCGACGGTCCCAGGCGAAAGACCTCGCGACTCGATCGGATTCTCCCATTCACTCGAAGGCGCTCCGGCCGGTCGGTTTGGTTCGTTCATAAAGGAAACAGGATCATAATGCCAATTCACGGATAGTCGCTTGAAGCGACTGGCGCTTCGGTGGCGGGTCCGCCGGGCAACGCTTGTCCGGAACGCACCTCCACGTCCGAGGTGTCCTTGTTGATGCTCTCAGAAATCACGCGGTTGGTCTCCTCGGTGAGATAACTCTGCAACGTGCGATCCAACTCCAGGAACTCCGGCCAGAGAGTTTCGCGAACGAACCGGGCGGGAACTCGCGCCATGACCGTGGTGTGACGCTGCCGGGCATAACGGTAGGGCCGGATGTTGTAGCGCCGAAGCAAGGCGACGAACAGCCTGTGCGACCAGGGATTGCGGAGGGCAAAGCTGTATTCGACCGGCGGGTCGCTCCGGGCGAACTCCGCCAAGCGCTGGCGGATGCGCTCTCCGGCCTCGCCGGCGGCGGCCTTCTCTCCGGGCGTCGCGGCTCGGTCCGCGAACAAGGTTTCGATCCGTTTGAGCTTTTCAATCAGGCGCTGATGCTCACTCGATTCCATAGTGTGGGCGGGAAGATCAATGGAGATGCTTTTCCAGAACGTTCGCCACCTCGGCCCAGTGCGGCGCATGATGATCGTGAAGATAATCCCGGTTCACCGCCAGTTTCGCCGAACTGGGCCGCCACTCGGCCCGGAAACCAGGCTTTTGGAACAGCCAATGATGACCGCCATTCAACACTCGCAGCGAACAACCGTGCCGTTCCGCCCAGGTGCGGACCTGCGGTTCCAAGGCCGCGGTCCGATCCATGCGCCGCTCGCGCCGGCGCCGTTTGTATTCGTCCGGCGCGAGCACGAGGCGTTCGGCTTGTCGAGTCCGATGCGAAGGTTTCATGTTTTTCGCCGTTGGCTCTCTCGCGCGTTTCTCGTTGACCGACGGCGATCCTTGCCAAGTTTCAGCCGAAAACACGACTCGTCGAAGCTGTCGTATTCCTCGACAGCGATCCGGAAATCCTTGCCGCCGATACCCCAATTCATCGCGCCGTGGCTCGCTTTTCCAACCCATTCCAACCCGGCGCGGTGAACTATAAGCTCGACCAGCTCGGCCTCCAACGTTCGATCTTGGAGAACGGTTCCCAGGCCAGTTCCGCCGGCGAGGAAACAAATCTCCAATCCTCCGGGAACGCGCTCGAGTTCGACCGTGTCCGCTCCCGCCTCGACCGCTTCATGAAGAAGGCGATTTAAGTATTCAACCGCCCGTTTGGCTTCGCGTTCCTTGCTGCTCATATCGGCGATTGTCTATTGGTCATCAGTCTTTCGCCGAAGGGGCAACTGGCACGAACAGGCCGAGGCCGAAGTGGCACGAGTGGCCGAGGGCCGGCTGAGGGAAAC
>JACQWK010000530.1 GCA_016209525.1 Verrucomicrobiota bacterium
ATCGACAACACGTTCAAGAACGGTATCCGCTTTGAAGGGTCCGACGGCTGGATCTTCGTCACCCGGGGCGCCGAACGCGTCACGGAGAGCAATCCGATGCCCCCAGGCCGGGCCGGGAGCGCCTTCGTTGCGAGCAAGGAAGAGATCATCAAGACGCCGCTGGGCGCGAAGGACGTTCGTCTCCACACCAGCCCGAACGGCGATCATCATCTCGACTGGATCACGAGCATTCTAAGCCGGAAACCTGGCGCGACGGCGCCGGAATTGGCCCACCGTTCCACCAGCGCCTGCGCGCTTGGCTGGATCGCGATGAAGCTTGGACGCAAACTCGCCTGGAATCCAGAGAAGGAAGAATTCGTCAACGACGATTCGGCCAACCAGATGCGGTTCCGGCCCCAACGCGCGCCCTACGGCCTAAACCACATCCGAAGAGGCTGAAAGCGATTAACGTTGAGCGTTGGACGTTGATCGTTTGGTTCCGTTTCGTGAATGCGTCATTGCCAATCGAGCGCCAGGAGTTCGTATTCACCGAGCGAGGGCAGGCGCACGGTCACAAGATCGCCGGACTGCTCGTAGGGCGGCTCCGTGTCGCTCCAAAGCGCGCGCACGCTTGAGGCTCGGGCACCCTGTGGCAGTCGCACCGAAATGACAGGTCGGGCAATGGGCTGAAAATCGTCCGTTCGGTCCAACGAGTCGCGCTGGTGATTGAGAAGATGCACCAAGTAACAGCGAGGCTGGTGATACAGGGACACACCTATCACACCGGGCGCGTTGACGAACACTGGCACAGCGCCGTCGGCGAGCCAGTTGGCGGCGTTGGCGAACAACAGCTCGGTCGCTGAATTGAGTTCGGCACATTGCATCGCATCCAGTCGCCCGGGCAGGTAAACCACGCGTCCTTTGCCAAACGAATGTACGACTACGGCTGGGGTTAATTCGCGATCTGCTTTATGCTCTTTCAGCCAGCCGATGGCTGACCCTGTGGTCAGATCGGCAACCACTTGAGGCTCGGAGTGCGGGAGCTTTGCATCGCCGGCCAACCGACCAGCCACGGGGTGGTTCGTGAACTGGATTTCGCGCGCGGCGGCGGGCAGCGTTTTCCGATACCGGACGCCCAGCACATCGGCCAGCGCGAAGTCTTCCCGCTGCCGTCCCTTCTCATCGTAGAGCGAAGTTTCGTGCGTGGCCAGTAATCCGCCGCCGGCACTCACGAATTGACGAACCGCCGCCACCTGCGCATCAGACATCAACGCCACATTGGCCAGACACAGGATGCGGAAACCCTCCAACTGCTCTTCGAATCGCGGCCGGTGCAAGGTGACGATCGGCAAGCCGGAGCGCATCAGTGCCGAGTAAGCGCCAACGCAAGGCGCCAGAAAGCGGTCCTGCCTGTAATCGACACCAGGCCCGCGCGGCGTGGCTGATTGGGTTGTCGCGGCGTGGACATCGCGCGGCAGGGCCAGAAACTTCACCGGAGCTGTTGTCGCGAAGTCCAGATCAGCGGCATGACGAGCCATGAAATCGAACACTCGCTTCATCCCCGGCGTGCTCCAGAAATTCGGATAGGCGCCATGGGCAAGGCCCTGGAGAGCCTGCCGTCGCGCTTCACGTTCCGTTCCATGACGATGCGGATAGACATTGAAGAGCACGGGGACAGCCACGGCGCTGGAGTAGCCGGCGAGTTCCCCGGCGCGCCACGCCGTGTGAATCCAGGGCCGCGGGCTGTACACCTCCGTGAGTGTGGCATCGTACGCGTCGAGGCAGTTCGGTTTCGGATGCGAGTGGAAGGCGGTGATTGCGTCCGGCTTGGCCGCCTTGACCGTTTGGGAAAACTCGCGCGTCACTTCACCGAGCGCGCGATAAAACATCTCCGTCCAGCGTCGCGCATCCACGTCGTTCTCTGCGTCGCCTAACGGCTGCGGATCCGAACCGAACTCGGCCCAGACGGACCAACTGGCTTTGAGCTGCGCGAGTTTGGCCACTGGCATTGGAACGCCAAAGAGGTCCGTGAACTTGCGGCGGCAATGCTCGCAGAAGCAAACCTGGGGCGTGAGGCCGTCCACGTAAAGGCCGGCGGGTTCGTATTTCGTAAACATTTCCTTGAGCAAATCACGGAGGAACTTTCGGTAGCGCGGATGATTGATGCACGCAAAGTAGCTGTCGGGAAGGCTGCCGCCATAGGATACGCGGTTCGAGATTCGGCCCTCGGCATCGCGCACCGCGCACGCTTCGAACAAGGGATGGCTTCGGTAGAGCGCGTTGGGATTCATGTAAACAACGACCTTCACGCCGAGGCGCGCCCCTTCTTCGAGGGCTTCGCGCAAATAGTCCAAGTCGCCCAAGCCAGGCACGTGCGGGGCGACATTGCTCTGAAAGTACGTCTCTCCGCCCCAATGGCAGCTCAGCCGAAGCACCTGCCCGCCATTGGCGGCGACCTGCCGGACCAACTGGCGGATGTCACCCGCGCGACGATGGGCCAGTTCTTCGCGCCACGAATCCTTCGTGTACCAACGCGGAACGCGCATCCAATCGGGCAGTTGTTTTCGGCCGGGCACAGACGGCATCGGCGTCGGCAAGGCAATTTCCTCGACGCGCAACGGCGCAGGGGCTTGAGGCCGTATCGACGAGGCCGGCTGGGCGTCTTCATCGGTTGGCGTGTAGTCCAGTTCGTCCGTCACGCAGAGCCAGTTCACGCGTGGATTGAATGTTGGCTCCGCTTGTTTCCATCTCAACGGACGATACACGGTGGCTGTGGCGCGATGCGCGCGCAGGCGAAACTCCCACTGCCCGGCAGGCAATTGCAGTGTGGTCACGGGGCCGGCTTGGGCACTGATTGACTGCCCTTCGCGCAGCGGTTGCCACTGCCAGCCGCGCCCGCCGCCCGGTTCATTCACCCAAAGCCCAAGCACTTGGCTTTGTCCTTCCGTTTCCACGACCAGATCAAATGCTTCCCGTTGGCCGCTTGGCGAGCAGAGGCGTGCCCAGAGGCGGTACTCTCCGCGGCGGGGGACATCGACCACAAAAGTGGCGGAGCTTTCAAGATTATCGTCCGGCTGATCGATCGCGATGATTGGCACGAGGAACTCGCCTAAGGCCTGGGCATCAGGCAGACGCACCGTCCCGGACCGCAGCATCAACGGCGTGACTCGCTCCGCTCGGTCAACGGGAATCCAGAGGCGCTCGGCACGAGCGTCAACGGTCGAGTGCCAGAAGGCCATCGCAAGGGTTGTCGAGAGGAGTATGTGACGAATTTTCTGGCGGTTCATCGGTGATGGTTTTCATTCTTGCCACCTCCTTCTGCCCCGGAATTGATTGGCGTCAATGGTTTTCTCCCTCTCCCACGACGCAGGAGTGGGAGAGGGTCGGGGAGAGGGCAACCTCGTGTGGTGACCGTGGCCAGGCGTGCCTGGATGAAATTGCTCCTCCTCTCCCCGGCCCTCTCCTCCACTCCGTGGAGGTGAGGGAGTTACGCCGTTGGAGATTCGGTGGCAGTTTCAAGATGCGCCCGTGAGCGGCTGCGTTTTCGCCAAGAGGTCGTCTTTTTTAGTGGCTTTCGTTTCCTTCGACTGACCTGCTGTTTCCAGGTTCAATTCGCGTGAATTTGCGTCCAGTTGCGCTTGACCCAAGCAGCAGCAATTCTCATTTTGGCCGTAACGCGGACACTCCTGTCCGCAAAACCTCCGAAAATGCGCGGACAGGAGTGTCCGCCTTACGGTCACGAATCGCGCCCGTTGCCAAAATGGGAATTGCTGCCCAAGCAGTCACGAGCGTTGACAATCGCGGCAGGGAAGCGTAGGGGACGGCAAACAACTTCTCACACTATGCAAGAACTCACGACTCGACGTTCGTTTCTGCAAACAGCCGCACTTGCTTCAGCCGTTCTCGGCTTGCAGAGCTCGGCTCAGTCTCAGCAGAAACCAATTCAAGGCTTTGAGAAAACACCCACCGACCCAAGCGCCTCAAAAGGCTGGAAACCAATTTCGGATCGACGGATTCGCGTGGGCATCGTCGGCTACGGCGTCTGCCAATTCGGCGCGGCGTTCAGCTTTCAAGACCACCCGAATGTTGAAGTAGTGGCGGTCAGCGATTTGATCCCGGAGCGCTGCGCCGGCTTGGCAAAAGCGTGCCGCTGCGCGAAGACTTATCCTTCGCTCGAAGCACTGGTGAAGGACGACCGCATTGAAGCAGTCTTTGTGGCCACGGACGCGCCGAGCCACGCCCGGCACTGCATCGAAGTTCTCAAGCATGGCAAGCACGCGGCCACCGCGGTGCCGGCGGTCTTTGGTTCGTTGGAGGAAGCGGAACAAATCTTCCAGGCTGTGCGGAAGAGCGGCCTGAAGTACATGATGTTTGAAACCTCCTGTTTTCACGCCGACCTGTATGCCATGCGCGAGATCTACAACGCTGGAGGGCTCGGCAAGCTTGTCTATTCCGAGGGCGAATACTACCACTACATGGAGGAGCCGATTCCATCCTTCAAGGATTGGCGCGTCGGTTTGCCGCCGCAGTGGTATCCGACGCACTCGAACGCCTATTGCCTTGGCGTGACCGGCGGCAGTTTCACGGAAGTCTCCTGCGCCGGAATGCCGAGTCTGCTCAAACACCTCCAACCGGCGAACAACCGCTACCAGAATCCATTTGGCACTGAGATCGCGCTGTTCCGAACCAACGAAGGCGGGATGTCCCGCATGGCGGTCAGTTGGGACACCCCCGGCGATGGCGGCGAACGCGGCAGAATCCGCGGTCAACGCGGGTCCTTCTATGGCCAGTACGAAGGCTTGGAAAAGAAGCTGCCGAACACGAAGCGCCCGCCGCTGCCGCCGAACGTGGAGGCGGGCGGCCACGGCGGCTCCCACGGTTATCTGATGAACGAGTTCGTAACAGCGATACTCCAGGACCGCAAGCCGCTGGTGGATGTCGCGCTGGCCTTGAACATGACCGTCGCCGGCATCGTCGCCCACCAGTCGGCGCTCAAGGACGGCGAGCTGATGAAAATTCCGCAGTTCAAGGCTTACTGAGGGGACCGTGGGATGGACTACACGGAGAAGGTTTG
>JACQWK010000513.1 GCA_016209525.1 Verrucomicrobiota bacterium
CAAAACGCTCCACACGAACCGCCGCCCCGCTCTCGGCTTCGGCCTGAGCATCGGGTTGTTTCAGACTGGCCGGCCTGATCACGTCATCGTCCGGGCGGCGGTCGGTGAGCTTGGTCGTTATACCCCTTGACGCTGTTCGGCTACACCAACACGATGACGTGACTCTATGGGCAAGAAGAGTCGCCTCAAAAAGCTACGCCGGGAAGGAGTCAGTGCCGCCGATCCTCTGATGTGGGGCACTGAGGAGGGCGTGCATGCTCTGGGTGCTGGTCAGCCTCCCTCGGCTTCGGAGGTAGCGGCCATGACTGCGGCCTACCAGGAGCGGATTCGCAGGTCGCCGCTCTGGGATCAAATGGTCAAAGAGTTTGGAGAGCAGAAGGCCGCTGAGATGTTGAAAGAGTTCACCGTTAGAATCGATGACCATTGACCATCCAGAAGAATCCAGCAAGGCAGAATTCTTCGGCTCGTTCGGCTTCACGGCAGCGGACTGGCAGGTTCTGGCACGCGCACTCATCGCGCACGCTCGGACACACCCAGTTTCCTCAGTCATGAAATCGAGATATGGCACGAAGTATCGGATTGATGGAGAGATTCGGTGTCCCGACGGTCGTTCACCGTCCATCCGCGCAGTTTGGATTATTGACGAGAGTGGAGAGTTTCCAAGACTGGTCACGGCCCATCCTCTCGATTATGTTTCAGACATGATTCGCGAACATGACAGAGTGGTGTTGACCGCGGCGCTTCGCCCGGAGGGTCTTGAGCCCGGGGACATCGGCGCCGTTGTCCACGTCTATCCACGACACGAGGCGTATGAGGTCGAGTTTGTCACGCTCACTGGAAAGACGGCTGCGGTCGTCACCGTTTCTGCCGCTCAGGTTCGGCCTGTTGGGAGCAGTGAGATTCCTCACGCGCGCGCTTTTGCGAATAGCCCAACCAGCGGGTCGAGCCAATGACGAGGAGCGCGCTCGTACTGCCATTCCATTCGCTCGCCACCAGCGCGCTCCTCGTCATGGCTCACCCGTGTCGTTGCCCAGTTGACACGCTGGTTTGGTTGAATACCCTGCATCCATGACCTTTACTGCTATTTTGACACCAGAGCCGGAAGGAGGCGACGTCGCCCTCGATCCGGAGACACGCACGACGACGCAGGGTGAGAGCGTGTCCGAAGCTTTGGCGAACCTGAAAGAGGCAACCGAATTGTTTTTGGAGGAGTTCCCCGTTCATCCTGGAGCGCGACTTCTGTTGACGACGTTCGAGGTAGCTAATGCCTAGACTCCCTCGCATCAGCGGGAGTGAGTGCATCTCCGTGCGGGAGAGATTAGGTTTTGTACGGCTCCGGCAACGAGGCAGTCAGGTGGTGCTGCGACGAGGGACACGTGGTTGCGTGGTTCCGCCCCAGCGCGGGCTCAAGGCAGGGACTTCGGCTGGGGTTTTGCGCCAGGCAGGGATTGATCCCGAAGAGTTCATCACGGTTTGGAAGGGCTAACGCCTATCATGACAATAGACCAAGTTCGGACGCTTTACGAGGCTCATCCTTTTCGTCCGTTCATTCTGCCTCTCGTCTTCGGATTGATTACCTTTCAAGCAGTCTCTTGACAGTCTTCATTCGACGCACCCATGAACGAATCCACAAAGCTGGAACGAAACCTTGGCATGGCCGTTTTGATCTTGCTCTTGCTTGGATCTTTCGTGGTCATGCGGCCGTTTGTGTCGGCTCTGGTCTGGGGAGTGGTTTTGTGTTTTTGCCTATGGCCGATGCAACGTCAGCTCATCCAGTGGCTGAAAGGCCGCCGCACGCTGGCGGCTCTCATCACGACGCTCAGCATCACGCTGGTGCTGGTCGTGCCCTTCGTGATTTTGGGGGTCAGTCTCGCGGACGACGCCCGCGCGCTCGGGGCCGCGACTCGCCGGTGGCTGGAAACCGGCCCGCCCGGTCCGCCGGCCTGGTTGGAAAAGATTCCGCTGGTGGGTAGTTCCGCCAAGGCTTACTGGAAGGAATTTGCCGCCGATGCCGCGACTTTGATGCAGGAATTGCGGCGCGCGGCGGAGGAAACGTCCGCTGAACAAGCCGGTCCAGCTCAAGAACTGCGGCGGTCCGGGCCGGATGGAGGGCAGGAAGCATCGCTGACGGACTCGAGATTGGTTCGAACTCTAAAAAGCGTTGTTTCCTCGGCGCGTTCCTCATTGATTAAGGCGGGTTTGGCGATTGGCCGAGGCGTGGTTGAAGTCGCCTTGAGCGTGTTTCTCACCTTTTTCATTCTTCGTGATGGCGCCGCGGTGGCGGACCGGCTCACGGTCGGAGTTGCTCGAATCGCAGGCGATCGTGGCCGCCACCTTCTGGAGGTGGCCGGCAAGACGGTGCGAGGGGTGGTCTATGGCATCCTGGGAACGGCGTTGGTGCAGGGCGTTTTGGCGGGGGTTGGCTTTCTCATTGCCGGCGTGCCGGGTGCGGCGCTGTTGGGTTTGTTGACATTTTTTCTGTCGCCGGTTCCGGTTGGGCCGCCGCTCGTGTGGATTCCCGCCGCGATCTGGCTCTTTAGCCAAGGCGGGATCGGCTGGGGCATTTTCATGCTCGTCTGGGGCTTGGGAGTCAGCAGCGTTGATAATCTTGTCAAGCCGTGGCTGATTAGCCAAGGGAGCGCCATGCCGTTCATTCTCATCTTCTGCGGAGTGATCGGTGGGGCTTTGGGCTTTGGGCTCATCGGCATTTTTCTGGGGCCCACAATCCTCGCCGTGGTCTATCGTTTGATCGAGGAATGGTCCGCGGTCTCATCAACGGATCGGGCCACGAACCGGCTCACCGCCTCGCAGCCTTCAGATGCGGCTGCGGGCAAATCGTCTTAATCAAATGAGCGATTAAAATCCCCTCTCCCTTGAGGGAGAGGGACAGGGTGAGGGTGAAATTGGCGGACAAACCCGAGACGCCGAACTTGGACGACGGTTCTCCCTCACCCCGGCCCTCTCCCGCTGGGAGAGGGAGAGCGGCGTCCGTCTCATTTTGAAATCGAATTGGAATTAAACTCCCTCTCGCTCTTGAATCCGCCTGTTTCAACTCGTCCGCTGCGATGGTGGCTCTGTGGTTTGATGTTCGTCGCCACCGGGCTGAGTTTTCTGGATCGGCAGGTCTTGTCGGTCCTGGCGCCGGTGGTGACCGAGCAATTAAGCCTGAGCAACCTCGAATATTCGCACGTCAACACCGCTTTCCTCGTCAGTTACGCAGTTATGTTCCTTGTCGGAGGACGCTTGATGGATTTGGCTGGCACGCGAATCGGAATGGCCTTGAGCGTGGGGCTTTGGTCGTTCGCGAGCGCGCTGCATGCGGCCGCGCGAAACGGTTTTCACCTCGGAGCTTGCCGATTCTTCCTGGGTGTGGGCGAAGGCGGATGTTTCCCGGGGGCGGCCAAAGGAGTGGCTGAATGGTTTTCGGAGCGCGAGCGGGCAGTGGCCATCGGCATCGCCATTGGCGGGGCGAGCCTGGGAGCGGTCGTGGCGCCTCCGTTCACGGTTTGGCTGGCGGCGGCGGTCGGCTGGCGTGGGGTGTTTCTTGCGACGGGAGTGGTGGGTGTGGCTTGGGTGGCGGCGTGGTGGCTGTTTTCTCGCGAACTCACCCATGCGTCAGCGGCAACCGTCGGTGAATCGGCATCGACGACGGAGCGCCGACCTCCGGCCCGGCAACTTTCTAATAGCATTTCCTGCGCGCCGGATCGGAGACCGGCGCTCCGAATCCCGGACGGCCAGGCCGCGAACCACGATGACCTGGAGACGGTCCGACCGCAACGCCCCGCTCTCACGGCCCTGCTGCGGCGCCGGGACGTTTGGGGGTTGGCGTTGATCCGCTTCATGGTCGATCCAGTCTTCTATTTCTATATGTTCTGGATACCGAAATACCTGCACCAAGAGCGCGGAGCGTCGATGGAACAAATCGGCCAGTTGAGCTGGATTCCGTTTCTCGCTTTGGGAATCTCCAACGTCGCGGGCGGCTGGGCTTCCGATCGGCTGATCCGCGCCGGTGTGACGGCCTTCAAAGCGAGACGACTGATCATGGCTGCGGCGGCATTACTCACGGTGGCCTCGAGTCTGACGGGCCAGGTGCGAAGCGTAGGAATGGCGCTTGCGATGATGGCGTTGTTGATGCTCGCGCATGGTTTTTGGGTGACGAACTATGTCACGCTGATCAGCGACCGGTTTCCTCACAACGCGGTTGGAACAGTGATGGGGATTTCTGGCGCAGTCGGAGCGGTGGGAGGAATGTTGGCTAACACCGCCATCGGCGCGGTTGTGGATCGGTTTTCCTACGGACCGGTCTGGCTGGCTTCCGGACTCATGTATCCGCTCGCGTTTGGCGTTCTGATGATGATGGTTGGCAGCAACCATCGCAGCCATGGTGCTGGTGTTGGCTGAGCGGTTGTGCGACAAGAAATCCATGGCAAGCAACGCACCTCTTAGGTCTGAATTGCCCCAGATTCCCCGTCGAAAACCGCTCATGGCCCGGGTTGGCGTTTTCAGCGTCGGCCACCACACTTATTGGGGACAATTTCCTGGATTGCGGGAGGAAATGCAGTGCAAGCAGCAACGGCTCGGCCAAAAACTCAAAGGACTTGGCGTCGAGGTGGTCGATTTCGGATTAGTGGACAATGCCCAAGGCGCCTACACGCTGCTGCCCAAACTGCAAGCCGCGAACCTCGATCTAGTCTTCTGCGATATGGTGACCTATGCGACGTCCTCCACCTGGGGGATTTTAGCGCGGGACTTAACGCTGCCCATGGTGCTGGTTGCTCTCCAGCCCGTGCCAGCCATGGATTACGCGCGCGGCTCGACCTACATGCAATTGTGCAACGATGATTTCTGTTCTGTGCCCGAATTCGCCGGCGTGTCAGTCCGGATGGGACGGCCGGTGCCGCCGGTGATTTTGGGCACGTTAGAAAATGATCCTGTCGCGGACCAGGAACTGGCCGAGTGGTGCCAAATTGCCAAAGTCCTGCACGACCTGCGCCGGGCGCGAATCGGTCACATGGGCCACGTCCTGGAGAGTATGCTCGACATGCACACCGATCCCACGGCTTTGACCGCTGCGTTCGGATGCCACGTGGTGCAAACCGAAGCGGAAGAAGTCCTCCGGCAATTTCGACAACTCCGCGAGGACGATCCGGATCTCGGCGCCAAACGGGATTTGATCCTGGCTTTCTTCGAGACGCCCGACCCAAAGGGCGACCCGGTGACGACGCGACTAACAGACGCTGACCTGGCGATGGCCACGCGGGCCGCAGTGGCTTTGGACCGCTTCATCCAGGAGCGCCAACTGGACGGACTGGCCTACTACTACGAAGGGGAACCCGAATCCGATTTGCGAAGGATGATCAGCAGCTTCATTGTCGGCAATTCGCTGTTGACTGCCGCGGGCTTCCCCATGTGCGGCGAGTACGACCTCAAGACGTGCATCGCCATGCTCATCATGGACCGGCTGGAGATTGGCGGCAGTTTTGCCGAGTTTCATCCGCTCGATTTTGTGCGGGGCACTGTGTTGGTCGGGCACGACGGGCCGCATCATCTGAATATCGCCGACGGCAAACCTCGGCTTCGAAGCCTGAAAATGTATCATGGCAAACCGGGTTCGGGCGCGAGCGTCGAGTTCAGCATCCGCACCGGTCCGATCACGATGTTGAGCATTGGCGTGACTGCCAACGGACGGTTCAAGTTCGTCGTCGCCGAAGGCGAATCCTTGAAAGGTCCCATTCCGCCGACCGGAAACACCAACACACACGGACGCTTCCGGCCGGACGTGCGGACTTTCCTGAAACGCTGGGTTGCGGAAGGGCCGACGCACCATTTCGCGCTAGGTGTGGGGCACCGCGCGGGCGCGCTGCGCAAGATAGCTGAAGTTCTCGGACTGGAGTGGTCCATTGCCACGCCGCCTTACGAATAGCAGCCCCAGCCGCCGTCCCGCCCAAAGGAAATCCTGCTGATGCCTCATGCACGGAGGTTTGCCCTGCTCTACTCGCTGAACTCCGGGAGAATGGATTCGTGCTGCTGACTATTGAGTGCAGTGGTTCCGCTTGCTCATTGGGTGATCAGTAGCTCGTGCAACCGTAGCTTGCACCGAAGGCGCTCGGGGCTATACTCCCCCATGCGCGTGAATGAATTAATCGAAGAGGTCAAAGCCCTGCCACCTCGACAACGACGCAAATTCATCGAAAGCGTCCGCAAGTTGGACCCGACCAGCGCAACGCCAGAGCCTCGACTGCCGAAGAAGGCGATTCGCTGGCCCAATGCCGCTGGACGCCGGCGCAAAATCTTCGGCAACAAAGTGCTGCCAAACCTTGTGCTGCTGGAGCGTAACGAGGAGCATTACTGAAAAGTCGTGAGCCTCTACGCGGATACCAGTCTCCTGGTCTCCTATTATGTCAGCGACGCCAACAGCGCCTTCGCTCAGACTCTAATTCAGGCAGCGAGCGATCCGCTCATGTTTACTGGCCTGCATCGACTCGAATTGAGGAACGCGCTTGAGTTGGGGATCTTTCGCCAACTGCTCACTCCGGTCGAAGCACAGGCGGCGTGGAATGACGTCCAACGGGACATTCGAGCTGGGCGGCTTCTTGCCCATCCGGTGAACTGGGTGCCGGTTTTCCGAGTGGCGGCGCAGTGGGCGGCCCGCCATAGTGCCGGCATCGGCTGCCGCAGTCTGGACATCTTGCATGTTGCGACCGCCCGAAAGCTGGGCGCGACGGAATTCTTGAGCTTCGACGACCGGCAGAGGTCTTTGGCTCAATTGTTGGGCTTTGCTGTGAAACCGTAATGGCCGGCGGCGGTAGCTCTGGTAAAAATCGTCATGCAGTCCATGGCTCGATCGCTCATTGTTGTTCCGTTGTTCGCCCTGATTACCGCTCTAATCCATTACCAAGGAACTGCGGCATTCGTCGGTGCGGCACCTGCGCCGACAACCAGCGACTCCCTCCAAGTCGGCTTCCTGCATCCGCCCAAAGAAGCCCGGCCATCGGTCTATTATCTCCTGCTCAACGGTTACCTCAATGCGGATCACATGGAGCGGGAACTGGAAGCGTTTCGCGAAAAAGGGATCTCCGGCCTGTGCGTCTTCGACATGGGGGCTCGCGGAACCCCGGACACCGTTCCGCCCGCCGGCCCGCCGTTCTTGAGCGACGCGTGGTTGAACAACTTTGCTCGTGTTCTCAAGAAAGCCGGAGAACTCGATCTGGACGTCCAGGTCTCCGTTTCGAGCAGTTGGGACATGGGAGCCGATTGGGTTCAGCCGCACCAAGCCAGCATGGGGCTTTACCACTTCTCAATCACGCGCGACGGGCCTGCTGAATTGGACGAGGTTCTCCCGTTCCCGGCGATTCCGAAGGAGGCTCCGCGCGATGCTCGGGGCAATCCGCTGTTCGCGAAGGAAGTCGCCGTGCTGGCGTTTCGAGCGGTGACGAACAAGGCGCCGGCCGTCGAAAAGGGTGCGGTTTCGAGCGGTTCACGGAGCGCCAGTCTCCGACCCGGCGAGTTGCTGGAAGCCGCCAAGGCACCGGGTCGGAGACCGGCGCTCCGGCTTGGTGACCGCCATTCAATTTCGAATCTTACGAGCCGGCTTGAGTCCGACGGACGTTTGAAGTGGAGCATCCCAGAGGGCCGATGGACAATCATGCGCTACGTTTGCGCTAACACCGGTGAGCGGCTTAAGGTGCCCAGCCCGGCGTCGGATGGATTGGCCACAGATCACTTCAACGCCACCGCCACGCGCGATTACATCCGCCATGTTCTCGATCGTCTGCAAACGCGCTTGGGCGAGTTGAGGAACACGGCTCTGCGCCAGCTTTATTTGGCCAGTTACGAAGTGCGCGGCGCTATTTGGACTCCTGAATTCTTGCGCCGCTTCCAGGAATACCGCGGCTATGACATGACGCCATTTCTGCCCGCTCTCAGTGACTATGTCGTCGAGGACGAAGACACGACGCAACGTTTTCTCTACGATTACGGCAAAACGCTTGGCGACCTCGTCGTCGATGCCTACTACCGCGCAACCGTGGAGACCGCCAAGCAGGCTGGTCTCGGTGTGGAGGCCGAAGCCGGCGGACCCGGACCGCCGACTCACCAAGTACCGGTCGATGCGCTGAAGGCTCTCGGCGCCATTGATGAAATGCGAGGTGAGTTCTGGCCCTGGCGCATGGACCGTCCGGGTCTCTGGGTCGTCAAAGAGACGGCGAGCGCCGCGCACATTTACGGGCGAAAGCGAGTGCACATGGAGGCGTTCACCTCGTTTCGGCACTGGCAAGATGGGCCGTTCGATTTGAAGCCTTCCGCTGATCGGGCCTTCTGCGAAGGCATGAATCACGTGGTGTGGCACACCTCGTCCCACCAGCCACCCGAAGCGGGGAGGCCGGGCTGGGTCTATGGCGCCGGGACGCACCTGACGCCGAATGTGGTCTGGTGGCCGATGGCCAAGCCATTTCTGGATTATCTCGCCCGCTGCTCGTTTCTCCTCCAACAGGGCTTATTCGTCGCCGATGTCTGTTATTATTATGGGGACCAGGGCTTCAACTTCGTTCCTCCCAAACATGTCGATCCCTCGCTGGGCTTGGGCTACGACTACGACGTCACAAATGCTGAGGTCCTGCTCCAGCGAATGCAGGTCGAAAATGGCCGGATCATCCTGCCGGATGGAATGCGCTACGAACTTCTCGTATTGCCTGAAAGCGAGGAACTTGATCTCGCGGTGTTGGAACGCGTCGCCGACTTGGTGCGCGCGGGAGCCACGGTCGCGGGACCGAAACCAGCCCGAGCGACCGGATTGGCCGATCAACCGCGTCGCGATGAAGCGGTCCGCCGACTCGCAAGTGAGCTCTGGGGCGCGTGCGACGGCATCAAAGTGCGCGAGCATGGATATGGCCGTGGCCGAGTGATTTGGGGCAAACCGTTGCGGCAAGCGCTCCGCGACCAGGGTGTCGGACCGGATTTCACGATGGACACCGAAGAGAACAACTCGGAAGTGGATTTCATCCATCGCCGCTCAGCCGAAACTGAAATCTACTTCATCAGCAACCGGGGAACACGGGAGGTCACGGGCATGGCCACATTTCGTGTGAGCGGCAAGTTGCCGGAATTCTGGTTTCCTGACACGGGCAGGGTTGAACCTGTTTGGGCCTGGGAACAATCGAACCAAGGCGCCCGGCTGGCTCTGAGACTGGGCGTGGCGGAATCTGTGTTTGTCGTATTTCGAAAGACCGCCGCCCGGCCTAGATTTCAGGCGGTCGATCCTCAATTGTCCATCCGCCAAGTCTCGGATGCCGGAGTGACCCTCGTGGCTCGGGCCAACGGCTCTTACTCGTTGAAGACGAATGACGGGAGAACCACGGTCTGCGACGTCTCCGATTTGCCCGAACCATTGAGGTTGGAGGGACCATGGACGGTGAGTTTTTCTCCCGGATGGGGAGCGCCTGCGCAGGTCAAATGGTCCGCGCTCAAATCCTGGACCGAGGACGATGATCCTGCCATTAGGCACTTTTCCGGCATCGCCCGGTACGAGTCCGAATTCGATCTGCCATCGCATCGGGGCATCGAAGCCAATGAGTTTTCCTTGGACCTTGGAGATCTATGGGCCGCCGGTGAAGTTTTTTTCAACGGAAAATCGGCGGGCATCGTCTGGAAACCGCCGTACGAGCTTGATGTTACCCCTCTCGTGCGGCCAGGACGAAACCGGCTCCAGATCGACATCGCAAACAACTGGGTCAATCGCCTCGTCGGAGACTCCCGGCTGTCCAAGGAAAAGCGGTTCACCCGCACCAACATCACCGGCTCCGGAACTCCGAGAAAGCGCTGGGACGAGATTGAACCGCGCGCGTCCGGATTGTTCGGCCCCGTGACGATTCGCGCAGGCGTGACGAAGAAGGTTCCGTTCTTGGAATGATACGGTTCCCGCGTGTATTGGGAACATGAACCAGGCCAACGGTGGGGCGAGACTCCCGTCGAGCTCTGCATCGTAGAATCACTACACCCGGATGCTGAGTCCGAATTTCTCCGCAACTTTATTGACGTAATCACGGGCAGATTTCTGAAATTCAGCCATTCCCTCTCCAGCCGTTTGGCCGCTGGGCTTCTTGCGTTCGGCGAGCACCCGGCGGCAGTGCGTTTTCCCGTCAACCATCGTGGCAAAGAACTCGACCACGCCGACGCCAGGTCCGTCGTTCTCGCGTAGTGCGGTCGCCGGCAGGTCATAGGCGCTAACGGCGAAATCCAGCTTCGCCGTCAACGCGCTAATGTTCGGCTTTTCCTTTGCCAGCCATTGCTCCAATGCCTCCTCTTCAATGCTGCTTTCCCGCCAGAACTGGACTTTGTCCACCGGCAGTTCAGAGCACCGCCGGACGACGAAGTCGGGATCGAGGAACGAAAGAAAATTACCGGCCTTCGGTCCGTTGTTCCGGTCGAGCAGAACGCGGTAGATCGCTTTGAACGCATTCGGCTGATCAATGGGCGTGAGGCGGGCCGCATTGAAAATGCAAATTTGCAGCGCGTCGCCCTCCCACGCCGTTTGCGGCAACTGCTTCGCGAGCACATGGAGAAAGGCGCGCTGGAGGGCCGAAAGTTCCTGCGCCCGGACCGGAAGAGTTTCCTGCAGCCGTGTCTTCTCCTCCTCCGTTGCGTAACGTTCGATCCAGTACCGGGCGGCACGGATGCGGAGATCGAGGTGTTTGCGATCCAACGCCGTGAAAGGCGAACCTTTGCGCTTTTCCAGCTCTTTCACCGCGTCGAGGTGGGGCATTTGGGTGAGTGCCGCCACGAGTTGGAAGTCGGCCAGCCAATGGTCCGGCTCTGGATCGACTTGCGCGAGTTCGTAAATCCTGCGGTCTCCTGGCGCCGCCTTCGGGTCCTGGTGATACTTGTGATGGCATCGGTCAAAGTCACTGAAGAGTTTGATGATATAGACTTCCGACGGCTCAAAGTTCACGGGTTGCCTGGGATAAGGCCGGATGAGCAGGAAGCGCAAGATTTCCGCGGGAAGGAAATCAGCCATGTCTCGCGACGTGACGCCAATTCCCTTGCTGGAACTCATCTTCGCTCCGCCGACGAGGAAGAAGTCGTAAGGACAATTCAGAGGCGGTTCCTGGCCAAAGATCGCGCGCAAGCAGGCCATGGCCACGTCGCGGGAGCCGCCTTTGGTGCTGTGGTCCTGGCCCGCGCCTTCGATGGTGACGGGAAAGGCACGCCACTTGGCGCACCATTCGAGTTTCCACGGCAATTTGCCGCGGCCCTGGAAAGGAGAAACTTTGCCGCGGTGGCCGCAACCTTTGGCCCATTTGACCAAATCGGATCGGCACTCGTACGTGACCTCTCGGCCGTCGTACGCGGTGACTACGGTCGTGCCGATGCGTCCGCATTGTTCACAAATGACTTGGAACGGATGCCAATCTTCGGCCCGCTCAGCGCCGCTGACCTCTTTGTAAATTCGGCGCACCACGTCAGCCTTGCGAAGAATGGCGTCGATGGCTTCGTCAAAGCGTCCGGAACGGTAAATGTCGCGCATCCGGTAGAATTCGGGGCGGATGCCCAATTCCCCAAAGACACTGAAAAACTCCGAGATGTAATGGTCGGCCATGTCGGTGGCCTTGGAGCCCGGCGGCGGCGGGGTGTTGCACAACGGTGCGCCGAGGTATTTCTCAAAATGTTCAGCCTCCCCATAAGGAATTTCATCGACCGGGTCATAGTCATCCACGCCGAAGAGGTAACGCACCGGAACCCCCTTGGCCTTGAGCGTACGAAAGATCGCATCGTGAATCAGAGGCCCGCGCAACGCGCCGACGTGAGCGCGGCCCGACGGGGTTTTGGAGTCGTTGATCGTCTGCGGGCCGGCAATTTTCTCAACCAATTGATCACACCAAAACATATGAGTGCGGCAGAATCTCAGACTCTCGCGACCGCTTCAAGCCTGCGAAAGGCTGTAGCGGTGGGCGTTACGGCTACGACGAATCGACTTCAAAAAACGCATTCCATCCGCACCGCGATTCGTAACCGCTTCAGATATTCGCTTCGTGGAATCTCGATCGCCCCAAGGCTTTCGGTGTGGGGCGTCAGCATTTGGATATCGAAAAGCTCGAAGCCGCGATCCTTCAGATGCCGGTAAAGATAATAAAGAGCCACCTTCGAAGCGTCCGCGTCTCGATGAAACATGGATTCGCCGGCGAACATTCCGCCGGCTGCTACGCCGTAGATGCCGCCCGCCAGCGCGCCGTTTCGCCAGCATTCGACGCTGTGGGCGTGGCCCTCGAGGTGAAGCTTGGAATACGAATCGACGAATTCCGGTGTAATCCAGGTCGTCTTGCGCCCTCGCGCGGGGGCCGCGCAGCCTTCGATCACGTCACGGAACGCCTGATCGATGGTGATCTGGAAAACATTTCTGCGCAACGTCCGATCCAGACTTCGTGAAACATGAAAACGATCCCATTCGAAGATGGCTCTGGGGTCAGGCGACCACCAGGTGACCGGATTCACTGTCCAAGGGAAGATACCGCTGCGATAGGCTAGCAGAAGGCGATCGACGGAGAGTTCTCCACCGACGGCGACGAGTCCGTTGACGTCGACCGAGGTCAACGCGCTTTCGGCCGACGGAAACCATAACTCCTGGTCGAGGACGGCGGGCATTTTAAGTGAGTGAACCTCGCTCATCGATCGCGCGAAGGAGCACCCATTCGAAATACTCGCAGGCTTCCATGGCCGCGAGATGGCGGATATTTTCTTCCGTCCATTCCATGGCCTTCCTGCTCCGTTGGTCGGGCTGGCCGAGAATGAGCCAGCTTCCCACCCGCACGTCGTTTAAGATCTGCAGCAGCCATTCCGTTTCGTGGGGATTGATCCTGAATTGAAATACGGTCTTCACTTCGGTGAAACGTCCTTCCTCGTTCAGCATTTGCTGAAGCTTTCGTTGGTTTTCGGCTTTCTGTTCCGCCAGCGCTTCCTCCAAAAGGCGCTGGCAGGATTCCCCCTGGGGGATGTTGTCCGATTTGGTGACCCGATGGTGCGAGGACGGAATGACGGGATAGAGTTTCAAAACGTCCAGGAACAAACGTTTCTCACGTTTGCCGAACCGAAACACAAGATCCTCGCCCGCTGATTTGATGAAGTGCACCTAGTCGCGCTCCATGGTCGCGTGCAAACTGTACTTTTGGAGTTGGTGAACGTAATGCTCGGCTCTTTCCATGCTTTCGCGCGTGAGGACGCTTTTGCCCTGGTTATGCACCTGAAGCATGTGGAATTCGGCCTTCTGCTTTGCCCAGCCGAACACAACCTGGAACACATGCGTGACATAATCCATCAAATTCACCGGATCGTCCCAGCAAATGACGAGAAAACCGGGCTCCAAGTCTTCCTTCGAGTTGGTCTTCTCGTCCTGTTCGATATCCGGCAGGACAAGAGGTTGCGCAGCGCCAGCCATGCGAAAAAGATAGTTGAGCCCAAATGACTTTTCAATATCGGCGGCTACGGTTGTTGCGCAGAGCCTGCGCATCGCGGTAAAATGTGCCCATCCTTATGGTCCAACGACGCTTGCTTCTCCGGGTTGCCGTGGCTGTTACCTCCCTAGTCCCGGCACTCCTTGTCGGTCAATCGATCCCTGCGGAGCGCCCTCGCAGCCGTCCCCCATCGGAACTCACAGGCTGGGCCGACTGGGAAAAAGCGGAGGACCTCCTTAAGCGCATTACCATCCCGCCTGCTCCGCCCTTGAGCCCCGAAGAGGCCCTCAAGACTTTTCGTCTCGCTCCCGGTTATCGCCTTGAATTGGTTGCGTCCGAGCCGATGGTCCAGAATCCGATCTTTTTTGAGTTCGATCCAGACGGCCGCATTTGGGTCGTCGAATACCAAGGGTACATGCGTGATTTGCAGGGCCGCGGAGAAGCCGACCCAATTTGCCGAGTCGTCGTCCTTGAGGATATCGACGAAGACGGCAAGGCGGACCAATCCACCGTCTTCCTCGACCGGTTGGTGATGCCCCGATCGTTGGCGTTCGTCGAAGGGGGCGTGCTGGTTGCCGAACCGCCAAAACTCTGGTTTTGCCAAGACACGAATCACGATCTGCGATGCGACTCCAAAGTCGAAGTCGGGACGTTTGGCCGCGCCGGCAATCCCCAGCACACCGCGAACGGCCTGCGTTACGGCCTCGACAATTGGCTCCACTCCTCGGACTGGCCCAAGCGCCATCGATTCGTGGACGGCCGATTGATCGAAGAATCCACAATTCATCGCGGACAATTCGGCGTCACTTTCGACGACTTCGGACGCTTCCTGACCTGTTACGAGAGCTCCGCGCTGCACGCGGATTTGCTGCCGGCGGAATACCTCCTCCGCAATCCCAATTTCCTCAAGGCTTACCAGCGCAGCGGCAGCGATCGGAGCCAATTCGGCGTGAACGTCAACATCGCCCGCCAAGCCCAAGAGGTGTTCCCCATCCGCGTCACCCCCCAAATCACGCTGGGCGCGCTTGAGCTGCGCAACGACGGGCGTCTCCGCACCTACACCGTGGTGGCCGGCTCCTGCTTCTACAACGGCCAACAGTACCCCGACGACGCCTACGGAAACGTATTTGTTCCGGAGGCGGGAGGACATTTAATTGGCCGTCTGCGCATCTCTGGAGAAATCGAACCGAAAGCGACAAGGTTTTACCCCGCCGAGCAGGAATTTCTCGCCTCGACGGATGAGCGGTTCCGCCCGGTCAACAGTCGAGTCGGCCCCGACGGCGCGCTATACATCGCCGACATGTACCGCGGCATCATCGAGCATGTGATTTTCATGGTGCCGTATTTGGAGAAACAAATCAAGGAGCGCGCGCTTGAAGAAGGCCGGGACATGGGCCGTATTTACCGGGTCGTCTATGAAGGCAAACCGATTGATCGGAGAAACCCGCGCCTTTCGTCGAAGACTTCTGGAGAACTCGCGGCTCACCTCGGTTTCCCGAACGGCTGGTGGCGCTACACGGCTCAACGCCTTTTGGTGGAGCGACGCGACGCCGCCACGATCCCAACTCTTGAAAAAATGGCGTTGCAGGGCACAAACGCGCTGGAGCGCATGCACGCCTTGTGGACGCTGGACGGCGTGGGGTCGCTCAACTTGAAAACGACTCTGGCGGCGCTCGGTGATCGCGATGAAAAAGTTCGAGCCACCGCTGTCCGGCTCTCGGAACGGTTTATCGGGGAGTCCATCGGCGGCGCGAGCCGTGTGCCTGCAAGCTCGATGGCTCCGCGTCTCCGAGGTGAGTGGGCTCGAGCGCAAGAGGGTGCGGTATTTGCCGGCATGGCCCGTCTCGCCGGGGATTCCAGCCCACTGGTGCGTCTGCAGGTGTTGTTGGCGCTGGGCGGATTCGCTACCGGGAGAGCCGAGGAGGTCATGGCCACGTTGCTCACCCAGAATGAACAGGCACTCTTTCGCGCGGCAGCAATGACTGGACTGCACGCGCGCGAGTTTGAATTCCTCTCCAGGCTCTCGGCCAATTCCGCCTGGCAGACGCGGACCGACCACCGGCAACGAATGATTGCACTCCTGGCCCAAGCGGTCATTGACGCAGGAAATCCGCCTAGGATTGAGCAACTCCTGAGCTTGCTCGAGAGCCCTCTGCTCACGGCCTCGACTGAGAGGCGAGGGTCCACTGCCCTGCCCTCTTCTTCCCTGCGGCGAGCAGATAAGGCAGCTCGTCCCAAACAAAACAAAGGGCTCCCAGCACAGTGGTTTCGCGACGCGATTTTCGAAGGGATGTTGGCCGCGCTGCCGCGCGATTTTCAGAATATCAATCCCATCGCGCTTTCGAAGGAGCCGACAATTCTCACGAAGCTGACCCGGTCGGACAATGAACAACTCCGGCAACGCGCCTTTCAATTGCACGCGTTCTTCACCTGGCCGAACGCGCGGAAGCTCCGGCCGGGATTGACCGATATGGGCGCGCTCGACGAGGAACAGAAGACTTCGGCCGAGCTGGGCGAACAACAGTTCGGAGTCCTGTGCGCCGCGTGCCATCAGCCGCACGGCGGGGGCTTAGCCAATGTGGCGCCTCCCCTCGGCGGCAGCGAATGGATCAACGCTTCACCGGAGCGTCTGGTGCGGATTGTCTTGCACGGACTTTACGGGCCCATTGAAGTCAACGGCCAAACGTGGAATCTACACATGCCGAGCTTCGGTCCGGTGTTGGACGATGAAAGACTCGCGGCGACTTTGACGTTCATCCGAATGGCGTGGGGCAATGCCGCGTCCCCGGTCGCGCCCGCGCTTGTCAAGAAGGTGCGCCATGAAACCGAATCGAGAACTTTGCCCTGGACGGCGCAGGAATTGGACGCGGCCCTCAGCAGCTCTACGCTGAGTTCGCCCGGCGTGGAGCCATCCGTCATTCGCCCGGACGCCAACGGGCAACTCAGTCTCCCGGCGAAATTAGCGGTGACTTACGGGCGCGAGCTAGCCTATCGGCCATCTCTCGACATTCTCGCTCCCTGGCGCCGCGAACAGGACGTTGCGGAATGGCGAGTGGAGACAGACAACGGCGGGAGCTATCAGGCCTTGATCACTCTGGCAGCGGACGACGCCTCCGCAGGCGATAAGTTTGTCATTGAAACCCAAGGGAGCCGAACCCAGGGAGTCGTGCTGTCGTCGGGAGGATACGATCGTTTTCGAGAATACGCTTGCGGCAGCCTGATTCTCCGCGCAGGCGTGAGCCGGGTGTTGATGCGGCCCGACGGGCCGCTCAAACGGGAACTGGCGGATGTGCGCGCGCTCCGGTTGGTGCCGGTTCGGCTACCTTAGCAAACTGCTTCTTCGGACGCGCTCCGAGAGAGTCGTTTATTCCCTCACGGCGGCCTGCAATGCCTGCTTCAAGTGCGCGATCACTTTTTCGTGGATCGTGTTCACCTCCGCGTCCGTCAAGGTGCGTTCGGCCTGCCGGTAAGTGAGGGCGTACGCAACGCTCTTCTGCCCGGCCGGCACATTTTGGCCGCGAAACACGTCGAACAATTCCACCTGCTCGAGGGCTTGAGGTTTGGCCTGCTTGATGGCGTTGAGGACAGCCTCGTGCGTCGTCCTTTCCGTCACAAACATCGCAATGTCCCTCCGAATGGATGGAAAGGCTGGCAAGGGCTTGAAGGACCTCGCCTTGTTGCGGCGAGCCAGGAGCGCGTCAAAGTCCCACTCGCCCATCAACACTGCGTCCCGGAGATCGTACTGTTTGGCGATCGCGGGCAAAAGCTGCCCGAACTCGCCCAAAGGCAACTTGCCACCCAAAAGAACCGCCGCGGATTCAAGATAAGGTCCTCGACATTCCGGCTGCACTGCAAAGCTTACGCCTCGCAGCCCAAACTGTTCCAGGAACTCCTCCAGCATCCCTTTGAGATCGTAGATGTCAAAACTCGCCCGACGGTCATTGCCGCTCCAAAAGAGAGGATACCGCGGACCCGTCACCGCGAAGGCCAAGCGGCGCCCCTCCTGGGCTTGGCCATTCGCTTCCACGAAAACCCGGCCGATTTCAAAGAGCGCCACACGCTCGTTTTTGCGGCTCAGATTATGGCGCAAAGAATCGAGAAGCCCCGGCAGAAGGCTGGGCCGGAGCACATTCATGTCGCTGCTCAACGGATTCTCCAGAGCGATGAGCGGACGATCTTCACGCTCGCGGAAAAGCGCCCGGAGCGCCAGGTCTGAGATCAACGTCTGGCCCTCGGCTTCATGCAGGCCTAATCCCGTCAAGCACTTTCGGGCTTCCGCGATCTCATCATGCACGGCGTCGTAGGCATTCGAGCCAATCGCCGCGCGGGGCGGAGTGGACGGAATTTTGTCGGCTCCGTAGAGCCGCCCGATCTCCTCGATCAAATCGATCTCGCGCTTCAGATCAACGCGGAAGGAGGGGATCCGGAAGATGGTTGAGTGGGGAGTACGCACGCCCGTCGTCGGCGCGATGCCCGGCTGGGTGGTGACCTCCAAGCCGAGCCGATGCAGGTACTCGGTTTGTTGGTCGGCGGGAATGTCCACTCCCAGCAAGGCCGCGCTGCGAGTGTGCCGCAACGCGATTTGCTTTGCTTCCGGAGGCTTTGAAAATGCATCCACCACTCCGGCGGCAAGCGCTCCTCCCGCCGTCTCCAGAATCAATTGCGCGGCGCGCCGGCTCGCCCAGTCGCAGATCGCGAGGTCCGCACCGCGCTCGAAGCGGTAACTGGACTCGCTGCGCAACCCCAGCGCCTTGCTGGTGCGTCGAATGTTCGTCGGTTTGAAGTGCGCGCTCTCGATTAGCACGTCGCGGGTCTCGGCGTTAATCTCCGTGTTCCTGCCGCCCATGATCCCTGCCAGAGCGATGCCTCTGGTTTCATCGGCGATGAGCAGCATCTCGCTGGTGAGTGTGCGTTCCTGGCCGTCAAGGGTCGTGAACTTCTCGCCTTCGGCGGCCCGCCGAATGACCATCGTCGCGAGGGTACTTCCGCCGGACTGGGACAGGGGCGAAGCCTGTCCGACGTTGGCCAGCAAACGATAGTCGAAAGCGTGCAGCGGCTGCCCGATCTCCATCATCACAAAGTTCGTGACATCGACGACGTTGTTGATGCTGCGAATGCCGATTTTTTCCAGCGCGTTCCTCAGCCAGTCCGGGCTGGGGCCTAGAGCAACTCCGCGGACAATCCGGGCGGTATATCGTGGACAAAGTTCTGTATCCTCGATGCGGACGGCGACCAGATCTTCGACGCGAAGGGCGGATGCCTGCGCTCCCTCAGGCGCTCCGGCATCCTGTTTGACGGTCACTTCGGGCATCCTTAAAGGATTTCCCGTCAGCGCGCTGATCTCGCGCGCAATGCCGATGACACTGTTCAGGTCGGGACGATTCGGAGTGATCTCCAGGTCGTAAACAACGTCTCCGGCCGCACGGCCAAGATATTCCGCGAACGATTGGCCCACTCTCGCGTCATCGCGAAGGATGAGAATGCCCTCGGCCTCTTCCGCCAATCCCAGCTCCTTGGGCGAGCACAACATGCCATGCGATTCAACGCCCATCACTTTTCGGACTTTGATGACGAAGGGCTCCTTTTCACCCGCCTTCAAGGGAAGGGCGTAGCCCGGCAGAATCAAGGCCGCTTTGTCCCCAGGCTTGAAGTTGCTGGCGCCGCAGATGATTTGGCGTTCCCCTTTGCCATCCTGGACGCGGCAGACCGAAAGTTTGTCCGAGCCTGACACCAAACTCCGCGTCAGGATCTGAGCAACGACGATCCCTTCGAACTCGCCGCCGATTTTCTGCACATTTTCTACTTCGACGCCAAGCATGGTGAGCCGCTCGGCCAACTCCTCGGCCGTCCAGTGGAATTCGATGTATTGTCTCAGCCAATTGAATGTGACTTTCATGAATTTGGAAGCCCCTCACCCGTCTTGCGGACACCCTCTCCTGACCGGATGGGGAGAGGGATGGGGCGGGGTTTTGCTTACACAAGTGATCATTTCAGTTCCAATGCCTTCTTCGAGAGACAACGGTGTTGTGTCTCATTGTCTGGTCTCGGCAGGATTGAGCAGGTCCATCAGGGAAGCGCCTGATCTAGGAAAGGCCGCGCGATAATCCTCGCCGAGCAAGGCCGCCACGGTGGCCGCGATTTGACTTTGTGTTAGGAGGGGCGTGGTTGCTCGTTCCCCCAGCGGCGGCGTGTCAGGGCCAATCGCGGCAATCCAAATGCCTTCGGCTCCCGCCACCCGTTCTCCGTGGTCCTTCCATTCGCTGGGGCCGGTCCCGCGTCCATGGTCGGTCGTGATCAGAAACGTTGTTTTGTCGCGATAGTTCGGCATCGATTGAACCGTCTCCCAGAGCCGGCGGATGAAATCGTCCACATGATGAGCGGCCGTCAGGTACTGATCATAGCGGCCCGCATGCGCCCATTCGTCCGTCTCGCCCAGGCCAAGGAACAGCAATCGGGGCTGTTGGCGCTTCACGTATTCCAGCGCCGCGTGAAGGACGAACGAATCGTAGGTGACACCTTCCCACATTGGCGTCGTATCGCGCAACAGTTCGCCAACAACGGCAGAGGGTTTAACCTCGCTGCTTTCAAACTTGGGTTCCCAGGCCGGCCAAATCCGCAGCTTGCTGCGTGGGACGTTGAAGATGTACGGAAAAACGTCCCAGGTCGCGAACAAGGCGACTTTGCCTTGAAAACCAGGTCGGCCCTGCAGCCATTCGAAAACGGTGACGTTGGGGTTCGGCAGCTTGCTGTTGCTGTCGATCCGCGGGTCGCCAAAGCCGGCGAGGACCTCGTTGTAGCCGGGATAGGAAAACTTTCGGCCATTGGTCAGGTTGACGACGCTCTTCTTGTTCTGGTTTCCGAGCAGTTGGCCCCGTTTCGCGATTTCGCTCCAGAAAAACGGAAGCAGCGCCTGCCGTCTCGCTTCGGGCGTCTCCCGCCAGAAACGGTTGCGCAGGGCGTTGGTGTTCTTGACGCCGCCATTCTTTGCGTTGATCAAGAGTTCCTCCGCGCCGGCAAAAACCTCCTGCCACCTCAACCCATCGCTCATGATGAGGAAGACATTCTGGGTTTTGAGGGTTGACGTTGCCCCTTCAGTGGACGTCCAAAGGCAGATTAGCGCGGCCCATATCGTCAGTCGCAACCCAGTCGATTTCATGACGCGTGGCGCCAACGCATCGAGTGGGCAGCATTGTTTGAACCGGGTGTTTTTGGCGATCGTCATCGTTCCTTTTGGTTTCAATTAGTTTCAGTCAATGGCCATCTGGAATCCTCAAAACTGCCTCAGAAACCGCACATCGTTCTCGTAAAAGAGCCGAATGTCATTGATCCCATATCGGATCATGGCGATGCGTTCGATGCCGAAGCCGAAGGCCCAACCGCTCCAAATTTCCGGATCGTACCCGACGTTCTCGAATACTTGCGGATGGACCATGCCGCAACCTGCTAGCTCGAGCCAATCCTTGCCCATCCTCCGTGTGAGCGAGCTCGAAAAGTCGATTTCGTAGCTCGGCTCCGTGTAGGAGAAGTAATGCGGGCGAAAACGGAGCTTCACTTCGTCGCCCAGCAACTCCTTGAAAACGTGCTCGACCGTGCCCTTCAAATCGCCCACCGTCACGCCCCTGTCCACGTAGAGGCCTTCGATTTGCTGGAACGTCGGATTGTGCGTCGCGTCGGCGTTGTCCCGGCGATAAACGCGCCCCGGAGCGATGATGCGCACCGGGGGTTGCTGCTTTTCCATGACACGGATTTGCACGGACGACGTGTGTGTACGCAACAGCCGCGGAGGCATCTTGCCTGCCGGCTGCAATTGCGATGATTGAGGGGCCGATCGGGGCAGGCTGGAAGCCTGTCCTGCGTTGAGATAGAACGTGTCCTGGGTATCGCGCGCCGGGTGATCTGCCGGCGTGTTGAGCGCATCGAAACAGTACCATTCGTTCTCGATTTCCGGTCCATCGGCCACGACGAAGCCGATTCGCCGAAAGATTCGGACGATATCTTCGGTCACTTGCGTCAGGGGGTGCGTTTTGCCCAGGGGCCGCCGGCGGCCAGGAAGGGTGAAATCCGTGGGTTCTTTGGGCAGTGAAGCCTTGAGCTCAAGCTCGGATTTCCGGTCAGCCAGCGCGGCTTCCAGTTCCACTTTGACCTGATTCACCAATCTGCCCGCGACCGGCTTCTCTTCCTTCGGAAGCGAACCGAGTTGTTTCATGAGGGCGGTGAACTTGCCGTGACTGCCGAGGAAGCGAACGCGGACTTGTTCGAGCGCCGCCAAGTCCGAGGCGGCCTTCAGTTCCGTCAGAGCGCCTTCCTTCAGCGGTTCGATTTCTTCAACGAATGACATAAATTGCTTCCAGTTATTGCCAGCTTGCGAGTGGCCTGCCCAATCTCTGCCTTGCGATACCAATCACAAAAGAAAAGCGGGCGGCCAGTTTCCCGGTCGCCCGCCCTCAACTCGGTCTGTCGAGCGTTTACGCCCTCGCGGTTTTCGCTTTCAGGGCGTTTTGGGCGACCTGGATGAGCTCGGTAAAGGCGGTCTGATCTGTGGCGGCCAGGTCCGCCAAGACCTTTCGATCCAGGGCCACCTTCGCTGCCTTTAGTCCTTCCATGAATCGGCTGTAGGTGAGGCCGGCCGCCCGGGCCGCGGCGTTGATGCGCACCTGCCAGAGCGCCCGAAAATTACGTTTCTTGGTCTTCCGGTCGCGGAAGGCATACTGTCGGCCATGGTCAAGGGCGTCCGCCGCATAGCGGTAAAGTTTCGAACGGCGCATCCGAAAGCCCTTCGCGGCTCTGATCGTCCGTTTGCGGCGTTTGCGTGAGGCGGGAGCGTTGGTAACTCGCATAGGTAAGTGGTCAGTTGCCAGTGGTCAGTTGCCAGTGGTCAGTTGTCAGTGGTCAGTTGTCTGTGGTCGGGTGATGCGAGCGTGTCAGTGGCTGAAGGGCAAGTTCTGCGTGACGCGGTAGGTGTCGGTGGGATCTACCACCACGGCCGTGCCGAGGGAACGGCGGCGTTTCGGCTTCTTGCCGGCGAGCAAATGGCGCTTGCCGCCGCGCATTCGCAGAACCTTTCCCCGCGCCGAAATCTTGAATCGTTTCGCCACGGACTTTCGTGTTTTGATGCCTTTAGGGCGACGCATAAGCAAATCTTCGTTCGAAAAGAGCGCGCACTATAGGATCAGGTCTGGCGGGACGCAAGCGGGAATTTTGCGTCCATTTCCGGCGTGACCCTTCGGCGATTTCCTGACATTTTCCCGGCGTGACGACGACGCAAGCGATCAAGCTATTGGACGATTTTCGGCGAGGAAAGGTGGGCCGGGAGAAGGTGCTTCGCGCGTTTCAAGCCGCGCCGCTGGCGGACCTTGGGTTTGCGCAGGTGGATACGCACCGAGGGCTCCGCAAGGGATTTCCGGAAGTCATTTATGGCGAGGGCAAGACTCCCGAACATATCGCTGCGATTGCCAAGAGGATTCTCCAAACGGAAGATCGCCTGCTCATCACAAGAGTCGCCACGGCGCAGGCGGAAGCGGTTCGGAAAGCCATTCGCGGAGCCGTTTACCACGAGATGGCTCGTTGTGTCACAATTGAAAAACGGCCTTTGCGGAAGCGCCACGGCGCCATCGCCGTCGTCTGCGCCGGGACGAGCGACTTGCCCGTCGCGGAAGAAGCCGCCCTCACGGCGGATATCATGGGCAACAAGGTCAGTCGAATCTACGATGTGGGCGTTTCTGGACTGCATCGGCTGCTGGCTCGACTGGAAGACCTGCTGAGCGCCCACGTACTGGTTGTGGTGGCGGGGATGGAAGGAGCGCTTCCCAGTGTGGTGGCGGGCCTGGTTCGCCGGCCCGTCATCGCCGTTCCAACCAGCGTGGGGTATGGCGCAAGCTTCGGGGGCTTGGCGGCGCTTCTGGGGATGCTGAATAGCTGCGGCACGGGCGTCACGGTTGTGAATATCGACAACGGCTTCGGCGCCGGCTATGCCGCAGGCCAAATTAACGCGCTCGCGACAGATTGAATGAAAACCCTTTATCTCGACATTTTCAGCGGCATCAGCGGAGACATGTTCCTCGGCGCCATGATCGACTTGGGCGTCGATTTCCATACGCTGGAAAGCGAATTGGCCAAGCTGGGACTTCACGATTACCACCTGCACGCAACCAAAAAACACAAGGCAAATATCCTTGGTGTGAAGTTCGATGTCCATTTGGCGGATCATCACGAAGACGAAGAGCACGATCCCGATGAGGATTCGCACCACCCCCATGACCATGGCTCCCATCACCACCACCACGCAGGGAGCCATCACCAGGAGGACGAGCATCATTCCCACGAACACGGCCACGAGACCGGTCACGGATTAGCGCAGGCTCGCCATGGCGCGCGCGAAACTGAACATGATCACGAGGAGGAACATCACCACCATCATCACACGCACAGCCGCGACTATTCAGAAATTCGGGCTATGATCTCCCAGAGCGGGCTCTCGGAATGGGTTCGGCAAAAGGCCGTCGCAGTCTTTCATCGCATCGCCGTGGCTGAGGGCAAGATTCATGGGGAACTGCCCGACCGGGTCCACTTCCATGAAGTCGGAGCCGTCGATTCTATCGTGGATATTGTCGGCGCTTGTCTGGCGCTGGAGATGCTCGGCAGACCGCGTGTGTTGGCCGGACCGGCCGTCGAAGGCACGGGGTGGGTGAATTGCGCGCACGGCCGATTCCCCATTCCGACTCTGGCGACACTCGAAATCTTGGGCGAACGGGGAATCGCCGTAACCCAATGCGATGAACCGCATGAGCTGATTACGCCGACGGGAGCCGCGATCCTGGCGGAGTTCGCCGAGAGTTTCGGATCGATGCAGGGCCTGGTGGCCCGGAAAGTTGGCTACGGTCTCGGAACACGGGATAACCAGATCCGGCCCAATGTCCTTCGCGCGGTTCTGGGGGATTCTATGCCTTCGACCTCGGCGGACGCAAGCGGCGCCATTTCGAGCCGGAACGATTGGGAAACGGACACGATTGCGGTCCTCGAAACCAACCTCGACGACAGTCATCCGGAAATTCTCGGCTACTTTGTCGAGAGAGCGATCTCCACGGGGGCGCTGGATGTTTTTCACACGCCGATTCAGATGAAAAAAAACCGGCCTGGCGTGCTGCTGACCGTGCTGTGTTCCCTCGATCGCGCCGACGCGTTTTCGGAAATGCTGCTCCGCGAGACGAGTGCGTTCGGGGTCCGGCGATACACAGCGGAACGCCGAAAGCTGCGGAGAGAACAGACGAAAGTCAAAACGCGTTACGGCGAGGTCGCGGTCAAACTGGGCAAGTTGAACGGCCAGACTGTCCACGCCACGCCGGAATTTGAAGCCTGTAAAAAGCTGGCGGCTGAGGCGCAGGTCCCCCTCACGGAAATTTACCAAGCCGCCCAACGGGCTCTCAAATTATGATAAATCCGGAGTTGCTCGGGCTGATCCGCTGTCCGGAAACTCATCAGGTAATCGAGCTTGCCCCGCCGACTCTCATCGAAGCGCTCAACCAAAAGATTGCGGCGGCGCAACTCAGGAATCGCGCCGGCCAGCCGGTCGCAGAACGGATCGACGGCGGCCTGATCCGTTCGGACAAGAAGTTCCTCTATCCAATCCGCCATGACATTCCCATCATGCTCATCGACGAAGCCATCCCGTTGCCCGGCGCCTAGCCCCCAACGGCGGTGTACTTTCGGATTCCTCGGTGCCAGACGACTCGCGCCAGGACATAGAAGGCCGCCACCCAAAACGCTTGAACCAAGAGGCCCTGCCAAAGCGCGAGTCCGGTGGTGCGTCCGAGATAAATGCTGACCGGGAAAAAGAGCTGGTACGGAAACGGCGTGTAGGTCAGAATCTGCGCCAAAGCCGGCGGCAGGATATCCAATGGGAACAAATGTCCGCCGGCGATGTATTCGAACGCAAACAGGATGAAGATGAACGTGGACACCTCCAAGACCCAGAAGGCCAGCAACGCCATCGTGTATGACATGAAGAACTGGAGCAGGCCGGTCATGAAGGTCGCCAACACGAACCATCCGAACGTGGCGGCGTCCGTCGGCCAGGCGAAATACCGACGTTGGACCAGAATGAACAGGCCCACCGGGACGAGCGCGACCAGCGTGTAAACGAGCCTCCCGGCGAGAAAGAGGCACAACCGGTAGCTCAAATAGTCGATGGGTTTCAACAAGAACTGATTGATGTTGCCCTCCCGGATGTCGGCGGCGATCTGCCAGTCGTCTTCATTCACGGCGGTGAGCATATCGACGATGGTGACGAGGAGGTAATAGGAGACCATGGCCGCGAAGCTGTAGCCGGCGATCTCATCGGCGGATTCACGGCTGGCATAAACCGCCCTCCAAAGGTAAATCGTGGCGGCCAATGGAATGAGGCCGAAGACGCTTCGAAACAAGAAATTGATCCGATAAACGAGCGTGTTTTGAAGCCCGATATTGATCACATGCCGGTATTTTCTCAAGCCGTCGCGCGCTCTGGTTCTCTGGGCATTCACGAGTTGTCAGTTCCGTTCGGAGCGCGAGCTTTAGCCCGCTCCAGCGTGCAAGCGCCCGGCAGATCGGCGTTGCCGAATCCGCCCCGGCCTTCTCAAGCTGAAGCGGCGCGAACGCCGCGCTCCTCCCGCGACACCTTATGGAGGAGCCCTCCGAATCGCAAATTTCAAATTTCAAATTTCAAATTTAACCAGTAGAAGACCCCGGTGAGAAAGAAACCAGAACTTCCCCCAGGGCCGTCGGTTTCCGGCGCGCTCCGGCGATATCTTTATTTTTCCGCGGCCACCACCGGAGCCGCCATCATGATCATCGAAATCCTGGGGGCCAAGATGCTGGCTCCTTTTTTTGGCACCTCCCACTTTGTCTGGACCGCGCAAATCGCCGTAACCCTGGTCGCCTTGGCCACCGGTTATTACGCCGGAGGCCGCCTGGTTGACAATGCCCCAAAGCTGGGCCGCCTTTACGCCTGCGTCCTCATCGCCGCGATCTACCTCGGCTTCACCATCGTCGTGGTCGAACCTGTCGCTTACTGGTGCCTCAAGTACAAACTTGCCGTTGGCTCCTTAATCGCCGCGTCGTTTCTTTTCTTCATCCCACTCGCCCTGTTGGCCATGGTCGGACCCTTCGTCGTGCGGGTGTTGACAGACTCGGTGGCTGAGGTCGGCGGAACTATTGGCCGCCTTACCGCCATCAGCACTCTCGGCAGCGTCATCGGAACCGTTCTCATCGGCTACGTCCTCGTCCCGTTCTTCCCCAATTCGGTCACGATGTACTTGACGGCCGGTTTCCTGATGGCGCTGGTCGCCGGTTATTTTCTTCTTTGGGAAACCCGGAAAGGCTCGACGCCGGCGGCGACGGCCGGCATCGCGGTCGGACTTCTGTTGGGCTATGGCGGAACGACGAAGGAGCGGTTGATTCATACCGACACCACCGATGAACTCTACCGGGCGAACTCAAACTTTGGCCTGCTTCAGGTGCTCGATAAGAAGGAAGGGAACGAGAGATACTACTTGAACGACTACCTCGTGCAGAACATATACGATCCGACCCAGAAGAAGAGCCGGGCCCTTTTTACCTACGCTCTCCATCAACTTGCCCAGGCCTACACGCCACGAATCGAACGCGCCCTGTGTATCGGATTGGGCGTCGGAATCGTGCCGATGCAATTCGCCCAGGAAGGCGTCCAGGTGGACGTGGTCGAGATCAACCCGGGCGTGGTCGCCGTGGCCACCAACCATTTCCACTGCAACTCTCGTTTGTTTAACCTCACCATCGGTGACGGCCGCCACTTCATCAACGAAGCGAAGGAAAAGTACGACACGATCATCCTCGACGCGTTTTTAGGCGATTCGTCGCCTTCCCATCTGATGACCACGAACGCGTTCGGGGCCATGCGCCGCATTTTGAAGGAGGAAGGAACGCTGGTGGTTAACAGCTTCGGATACTTTGAGGCCGGCCGTGATTTCTTTTCTGCGTCCCTGGAAAAGACGTTGCGCAGTGTGTTCAGAGCGGTCCGCGTCCACGCCTCCGGAAACGGGAACGTTTTTTATGTGGCTTCGGATCGGCCCGAACTCAAAACCCTTCGCGAACCCAATTTCGAGGAGGTGCACCTGGCCTGCCGCCATTCGGCCAAGGAGGCCTTCAGCGGCATCCAGACCCCCGATCTCACTCGCGGAATTGTGCTGACCGATGACTACAATCCCATCGAGTTCTACGACGCGGCCACACGCGAAGAGCATCGGCGCCGGTTAGCGCTCAACATGAAATCCCTCTAGCGCCGCGGTAAGGCGGACACTCCTGTCCGCACATTTTTCGGGGACTGGGCAGACAAGAGTATCCGCCTTACGATCACGAACCGTGCCCCTGGCCAAATTGAGAATTGCTGAGCCCAGACTGGAAGCGCTTGGCAATCACTCGCGGAAGAGAGACACTGGCCCGGGAAATGAAACCATGACTTTTGCGTCTCGAAAGGAAGCGGGCGAGAAATTGGGCCTCGAGCTTTCAGCAAAGAAAGTCCTCGCGGACGTCATTCTCGGCTTGCCTCGAGGCGGAGTGATCGTAGCCGCCGAAATCGCCCGGATCTTGAAACGGCCGCTGGACGTGCTCGTGGTCCGAAAGATCGGGCACCCCCACTTTCGCGAATTCGCCGTGGGCGCACTGGCGGAAGCGGAGACCGTGGTGCTCGACCAACAGGTCTTGGCGCGCACTCACGTGGAGGCCGATGATCTCGACGACGTCATCACGGAAGAAAAGGGCCGCCTCACGGATTACGTCAAGAAATTCGAAAAAGGCCAGCGCACTCCGCTTTCAGGCAAATCGGTCATACTGGCCGACGACGGCTTGGCCACGGGGGCGACGACCGAAGCCGCAGTCCGGTCCGCCCGGAAGCAAGGCGCGAAGAAGATTACCGTCGCCGTGCCGGTGGCTTCAACCAACGGCTTTGCCCGGTTGGCCAATGTGAGCGACGACGTTATTTCGCTCCTCGTCGATCCCAATTTCCACGCGGTCGGCCAGTACTACTCGAGTTTTTCCCAAACAACGGATGAGGAAGTGCTCCGCGCCCTCGAAAAAGCAGCCGCAGGAACGCGCCGCGCTTGAAGATTATTGAGGTGACCGTTGGATGCGCGACAGGTCGGCGTTTGTAGTCCCGGCTTTAGCCGGTTCGGGCCGCCTAAAGGCGGGACTACAAACCTTCCGTGTGTAGTCCATTCCACGGTCTCCTCTGTAAGCAGCCCGTCGCCGCCTTCAATCGAATTGCGGATGTCGCTGCAGCCGTTCCCACGTCCCTGCGGAAAGCCGCGCTTGGCGATACCTTGGTCCTGCCAGCGGCTCCGCGCTCGTTGAGCGACGGGCCCGCTGAAGCCATTTTCGATCCAGCGGCTCCCGGATCAGGTCGAGCGTGTTGGCGGCCATGGTTGTTTCTTCCTTTTCCCCGGTGGCGTGTCCGCTCCCGACATAGAACCCGGCGAGCAAGAGCGTGACGCGCAACATCGTGCTCCGCGAGTAAGTTGGCAACGCGCAGGGACGGCCAGGGGCAAGCAACTGGAAGAGGCGCGAGAAAAGCGGCTGAGTCCACATGGACGGGTTTTTTGCTGGTGAATAAGCGTCAAACAAAATCGCGTGCGGCTTAGGCAAATCTTGCGCGCCCGGTCCGGCCAGGAAGGTCGGAAAGTCCCCCAACTCGATCCGCCAGTTCACTTCGATCTTGCCCAGAAACATCCGCGTCGCGCGTTGCAAAAGGAGTTCTTCAAGAGGTCGCTCGATTCCCCCCAGATACCCAAGCAAGCCGGCGTTTTCCATAGCGAATCGAAGCGGTTCCAGCGTGTGATCGAAACTCACCAACTGGACCGATCCCGGCTGTTCCGCCAACCCGCGTAGAACCGTGATCGCATTGGCGGCTGCGCCCAAGCCAACGTCCCAAATCACAAAACCGGACGCGTCGGCCCGGAAGCGTTCCCTCAGCCCGAGTTGCTCGACGTAAAGCGCCTGCGCTTCCGCCACGGGGCCGATCACCGGGTGAAACGTTTCCGCGTGCCTCAGCGAGTGCACGCTGTAAACACCGTTGGCCAGCCTGACAATTCTGTAGTTCTCGCTGGATTTCACGTTGTGAGCTTACCAAACAAATCTTCGCTACGCCCGGCGAGATTCAGGCAATGCAAAAATTCGCACAATTCCGTTGAAAGCGCCCGGAGAACTATTAGCATCCTCCCTCTCGCCGGGCCGGCGGGAGCAGAAGGGATATCATGAAGAGCTATAACATTGCGGTCATTGGCGGCGATGGGACCGGTCCTGAAGTCGTTCGGGAAGCGGTCAAGGTGCTGAACGCCGCCGCCGGCAAATTCGGACTCAAACTCAGCTATACTCACTATGACTTCGGCGGAGAGCGCTATCTCCGAACCAATGAAGTGTTGCCGGACAGCGCGGTCGAAGAACTGAGAAAATTCCCCGCGATTTTGCTGGGTGCGATTGGCCATCCCGAGGTCAAACCGGGCATTCTGGAGAAGGGCATTTTGCTGCGGCTTCGCTTCGAACTGGAGCAGTACATCAATCTGCGGCCGGTCAAACTGTATGACCAACGATTCTGCCCGCTGAAGGACAAGAAGCCTCAAGATATCGATTTCGTCGTGGTGCGCGAGAACAACGAAGGCCTTTACACGGGATCCGGCGGTTTCGTGTTCAAGGGCACGCCCAATGAAATTGCCGTGCAGGAGAGCGTCAATACTCGGCGGGGCGTGGAAAGGTGCCTCCGTTTCGCCTTCGAGACGACGCGCAAACGGAACAAGGCCAAAAAGCTCACGTTGTCCGGGAAAACGAACGTTCTCACCTACGCGTTCGATCTGTGGGAACGCGCCTTTCATGAGATTGGAAAAAAGGAATTCCCGGAAATCCAGCGCGATTACGCCCACGTGGACGCGACGACCATGTGGTTCGTCAAGAATCCCGAATGGTTCGACGTGATCGTCACCGACAACATGTTCGGCGATATCATCACCGACCTCGGCGCCATGATCCAGGGCGGCATGGGCATCGCCGCCGGCGGCAACATCAATCCCCAGGGAGCGAGCATGTTCGAACCCATCGGCGGGAGCGCTCCCAAATACACCGGCCAAGGAGTGATCAATCCGCTCGCCGCGATTTGCGCGGGCCAAATGATGCTGGATTTCCTGGGTGAAACGGCGGCGGCTCAAGCCATCGAAAATGCCGTCATCAAGGTGACGCGCGAAAAGATCAAGAGCCTGGCCGCGGGGAAAATGGGATACAGCACTTCGCAAGTGGGCGACATGGTCGCCGCGGAACTGACCTCAGACTGATTCTTCGCCGTCCGGTTCAAAGAAATCTTTGGTCTTCTCCTCGAAGGATTCACGGGTGAGATACATCGGCTGGAACAGGGCCTCTCCAGCGCCGACCAGCGGCCCGAAGGGAACAAAGCCCAGGTGCCTGTAAAGTTTCTGCTGCCGAGTCGTGCCGGAAATCACCGCCAGGTCATAGCCTTGTTGGATGCAGTAATCGCTGGCGAATTTGAGCAGGCCATAAAAGACCTGGCCCATGCGAAAATCCTTCTCGACCGCCAAGAGACGAATCTCGCAGATTGACCGGCCGGGCGGCAGATGGTCCTCCAACCGGGAAAGTTTTTGGTCCAGCGAAAACGGGCGTTTCCCGCGCACGGCCAGCATCCCGATGAGTTGGCCGTCACACAGGCAGATCACGTACGTGTTCTCGGAATGAAATTTATCGACCAAGCGGCGGTTTGAGACGGCCTGATGTTGCGGGATTTCCTCCACAAACGTCTTGTAGTTCAACTCGTGGATTCGGTCGAATTCCCAATCCTCGGTCGCAATCTTAAATTCCAACACTGCGGATCGCTTCATAGATTTCTATTCCTGTGACACGCCTGGCCTCACTCGGTTCCGTCTCTTGGCCGCCAGCTCGGCGAATTCTTCTTTCAGGTTCTCCCGGTGCGCAAAGAGCACGAGGGCGGTAAGAACCGTTAGCCCGGCGGTACTCGCCGCCGATTCGCCGAGCAATCCATTCACCGCGGGCAGGAGACTAAACGCTGCCAGGCCGGCCAATACGACCGACCGCAGGCCGGCGCAGGCCATTCCGAAAGCCGCGAACAAACCCGCCATCAGGAGCGGATTGAAAGCCGTGAGCGCGCCGGCAGCCGTGGCCATACCCTTGCCCCCGTGAAACCGGAGCTGCACCGGCCAAACATGCCCCGTCACCACCGCGAGTATCGCGACCAGTTTCATGCCTTCGCTTTCTGCGAACCGTTCGGTCACCCACACGGCGACGGCGCCTTTTCCCAGGTCACCCGCCAGGGTAGCTCCAAATCCCCACGGTCCCAGCGTGCGTCCGACGTTCGACGCTCCCACGCTGCCGCTACCGACGCTCCTGATATCCTTTCCCGTGGCCAAACGAACCAGGTAGTAGCCTAGCGTCACACAACCGAGTGCGTAACAACCGGTCAGCACTCCGAGCGCGCAAACCCAATGCATACCGGTGATCTCACCGAACCACGGCATGTTCATCCCACAGGGAGTTCAACACTTGTTCCACCAAGCATACCATCAGACACTCAGCCTTTACCATCAACAGTGAGACTATGGAATCAAATTTGTCGGCAGCCTGCTCCTCCCCAGGGCACATTCATGAAGCGTAAGTCGGGGCCAGCATCTGGGCAGAAGTCGGCGCGGTGAGTTTTGTCTGCGAATCAAAACGTAACGGATGTTCGTGCAGAATTGGACTCACAGCCATGTAA
>JACQWK010000510.1 GCA_016209525.1 Verrucomicrobiota bacterium
AGAGGCTCTTGCGCGAACACAGCAGTCCGTTGGCAATCATTGAATTGCTGTACACCTCGACTCTGAATCGATATCCATCGCCTGAGGAAATATCCATTGCATCCGCAGTGATGAGCTGGCTTGGCAATCAGCGCGGCGCCGAATCGTTGCAATGGGCGTTGCTGAACAAACTGGAGTTTATTTACAGCTACTGACATGGACCGCATCATCAATCGCAGAATTTTCTTTGAACTGACCGGCGCGGGCGTGGCGGGCTACTTTCTTTCGCCGTTGGACCTGTTTGCGCAGTCCGGTTCGTATCAAAGCCAGGCTGCGATTCTCAACACGGCGAAGAACGTCATCTTCATTCTCCTCGCGGGCGCGCCCAGTCACATCGACACCTTCGATCTGAAGGTTGGTCCGTGGACGCCCCAGGATTTCGGGCCAACGACCATTAACGGCGTGGATTTTCCGGAAGGCCTGATGCCCAGCCTGGCAAGCCAGGCATCGCTGTTTTCGATCATGCGGAGCTGCCTGTCGAGCGCTCTGGTCCATTCGCTTCTCCAAACCTGGAATCAAATCGGACGTAATCCTGCAAGCGCCACGGGAAAAATTGCGCCGAACATCGGCTCCGTGGTCGCCCTCGAATTCGAGCCGAAGCGCCTGGCCAGCCAGAAGCTTCCCGGATTCGTATCGCTATCCGGCGGAGGCACGCTGGTGCGCAACGGATATTTCCCCGGCCGGTACGCGCCGTTCGATGTCGTCCCCGCGGCTGGCGGCCTTCCCAACCTGGCCCACTCCGATAACGAAGCCACGTTTAACGACCGGTACGGCATTCTTCAGGCGCTCAATGCCGCGGGACTCCGCCGGTCCGATTTCGAGGAGATGGCCGACTTCTACGCCGGCGCGCGCGGAATGATGTATGACCCGGCAATAACCGCCGCATTCCGGTTTACGGCTCAGGACCAGGCGAAGTACGGCAACTCTCCGTTCGGCAATGCATGTATTGTCGCCCGCAACCTTGTCACGGCCGAGCTCGGAACCCGCTACATCATGATCACGCTTGGCGGGTGGGACAACCACCAGAACATCTATCAGCAGAACGCCGGCATCTACCGCCCCGCGCGCCAGCTCGACGCGGGACTCGGAAACCTGCTTGCGGATCTCGCGACGATTCCCGGGGCGAGTGGAAAGACGAAGCTCGACGAGACGCTCATTATCGCGAAAGGCGAATTCGGACGCACGGTTGGAAATCTCACGAACCAAAATGGCCGCGACCACTATTCGGTGCACTCGACGCTGTTTGCGGGAGGCGGTGTGCGCGGCGGCCAGGTGATCGGGTCAACCACAGCCGACGGGCGGTTCGTGGAGAACCCCGGCTGGTCCCAAGACCGCCCCGTTGGACCGGAAGACGTCGCGGCGACGATCTACTCGGCGCTGGGAATCAACTACACCACTGTCCGGCGCGACGACCCTCTCGGCCGCGGCTTCGAATACGTCCCCTCAACCGGCAACTGGCCGGCTTATCCGATACAAGAATTGTTCTGAAAAACCCCATGACCCAATACATCGCTTTCTTGCGCGCGATCAACGTCGCGGGCCACGCCATTGTAAAAATGGATGAACTGAGCAGCGCGTTCGTGTCGGCAGGCTGCAAGGATGTGAAAACCGTGATCCAGAGCGGCAATGTGCTATTCGGGTCGGCGGGCCGCGATCCATCAGCCGTCGTTGAAAAAGTAAAGAGAACACTGCATAAGTCGCTTGGCAGCGAAGTCACGATGATGATCCGGCGGCTTAGTGAAATTGAACGGCTCGTGGAAACAGATCCCTTCAAGGATTTCGAAGCGGACTCCGATGCCAAATTTTACGTGGCATTCTTGTCTGAAAGACCGCGGAGGAAGCCGTCTTTGCCTTTACTTTCGGACAAGGAAGCCCTCGAAGCATTTGCAATCCAAGATCGCGAGGCGTTTATTGTGAGCCGGAGGAAAGCCAACGGATTTTATGGGTTTCCCAACAACTTCATCGAAAGCGAACTTGGCGTTCAAGCAACCAGCCGGAACTGGTCCACCATCGGCAGAATCGTCGCGCTGTCATGAAGCCCCGGCGGATTCGAGTCATTTCGATTTGTGTCATCTGGTCGGAAAAACGAATTCTCGTTTTCGAGGGTTTCGATTCCATCAAAGGCGGCTTTTACTATCGCCCGCTTGGCGGCGAAGTCGAACCCGGTGAAACCAGCCAAGAGGCCGTGGCCCGGGAGATTCTCGAGGAAGTCGGTTTGGAACTCGGAGCCGTTCGACTCCTCGGCGTACTGGAAAACGTGTTTCATTTGGAAGGGGAACCGTTCCACGAGGTTGTCTTCGTTTATCAGGGAAGTTTTAAAGACGTACTCGCCGGCCGGCGCGACGAATTCACGGTGGAAGAAGACAATGGCCAAAGGTTGCGCGCTGTTTGGCGGGAGCCGGACAGCTTCGACGAGAAGCATCGATTGGTGCCGGAAGGGTTGCTGGCATTGTTGAGGAACCGATGACCGAGCCTGCTAGGAGCGTGTCGGGAATTCAGGGGACGGTGCACTAAATCGCTTGATTTTGTCCAAGGTCGTTTGAAAATTAGGCGATTTAGTGCACCGTCCCCGAATTTCTTCCCGAATTCCCGACAGGCTCCTAGAAAGATTCTGGAGGAGACATGCGTCTATCGTTTCGACTCGCCGCCGTTTCGCTGTTGACTTGGACTTGGACTGGCGCGGCCCAGACGAGCCTGACTTCGGGTGGAACCCTGCGAGCCGTTTATCTTTCGAGCAATCCCGCGCATGCCGTGAAGGATCCCGCGACCGGCGAGATTCGCGGCGCCGCGGTGGATCTTGCGCGCGAGTTGGCCCGGCGCCTTAAGGTTGAGCCGGTGCTGACCGGCGTCCAGAGCCCTCAAGCCGCGATCGACGCGGTCCAGAACGGCAAGGCGGATATCGGGTTTGTCGCCTACAACCCGGAGCGCGCCGGACCGGTGGAGTTCTCTCGACCCTATATGCTCGTGCAACAGACTTTCCTCGTCCGGCAGGATTCGGCGATCCGTTCGGTGAAGGATATCGATCGTCCGAACCAGAGCATCGGCGCCGGAAGAGGCGACTCCATTGCGTTGTATCTGGGGCGGACTTTGAAGCAGGCCCGCCTTATCGAAGTCACCGAAGCGAGCCCCGGCGAGGCCATTCAAACGCTGCTCGCCGGCAAACTCGACGCCTGGGGCGCCAATCGCCAGCGATTGACCGACGCCATGCGAAACCTTTCCGGCGTGCGATTGTTGCCGGATGACTTATACGGCGTGGAACAAACCATCATCGTGGCGAAAGGGAATCCGGAAGGCTTGAAAGCCGTGAACCAGTTTATCGACGATGTCCGGAGGTCTGGTTTCTTGCGCGCGGCCATCGAGCGAAGCGGCGTCATCGGGATCGCTGTCGCGCCGCCGGATTCGAAGTGATCGCGAACCTCTGGATAGGCAATCGGTTCCGCCGGAGTATACTCACCATATGGCCGCTCGTACGATGAACTCAGCCGAACGCTTCGTCCCGCCGCCTGAGCAGTTCCTCGATGGGCGATGGCGGGTTCCGCGGTTCACGCACCGAGACGCGGAGGCGCTCGTACGTCTGGGCATCATCCCAGAAGACGCTTCTACCGAACTGCTCAATGGCTTGATTGTCCTGAAGGATCGCGCCGCCACGGGAGAAGATCCATTCGTGATCGGAAAAGATCACAGCAAGGCAGTCGAGCGTCTTTCAGATCTGCGAATTCGGATCAACGATAGCCGCCGGCATGTCCGGTCGCAGCAGCCGGTGGTTTGCAGCGAAACGCTCGTACCCGAACCGGACTTCGCGGTGATTCGCGGCACGCTGGACGACTACACCGACATCCCCACTGCCGCGGATGCGTTTTCCGTTGTGGAAGTCGCGGACGCCAGCTACGAGCGCGACGCCGGCGAGAAGCTGGCAGGTTACGCACAGGCCGGCATACAGCAATATGTGATCGTCAACCTTCGTAACCGGACGGCAGAGGTCTACACCAATCCAGATCCCGCCGCTCGCGCCTACCGGCAGTCCAGCACCATCGGTGCGAATGAGGATTTAGCCGTACGGGTGGGTGAAAACGAAGTTCTGAGCCTGCCGTTGCGCGAAGTCCTGCCCTAAAACTGGTGTGTTGGCCGTCGAGTGGAGCGCGGAAGATTTGAGCTTCATCGCTTTATCGCGCGCTCGCGAGTATGACGCCGGTGGCGTGGTACACTGAACCGTCGTGTCTACGCACCCTCACATGGATGAGGCACTTGAAATCCTCCGGTTGCAAAACGCCCTGACGGGCCGGACCGGGCCGGACTTGGCGGATATCTACCGCAGAGTCGTCGCCGTGCTCGACCGGCTCGGTGCGAAATGGACCCTGGTGGGCGCCCACGCGGTGAACGTCTACGCGCGGCCGCGCGCGACGGTCGATGTGGATTTCGTCGTCGACGGGCGGATGCTGAAACGCATCCTCGCCGAGCTGGAGGCGGAGTTCGGAGCGCTCGAAACAACGGACATCGGCGCGGCGCTGCGCATCACCAATCTG
>JACQWK010000511.1 GCA_016209525.1 Verrucomicrobiota bacterium
CGCCTCGTCTCCGTCAAAAATCCCTTGCCGCGAATGTATAGCTAATTCGGAGACACCACACAAGGTAGCTCGCCTCCGCGATGTCCAAAAGGATTGGCTTCCTGGGCGCCGCGTAGTCTTCTTTGTGGAGTTTGTACAGATCGATTTTTTCGTTGGTTTTCATACTGGTGTTAAAAGTGGAGTCTTAAGTGTAGGTCAGGCATCCTGTCTCTCACCCTTGGCAAATCGCCAGTGCACCGAAAGTTGCTGAACCAGCCCCGGAGGGGCGTTCAGAACGTAGCCCACGGCGCCAGCCGTGGGAAACCAATCCACCAGCGCTTCCAGCCCCGGAGGGGCGACAGATCGCCGGCTCCAGCCAAAGCAGTCTGAGCGGTAGGAACGGCGCCAGATTCAACAAGGCGAACCAATAGTGATATCTGTCGCCCCCTCCGGGGCTTTCGGACACGGGGACATGGCGGCCCCACAGCTCACGCTGTGGGCTACGCTCTGACGCCGCTCCGTGGCTGAACCGGGGGTTCGGTTGTGGAGAGGAAAGGATCTTAGGCCTAACCGCGGTTCGTCTGGTCCGGGCGTAGCGCAGAATTTCAATCGGCTGTAGCGCCGATTTGCAATCGGCAGGGCGTCGGCAAGCTCCAGAGCGCGCGAATTCTTGGCTGGGGCGAGACTCCCGTCGAACCCTGACTTTCTTGCCGGCAAGGATTCCAGGGCTCGACGGAGTCTCGCTCCACCGGATTTGCATAATCAAAATCACTTTGACTCGACCGGAAGCCTTGGTGAAAGTCGAAGCGGTCCTCGAACGATATGCCTCACGATCTGTCTCTGGCCGGTAAGGTGTGTGTTATCACCGCGCGCACGCTGTTCATTCTGGCCGTAACGGGCACGATCGGCACGTTGAGTCAACCGCAGCCCGCGAACCGCCCGGCTGGTGGTTCGCCCCTGACGTCGCAGGACGCCGATCGAGCCAATCGCTTCTCCATCCGGCGTCAGGATGCAGTCGATTGGTTGGTTAAGCCGGACGGAACGGGATTCTTCTCGCTGGGTGCTTGTTGTGTGGCGATGGGAGCCACTCGAAAGGAATTCGATCCGGACAATCCCGGCTACGCGGCGTGGCAGCAATATCCTGATTCCAGTCAATGGGCCGAAGCAACTTTGCGCCGCCTCAAGTCCTGGGGCTTCACCACCATCGGCGGGTGGAGCGATTTCGACATCTTGAAGCAACGCCCGGATCCGGAGGTGGTCTTTACGCCGGTGCTTCACATCGGATCGACTGCGGGAGCGCCTTGGTGGGATATGTGGGACGCAAAAGTTGTCGGCCGGATGGAGGATGTCGCCCGGGAACAGATTCTCGCCTTGCGCGACGACCCGCGTCTGCTGGGGTATTACAGCGACAACGAGATGGGCTGGTGGAATGCCACTCTTTTCAAAATGACCCTCGAGCAAGCTCCCATCAGCGGGCAGCGGCGTCGGTTGATCGCCTTGCTGCGGCAGACTTATCGCAACCGTTGGCCTGAATTGCTCAAGGATTTCGAACCGGAGGGAGCGGACAATTGGGAAGCGCTGGAGCGAACTGGGATGCTTTACCTCCGCCCGGGTGGCAAAGGCATTCGTGTGATGCATCAATTTCTTGGGCTGCTGGCGGAACGCTACTACTCGCTCGTCCGGGAGATTATCCGCAAATACGACCAGCGCGCCTTGATCTTGGGCGATCGCTATCAGTCGTTCTATTATCCGGACGTCGCGCGCGCTTCCGCCCCGTACGTGGATGCCATTTCAAGCAACCTCAACGCCAATTGGAGCGACGGCTCGTTCGTGCGGTTCTACCTGGACACCTTGCACGCTCTGACCGGCAAACCGGTGATCATCGGCGAGTTTTACATGGCGGCGGCGGAGAATCGCAGCGGCAACAAGAACAACCACGGAATCTTTCCGGTGGCCGACACTCAAAAGGAGCGCGCCGCCGGCTTCCGCCGCACTCTCGAGGCGCTGCTGAGGACTCCTTACGTCGTCGGCGCGGACTGGTTTCAATACTTCGACGAACCGATGCATGGCCGCGGAGACGGGGAAAACTTCAATTTCGGCTTGGTCGATATTTACGATCGGCCTTACGAGGAACTCACGGCCGCGGCCGCGTCGTTGGACCTGCTTGCGCTGAAGAGCCGACGAGCACCGCCGCGCGGTGATGCTTCTCAAGGAGTGCCTCCGGCACCGCTCAACCCGCTTGGGCAGAAAGATTCTAGATTCGCGCTTCAGGACTGGGACCGCGAACGCGGATTTGTCAAACCCGTTTCGCAGTTTGCTCTGGCGGATCTCTATGTGTGCTGGTCAAAGGACGCGATCTATCTCGGTCTCTATTCCCAAGACATTGTCGAAAACGCCTTCTACCGGAGCAAAATCATCCCCAAGGCGGACCGAGCCGAATGGATCGTCGCTCCTGGACGTTCTGGCAAAACGATCCGCGCGCGCATCGGTGGCGGCCTTGAGCCAATCCTCAATGATCGCGGAATAAAGATCGCGAATTTCTCAGGTGTGGATTTGAACGTCCGGAATATCGCGGCTCTGGAGTTGCCTGCGCAACGGTTCGGCAAAGACCGGTTCCGAGCAGGAGACACGATCCAGTTTTCTTCAACCCTCCATACGCATTGCCAAGCTTACCGTGTCGATTGGAAAGGCAAATTCGTTCTGCAAGAGTGAGGCTTTCAGCGAGACAGCGAAATGTGGGGCAGGCATTCAGGACGTCCGCACAAGCGCCCGCAATTCCGCATCCCAAGGCTTGCGATAGGGCCGCAAGAGCATCTGCGCGGCTTCGGAATCACCCGGGATATCTTCCTTTTCGGAGTCCCAACGGATCTTGCGTCCGGTGCGCAACGAAATGTTGGCCAAATGACAAACCGTCGAGACTCGATGCCCGCTTTCCAAGTCGGAGATCGGTTCCTTGCGGGACTTGACGCATTCGAGAAAGTTACGGACATGCCGGATATACTGTTCATTCGAGCTCCCGGATGAGTCGCTGTGAGGCTCGGTCCAAAATCGTTGTGAGCCGGTCTCAGGCACGGGTTGCGGACCTCCGACCGGATGTTCTCCGATGCGAGTGACAATGTTGATTGGATTCTCCTTGCGGTCCGGGATCACTTCGAAGCCCTGGCGCGTGAGGGGCAAAGTTCCCTGGTTACCGTGAAAGACAAGTCCGCCGGTATGGGCCTGAGAGCGGCCCGCCGCACACTCACGGATCTGGCAGACCGCATTGAAGCCCGAGTATTCAATGACGGTGTCCTGGAGATCCGGCACTTCGCAGTTGTCGTTCAGGAAGTAACGCCCTCCCGCACTGGTCACGGCTCGCGGTCCTTTCAGATCCAGACACCAATGAACGATATCCAGCGAATGATGGCCGAGATTGGTCATCTGCCCGCCGGAGTAGTCCCAAAACCAACGGAAATGATAAAGGCCGCGATTGGGATTGTACGGGCGCTGCGGCGTCGGGCCGAGCCACAGGTCCCAATCCAGTTCGGCGGGCGGATTCTGGTCCGGAGGATTGCCAAAGCCTGGCGTCACGTTGCGGTAGAAGCTGCATTGCACCGAGACCATCTGCCCGATCTTGCCTTGCCGAATCATTTCGCGCGCCCGCTGATAATGAAGCCCGGAGCGCTGCTGCGTCCCCACCTGCACAACTCGCTTGTGGCGCCGGGCGACCTCTGCCATCCAGCGTCCTTCGCGAACAAAGAGCGTCAACGGCTTCTCGACGTACACATCTTTGCCCGCCGCGCAGGCCATCATGGTCATGAGAGCGTGCCAGTGATCGGGCGTCGCGACGATGACGACGTCGATCTCCTTGTTCTCGAGCAACCTTCTGAAATCGCTGTATTTCGCCACGTTCTCTCCGATGAACGCAGCACCGGCTTCCAGGCGCGGACGATAGGTGTCCGCGAGGCCGACGATTCGCACGTCGGGCTGCGCCTTGAAATTTCTGGCGTGAACCTTGCCAATCAATCCGAAGCCGATGAGGCCCACGCCGACGCGCTCATTGGCGCCTTGAACGCGGTTCCAGGCGGCGGCGGTCAGAGCGGCCGTGGTACCGGCTTGGATAAAACCTCGACGGGTCACGACTCGGCTTCGACGCGGTTTTTCCTCAAGAGGATCTAAGTTTGCATTCATAGGTAATCATCAATCAGTTCATACAGAAGAGACCGTGGGATGGACTACACGCGGAAGGTTTGTCGTCCCGCCTTTAGGCGGCCCGAACCGGCTAAAGCCGGGACTACAAACGCCGACCTGTCGTTCATTCAACGGTCTCGTCAATAAGTAAGTTGACATGGAGAACGCCTCTCACCCCGGCCCTCTCCACAGGGGAGAGGGAGAACGGTCCGCCGCGTTTCGACAAGCCGAGCAAGCTTGGTTGGTCGATGCGCAAGCGGCTTTCTCCCCTCTCCCTGAGGGAGAGGGCCAGGGTGCGGGGGAACACGGCGTCCGACAATCAAGCGGTTGTGCCTATCGACGGGTTCCATCTTGAAGACAGCTTGTCTTTAGTCAGTCAAGAGCACGCTCTCGAGCCGGGCGAGCCGGATGACATTCAGCACGCTCGCCTGAGCGGCCACAAATCGGAGCTGAATCCGGTGACGCGCAGCTTGCTTTTGCGCGCGGATCATCAAACCCAAGCCGGTGCTGTCGATGAACCGCAGCTCGGATAAATCCACCATCAACTGAGTTTGCCGTCCTCGGAGCGACTGCAATTGAGCGGCGACACTATCCCAGAACTCCGCCGCGTTGCCGGCTGTGATCTCGCCCCGCCAGGAAATCGGTTGAGTCGGATTGAACGACAAATCGGAGGCGGGCCGTCCCGGAGTTTGCCGTTCATTCTCGATGATCCGCCGAGCTTCCGCGGCATCGGATGCGATCAGAAAGAAGATGTCCAGATGCAGCCACTTCAAGGTTCGCCGCAGTACTTCGCTCGGGGCGAGCAGCACCAGTTCTCGATTTGCTTCGCGCAGCATCTTCCGCAGCCAGATCAGACAACCGAGTCCTGCGCTGTCGATGAACTCCACTCCGTCAAGCTCCAAGAGCCAGTGGCGGTCCATCCATTTTTTCCAGAAGGCGCTGTTCCTTTCGATCATCTCTTTGTCAAACCGGCGCGGGATTCGGAGCCGAATCCACCACGGCTCGATCATCACTACCGGATTGAAAATCTGCGCTACGCCGGAGAGGCGCCGACAGAGACTTTTTCGCACTTCCGCCAAAGGGCGCCGACGCATCCGCCACCATTGCTTGGGAATTCCCAACAGGAAATGCCGCAGATCGGCCGCATAACGCAGGAAGAGGCGCCGCGGCTCTTGGAGCAACCGGAAAATCCACTCAATGCCCGCGCGCCGCATCCAGACGGGTGCGCGCCGGACGCGGCCGGCCAGGAAGTCGATCGTGGCGCCGACCCCGACCGCGACCGGAATGCCGAGAGATTTGGAATGCATGGCGATCCACTTTTCGGCCTTCGGACAGCCGAGCGAAATGAAAAGAAGGTCCGGCTGAGCGGTCCGCAGACGCCGGACGATTTCGTCATGATCCATTTCAAGCAACGATCGAACTGGCGGAGAATAGTAACCGGCAATCTTCAACCCCGGAAATCGCGCGCCCAGGTTCGCCACGGCCTGTTCGGTGACCTCGGGCGCTCCACCGAGGAAGAACGGTCGGTAACCTTTCTCCTCCGCAAGACGGAGCAACTGTGGAACCAAGTCCGAGCCCGCCACGCGTTCCGGGAGCGCGTGGCCGAGCCAGCGAGAAGCCCAGACCAGCGGCGTTCCGTCGCACAGAACCAAGTGCGCATCCAACAAGATCCGACGCAACTCGATGTCGCGACGCGCCTGCGCCAGAAAATCCAAGTTGGCGGTAATCAGGTGATGGGGACGCCGCGACACGATCATGGCTTCGATCCGTTCCACGGCCTGAGCCGTGGTCAGAGGATCGAAGGCAACTCCCAAAATTGCGATGGGCACGCCGGCTTGGGACTCGTTCGCGAGCGAATCGCCGGAATCTGTTTGAGAACGTTGGACAGGCTTCCAGCCTGCCTCTTCAGTCGGCATCCTGCCGCGAGGACTCTGGCCAGGAGACACCCCGTCAACCGGGAGACAAGCTGTCTGCCTGACGGCTTCGGCGCTGCTCTCCGACTGGTTGGAGGCAGCGAACGACGCTGCACGGATGCTGTTAGCGGACGAATTCAAAACCGTTTCTCTTGCGCGGATGAATACCAACCGGCGCACGCAGGCGTTATGGGGAGTGTCCCTTTGCTTCCGGCGGTTCGCCGCAAATGCCAGACGGCGGCCTAGGGTATCGACCCCACGCTTCCTTTCGCACTAAACCCACTTCAAGAACGTGGCTCACGGAGACACGCTGACCAAGCTAGGAACTCGAGACAGGATTGTGGCGATAATGCACGCAGATATGAGCTTTTCATGAACGGCCATGTGATCGAGAGCGACTCCGTGGAGACCTATGCGCTTTCCCCCCTGCAACAGGGCATGGTTTTCCATAGCCTGTACCATCCGCAAAGCGGCGTGGACATCGAGCAGCTCTTGATCGAATTGCCGGAAGCGCTGAATGCACGGGCGTTTCAAACGGCCTGGCAAAAGGTGGTCGAACGCTATCCGATCCTGCGCTCAAGTTTTCACTGGAGCGGCTTGGATCAGCCGCGGCAGGAGGTCCACGGCTCCGTAAGAATTCATTGGGAATTCAAGGACTGGTCCGGACTTTCCGCGCGAGAGCAGGAGAATCGGCTCGACGCCTATCTTCAGGCGGACCGGCGCCGCGGCTTGAACCTGGCGCTGGCGCCGCTCATGCGCTTGGCGCTCATGAGAATCCGGGAGACCAAGTATTGGCTGGTCTGGACCTTCCATCATCTGCTGTTGGATGGCCGGTCGCTGGTCGTGTTGTTGAATGAACTCTTCGCGTTCTACGAGGCGCATCGGGATGGTTACGAACTGGACTTGCAGGAGCCGCCTCGGTATCGCGACTACATCGAGTGGCTGCAAAGCCAAGATCTGGGGCCGGCCGAACAGTTCTGGCGACAAGAACTGGCAGGCTTTGACGCACCGGCCGCTTTTTCGGCCGACACACCGGCTGGCGCCGCCGCGGACTCGTCTCCTGAACCGGCCGAGCAGGAATTCTCACTCTCCGATTCACTGACCGCCGCGCTGCGGACCTTTGCTGTCCAACACGGCTTGACCCTCAACACACTCGTCCAGGGCGCTTGGTCGATTCTGCTCAGCCGGAGCAGCAGGAGCGACGATGTGGCCTTCGGAGCCATCCGCGCTTGCCGGCGTGCTCCGGTTCCGGCAGTCGAACGGATGGTTGGGTTGCTGATCAACACGGTGCCGGTGCGAGTGCGGGTGAAGCCTTCGGCGAAGCTGCTCGAATGGCTGCGCGGGTTGCGTCAACACTGGGTAGCCTTGCGAGAGTTCGAACACGCACCGTTGCTGAAGGTGCAGGAATGGAGCGGCCAAGTCCGTGGGCAGCCTCTATTCGAGACGCTTTTGAACGTGCAGGATCCAACTTGGGATCAAGCCTTGCGCGCTCAAGGAGGCCTTTGGCGGAAGCGCAAATTGTGGGTGAAAAGCCAGTCCAACTACGCCCTGGCAGTGGATGTTTATGGCGGACCGGACAGAATGACGGTGAAAATGTGGTACGACCGCCGGCGGTTTGAGGACGCAACGATCCACAGACTGCTTCGGCAAATGGGACGCGTGTTGGAGGGGATGACGGAACGGGCCGAGCAGTTGGTGGGTGAGGTTCCCTGGATGAGCGCTGAGGAGCGCCAACGCGTGACCCAAGACTGGAATCAGACGGATACCAGCATTGCCAACAACCGGACTGTGCTCGACTTGATTGAGGAACAGGTGGCGCGGAGTCCGGAAGCACTGGCGGTGGCGAGCGACGACGATCGACTGAGTTACGCCGAACTGGATCGGCGGGCGGAACGCGTCAGTGGTCGATTGTGCCAAATCGGCGTTGGCCCGGAAGACTTAGTCGGAGTCTGCTTGAAGCGGTCGGTTAGAATGGTGGCCGCCTGGATGGGAGTTTGGAAAGCCGGCGGCGCCTATGTGCCACTCGACGCGAGTTGTCCGGCGGAACGATTGAGATTTCTCGCCGTGGACGCCAAGGTCCGAGTCGTGATCACGGAGCGCCCGATGGCGGAGTGGTGGAGAAAAACGGGGATAGAGGTCGTGTGTGTGGAGGACTGCGAAGAGGGCTCTCACGGCCCTGAGTCCGTATTGAGGCCTGGGAATGGTGGAGATGCTGTTCCCCCTCACCCCGGCCCTCTCCCGCCGGGAGAGGGAGATTTGTCCTCCGCGCAGGGATCGACAGAACATGCCCGGTTTGTCGAGGCACGGGGTGCTGTTCTCCCTCTCCCTGAGGGAGAGGGCCGGGGTGAGGGGGAAAGCGACAACCCCGGGTTGAGTGGTTCGGAGTTGTTCGAAGACAAGCAAGCCCGTCGGGGCGAAAGGCGAGTGCGGTCGAAGCATCTGGCTTATGTGATTTACACCTCCGGTTCGACCGGGCAGCCCAAAGGCGTGGCCGTCGAGCACGGAAGTCTCCTGAACCTGGCGGCGTGGCATCAACGAACCTATCAGGTCACGGCTGAGGACAGGGCCACGCAATTGGCCGGCACAGCCTACGACGCCTGCGTCTGGGAGATTTGGCCTTACTTGGCTGCGGGCGCCAGTGTCTTCATCGCGGGCGACAAAACACGCATGAATCCCAAAGAATTGATCCGGTGGCTGGCGGAAAAGCGAGCCAGCATCTGCTTTCTCCCGACCACCCTGGCCCACGCGGTGATGGAGGAGCACTGGCCTGACGATATCGCCTTGCGCGCCGTGCTCACAGGCGGTGAGAAACTGCTGCGGCGACCGGGCCGGAAGTTTCCTTGTCCTCTGCTGAATCACTATGGCCCAACCGAGGACACCGTGGTGACGACGTGGGCGCGCATTGAGCGCAGCCACACCCCCATTGGTCGTCCCATCGCGAACACCCAGGTCTTCGTCCTGGACCGCCACGGAAAGCCGGTTCCGGTCGGCGTGTCCGGCGAGCTCCACATCGGCGGCTTGGGCCTCGCTCGCGGTTACATCCATCATCCGGATCTCACGGCGGAGCGATTCATTCCAAATCCGTTTTCGCGCGAAGCCGGCAGCCGGCTCTACAAGAGCGGCGATCAAGTCCGCTATCTTCCGGACGGCAACCTGGAGTTTCTGGGAAGAACCGATGCGCAGGTGAAAATTCGCGGTCACCGAGTGGAACTCGGCGAAATCGAGTCGGTGTTGTGTGAACATCCCAACGTGCGCGAAGCGGCGGTCACGTTGCGCCCGAACGCTTCCGGAGAAGATCGTCTCGCCGCTTATGTGGTCCCGAGATCGGGACCGCCACCCGCCGTTTGGCGGCTCCGTGAATTTCTGAAGGCGAGGCTGCCCGAGCACATGGTGCCGTCCGCCTTTCTGTTCTTGGAGGCTTTGCCGCTGACGGCCAACGGGAAGGTCGATCGCAAGGCTCTGTTTGAGATCAAAGATGAGTCCGAGGGCGACACGACGCTGGCGTTGCCGCGCACCCCCACGGAACAGGCGCTGGCGGAAGTTTGGGAAGAGGTGCTCGGCGTGAAACGAGCGGGGGCGCAGGACAACTTCTTCGACCTAGGCGGCCACTCCATGCTGGCCACGCAAGTCATCTCTCGAGTCTACCGGATTTTCCAGTGCGAACTTTCGGTGCGCGATCTGTTTGAATGTCCCACGGTGGCGGAGCTCGCCAGGCGGATCGATCGAGCTCATGCGGACAGCCAGCCGGCGCAGTCCCCCGCGTTGGTTCCGAGGGCTCATCGACCGGAGCGCGTCCTGTCGTTCGCCCAGGAGCGGCTGTGGTTTCTGGAACAGTTGGAGCCCGGACAAGCGTTCAACAATATTCCCATCGGCTTGCGGCTGGAAGGCCCGCTCGATCTGGAGGCGCTGCGCCAGAGCTTGGCGGACATCTCCCGCCGTCACGAATCTTTGCGCACCAGTTTCCGGTCGATCGGCGGAAAGCCTGTCGCGCAGATCGATTCGGATCCGCTCGTTCCGTTGGTCGTGGTCGATCTGGTGCATCGCAGCCGAAGCGCGGCCGGCTCGCCTGCCAGTTTCGCGTCCGCTTCTGAAAGTGCGGGCGGGCCGCCCGCGCTCCAAACCGGTCGTCCGTTCACGGGCCTGCGAAACGCTGAAACCGCTCAAGCTTCGGATCATCCGTCGGCCCTCAGACAGCGAAGTGACGAGCCGGACCAAGTCAAATCCGAAATCCAAAATCCGAGATCCGAAACTGAAATCCGCTTCCTCACGTCGGCGGCTACGCCCGATGGTCCTGAGGCCCTCAAACGTTTAGTGGAGGATGAGGCGCGTCAACCTTTCGATCTCTCCGCGCCGCCGCTCTGGAGAGCGAAACTCGTCCGGCTTGCGGAGGCCGACCACTACCTCGTCTTAAACTTTCATCACGCAGTCGCGGACGGATGGTCTCTGGGAGTGTTCTTCCGAGAGCTGCGAGTGCTCTACGAAAAGACGGTCAATAATCGACGGCATACATATGAGCCGCAGGTTGACCGACAGGGCGTTCTCCCTCACCCCGGCCCTCTCCCGCTGGGAGAGGGGGAATCGTCCTCCGCGCTCGGATCGACCGAGGATGCACAATCTGTCAAGACGCGGGATTCTGCTCTCCCTCTCCCAGCGGGAGAGGGTCGGGGTGAGGGAGATAGGTACGCCGCACCTGCTCGCGGCACCCTCAACGCTGAAAGGCCATTCGGCTCGGCCCTGCCGGATCTTCCCATCCAGTACAGCGACTTTGCGGCTTGGCAGCGGGAGTGGCTCAGCGGCGGAGAGCTCGACCGGCAGCTTGCCTATTGGAAACGACAGCTTGCCGCTCAGCCGCCAGCATTGAATCTGCCCACGGACAGGCCTCGCCCCGCTGTCCAGTCTTATCGAGGCGCCAAAGTCTTTTTTGCCCTACCGACCAGTCTCTCCAAATCATTGCGGAAACTAGGTCACCGCGAAGATGTCACGCAATTCATGCTGCTTCTGGCCGCATTGCAGACGCTTTTGTTTCGTTATTCGGGACAAGCGGACGTCGCAGTGGGCTCGCCGATTGCCGGGCGGCGGCGAGTCGAAACCGAGAGTTTGATTGGATTTTTTGCCAACACGCTGGTGTTGCGTGTCAATCTGTCGGGCGATCCAACTTTTCGCGAAGTATTGCGCCGCGTCCGCCAAGTCGCGCTGGAAGCGTACTCCCATCAGGATCTTCCTTTCGAAAAGTTGGTGGAGGGCCTCCAGGTCGAACGCAATCTGAGCCACTCGCCGTTGTTCCAGGTCATGTTTATCTTTCAGCGCAGCGCTTTGCCGGCCCTGGACATGGCGGGTCTGCGATTGACTCCGGCCATTCTGGACAGCGGCACGTCCAAATTCGATTTGACGCTCTCGTTGGAAGAGGACGGCGATGATATCTCGGGCTTCATCGAGTACGACACGGCGCTGTTCGATCCCGGGACAATCACCCGTTTGTTGGGGCACTACCAGACGCTGCTCGAAGGGGTGGCCGCCCACTCCGAGCAGAGGATTTCCAGTTTGCCACTGCTTTCGCCGGTCGAGAGAAACCAAGTGCTTGTGGAATGGAACAGCGCACGGTTGGAGCAGCCGATCGAGCCGTTCGTCCACGGCATGATCGAGCGTCAAGCCCGGCAAACGCCGGAAGCGGTCGCGGTGGTCTGTGCCGGCCAACAACTGAGCTATGCGGAATTGAACGCACGGGCGGATCAATGGGCGCATCATCTGCAGAGCCTGGGCGTAGGGCCGGAAGCGGTGGTTGGCCTCTTCATGGAGCCTTGCGTCGAAACGGTGGTGGCGCTGCTCGCCGCGCTCAAGGCCGGCGGGGCATACCTGCCGTTGGATCCGCTCTTCCCACGAGAACGCCTCGAATTCATGCTGGCAGACGCGCAACCTCTGGCGGTTCTCACCCAAACAAAACTGATCCCGGAGCTGCCTCCCTTCCGGGGAGAAGTGATTTGCGTGGATGGCGCTACTCAGACCGTAGGGCAGGCTTCCAGGCTGCCAGCTCACTCAGCATCCGGCCGCGCGATAGCGGGGGCAAGCACACCCAATCTTCCAGCAGAGAAGAGGTCCGTCCCACAATCTCCGCCAGACTCAGAGCCCTTAACCACCAAGAGCAGACTCCGGCCGGAGAATCTCGCTTACGTCATCTACACCTCCGGCTCGACGGGAAAACCCAAAGCGGTCGGAGTCACGCATGCCGCTCTTGCGGTTTTTCTCCACGCCATGCGGAAAAAACTTGGATTGGAGCCGGACGACGTTCTGCTTTCGGTGACGACATTGTCGTTCGACATCGCGGCGCTGGAGCTTTATCTGCCGCTGACACTGGGCGCGCGCGTGGTGTTGGTGAGCCGGGAAACGGCTACGGACGGTGCCGAGCTGCAGAAAACCCTCCGTGACTCGCGAGCCACCGTGATGCAAGCGACTCCCGCCACTTGGCGTCTGCTGCTCGAATCCGGCTGGAAAGGAATGCCTGGACTGACCGCTCTCAGCGGCGGTGAAACCTTGCCGCGCCAACTGGCCAATTCCCTGGCGGATCGCTGCGCGGCGCTTTGGAACCTGTATGGCCCCACGGAAACCACGATCTGGTCGGCGGCGGAACGAGTCCTGCCCGGCGACGGACCGGTGCCGACTGGCCGGCCAATCGCTGAGACACAGATTTATGTCTTGGACGGACGATTGGAGCCGGTGCCCATCGGCGTCGCGGGAGAAGTCTATATCGGCGGCGCCGGTGTGGCGCGGGGTTATCGTAATCGCCCGGATTTGACCGCGGAACGGTTCGTGCCGGATGCGTTTGGCCCGCGGCCCGGTCAACGACTCTACCGAACCGGTGACCTGGCCCGCTTTCTGGCGGATGGCCGGATTGAACACCTCGGACGCCTTGACCACCAGGTGAAGCTCCGCGGGTACAGGATCGAATTGGGCGAGGTGGAAGCAGCGCTGAGGCGGCACGCGGCGATTCGCGAATCGGTGGTGGCGCTACAGACGGATGGTCCGGGCCGCGAGCATTTGGTCGCGTATGTAGCGACCGGCGGGCATCGGAGCCTCTCCTTCGACGAACTCAGGGCCTTTCTGAAGGAGAAGCTGCCGAGTTACATGATTCCTTCGATCTTTGTTTCGTTGGAATCCTTGCCGATGACCCCCAACGGAAAGATCGACCGGCCCGCCTTGCCTCTGCCGGGCCGATCCGCGTGGCGCGAAGGAGAACGCTACACTGCTCCTCGGACGGCCTTGGAGGAAATCTTGGCGGGTATCTGGACCAAGTTATTCGGACAGGACCGCGTGAGCATTCGAGCGGACTTCTTCAAATTGGGCGGGCACTCTCTGCTGGCCGTTCAACTCATCGCCAGAATCCGGACCGCGTTCAAGATCGATTTGCCGGTGCGCGTGCTCTTCGAGGCTCCCACGATCGAGCAACTTGCCCTGGCGTTGATCCGGCTTCAAGCGGCGCCAGGCCGGATCGAAGCGATGGCCCAATTGATGAAGCGCGTGAAACGGATGTCCGCCAATGAAGTGCGCAGCGCGCTCCGCGAAAAGGAAACCGAGTCCCTATGGAGGAAAACCGCGTCGCCGAGATAATTGATGTTTCCGAGGAGCAGATGGCGCTGCTCGAGGACCTGATGGAGAGGGCAGGCATCGTGCCTGACGACGGGGGAAGCGCAATTCCGCGTTTGTCCCAAAAGCGGGCCCCGCTTTCGTTCGCCCAGCAAGGACTATGGTTCCTTGAGCAGTTCCAGCCGGGCACGCCTCTCTACAATCTGCCCTTGGCCATTCGGCTGGACGGCGCTCTCATCATTTCGGCGCTCGAACAGGCGTTGAGCCAGATCGTCAGGCGTCACGAAGCGCTCCGGACGGTCATCGCTCTCGAGGACGGAACGCCTCTCCAGTTGGTTCTGGAGCCGCAACCAGTGGCACTTGCCGTCACCGAACTGACGGGCCTTGAGGAGTTCCAAAACAAAACGAGACCCCCCACGCGGCCTTCGGCCACCCTCTCCCCTCATCCGATGAGGGGAGAGGGCAGGGAGAGGGGTGCTTCATGCAGGCTTGATCATGAACTGTTTCATGGTGGGACATCTGCCGACGCCGAGCGAGCCCGCCAGTGGCTGGAAGCGCGGGCGCGCGGGCCGTTTGATCTCTTGCGCGGGCCGCTCTTCCGCGCTCACTTGCTCCGTTGCCGTCCCGAGGAACATGTCCTGCTGCTGGTCATGCATCACATCGTATCGGATGCGGGATCGCTGGACATCCTCTACAATGAAGTGGCTCAGCTCTATGAGGCCATCGCTTCCGGGAAAACTGTCTCCTGGCCGTCCCTGCCGATCCAGTATGCAGATTTCGCAAGATGGCAGCGCGAGCGAATGAGGCTCGAGTCGGCCAAGAGCCATTTGGACTACTGGAGGAAGCAGCTCGCTGATCCTCCGGCTGGTTTGAAACTTCCCACGGGCCTCTCCCCTCCCGCATCCCGCCGGCACAACGGCGCTCTCGAGTCATTGGAGCTGCCGTTGGACTTGAGCGCGGCACTCCGGACCTTTAGCCAGCGCGAAGCCGTCACACCGTTCATGACGCTGTTCGGGGCCTTCCAAACTCTGCTCCAAATATATTCCTCTCAGGACGACATTCTGATCGGTTCACCGTTCAGCCACCGCGTTCGGATGGAAACCGAAGGAGTGGCGGGGTTCTTTGTGAACACGGTGGCCCTGCGCGCGGACCTTTCGGGCAATCCAACGTTCCTTCAGCTCCTGGCCCGCGTGCGCGAAACGGTGCTCCAGGCTTCCGCTCATCTGGAGTTGCCGTTCGAACAGGTCGTAACGCAACTCCAGCCCGAGCGAAACCTCCACCAACATCCGCTCTTTCAAGTGATGTTTTCCTACGAGCGCGAATCCAAGAAAATCCGGAACGCCGCCGGGCTGACTCTGACGCCGATCGATCTTCACACAGGAGTGGCGAAGTTCGACCTCACGCTGTCCATCGTGGAACGGGAGGGCGAGTGGAAGGCGCTGCTGGAGTTTGACACGGATCTCTTCGAACTGCCGGCCGCGGCGCGGATGTTGAACCATTATCAAACGCTGCTCCAGTCCATCCTGGCCAACCCGGCCGCGCGTCTCTCGGAGCTCACGCTGCTCGGCGAAGAGGAGAAATCCTATTTGCTCCGAGAATTGAACGAGACTCGCCGGGAGTTCCCTGCGAGCAAGCTCGTCCACCAACTTCTGGAAGAACAGGCCCGCAGAACCCCCGAACGAGTGGCGGTCGTGTTCGAGGACCGCCAACTGACGTACGAAGAATTGACTGACCGGGCCGCTCAACTCGCGCGCCACCTGGAGGCTTTAGGCGTGGGGCCTGAAGTTCGCGTGGGGATCTTCATGGAACGATCGCTCGAAATGGTCGTTGCGCTCATCGGTGTGCTCAAAGCGGGCGGCGCGTATTTGCCACTCGATCTCAGATATCCCAAAGATCGTCTGGCCTACCTGCTCTCCGATGCCCGGCCCGCCGTGATACTCGCCCAGCGCGAATGGCTCTCGGATCTGCCATCTCACGAAGCTAAAATCGTCTGCCTTGGCCCGGAAGACGACGCGCCAGGCGGTTCTGGCAGAAGGACTGCACACGATAGCTCGTCTTCCTTGGAGGTTCTCCAGGGAACCAGTGCGAACTGTTCGTCCTCGTCCTCGTCCCCGGCAGTCACGACTGATGCCAACCTGGCCTACGTCCTCTACACGTCGGGTTCGACCGGACGTCCGAAAGGCGTGGAAGTTTCCCACCGCTCCGTCGTGAACTTTCTTTTATCGATGCGTGAGCAGCCCGGCTTGAGTTCAGAAGACGTGCTGTTGGCGGTGACGCCGCTTTCCTTCGATATCGCCGGCTTGGAGTTGTTCCTCCCGCTCAGCGTCGGAGCCCGGGTCGTCATCACCGGCGAATCCGTCTCGACGGATCCGGAACAATTGGCGGCCGCGATAGAGGCATACGGAGTGACGGTCATGCAAGCGACCCCGGCGACATGGCGTCTTCTGCTTCAGAGCGTGTCTCAAGATTCGGCTGGCCAAGGTAGGGCAGGCTTCCAGCCAGCCTGTTCTGATACTGATCGAAGTGGCTCTGTAGGCAGGAAAGATGACGGCCCTGCCCTTGAAACACACTCTCGATCCGCGTGGGCTGGTCATCCGCATCTGAAAATACTCTGCGGCGGAGAAGCGCTCCCGCGAGAGCTCGCCCTCGAACTTTTGAAACGGTGCGGGTCGCTTTGGAATTTGTACGGCCCGACCGAGACCACGATCTGGTCCGCCGTCGGGAAAGTTGAGGCAGCAGATAGCTCGGTTGCCATCGGGTGTCCAATTGCCAATACCTCGATTTACCTGCTCGACCGCATCGGTCGTCCGGTTCCATTGGCAGTTCCGGGCGAACTCTATATTGGCGGGGAGGGCGTGGCGCGGGGATATTCCGGGCGACCGGACCTGACCGCGGCGAGGTTTGTGCCCGACCCTTTTGGCACGACGCCGGGTGCGCGCCTTTACAGGACGGGCGATCTCGCTCGGTACCGACCCGATGGCGCGGTGGAATTCCTTGGCCGCGTCGATCATCAGGTTAAGGTCCGAGGATACCGCATCGAATTGACCGAGGTGGAGTCGGTAATCGGCCAGCATCCGGCGGTCAGCGAGTGTGTCGTCACAGCTCGGTCGAAAGCTTCCGGAGAGCAGCAGTTGGTTGGATATGTGGCGCTGAAGCATCCCGCGGCTGCCACCGGGAAAAGCCTGTACGAGTTTCTCAGAAGGAAACTCCCGCTCTATATGGTGCCGGCGGCTTTCGTATTTCTGGACCGGCTTCCGCGGACGCCGAACGGAAAAATCAACCGCGCCGCCTTGCCTCTGCCTGGAGCGTCTCATCGAGTGCGAGCCAAGCGATATGCCGCGCCACGCACGTCCGCGGAAAAGAAGTTGGCGGCGATCTGGGTGGATGTGCTCGAGGCGGATCGGATTGGGGTTCACGACAATTTCTTCGAACTGGGCGGACACTCGTTACTGGCGACTCAGGTGATTTCTCGAATTGCCGAGGAGTTCAAGGTGGTGGTGTCCGTGGCCTCTTTTTTTGAGGCGCCGACTATTGGTGAATTGGCCTTGCGGTTGGCGCAGAACCAAACAACCCATGCTCGAACGGAGCCTGGCATCCACAAACGGCGCACTGCAAGCGAGGCCAGCCGGCTGCTGGCGAAGCTCGATCAACTTTCGGAGGCCGAGGTCGAGGCACTATTGGCTCAAGAGATCCGTACGCGCCCGGATGGTTCGAGAGCCGAATGAGCGGGAATCCGTGCGGCGCGAGCATCCTCGAAAGCGGTATGGCTTCAAACTGTAGCAACTCATGAATGCCTCACAAGAGAAGCTCTATCAGTCCACGGCGGACTCGCGGCGAGCGCTGCTGGCTCAGCTTCTCCGGCAAACGGCCGAGCGGGAAGAACTCGTTCCCCTCTCCTACGCACAACAGCGTCTTTGGTTCTTGGATCAACTCGAACCGGACCGTTGCCTGTATAATCTGCCTCTTGCGTTGCGTCTTCTCGGCCCGCTCGATGTCCGCGCCTTGCGCCAGGCACTCCAGGAAATTGTCAACCGCCACGAATCCCTCCGCACTTCCTTCGCCGCCAACGGAGAGTGCCCAAGCCAAGTGATCGCCCGCCGACACACGCTGAGCGTTCCATTGACGGAGGTGAACAACGAGGCAGGCCTCGATCGTGAGGCCGAGGTCAACCGACGGATTGCGCGGGCCTCGCGCGAGCCGTTCGATCTGTCCCGAGGACCTTTGTTGCGCGCCGAACTTCTTCGTTTGAATCGCCAGGACCACGTGCTGATCCTCACGCTGCACCACATCGTTTGCGACGCTTGGTCAATGGACGTCCTCTTGCGTGAGCTCGCCGTCCTTTACCAAGCGTTCGCGACCGACCAGCCTTCCCCGCTTCCGGATCTGCCGATCCAATATGCGGACTTCGCTCTCTGGCAGCATCAGCATCACCAAGACGAGGTCGTGGCGGCCCAGCTCGCGTATTGGACTCGCCAACTGGAGGGCATTCCGAACATTCTGGAGTTGCCCGCTGATCATCCGCGTCCGGTCATCCAAACTTACCGGGGAGCGCATCAGCCTTTTGTGTTTGACCGCGCGTTGACCAAGGCGCTGATGGCTCTGGGCCAGACCGAAAATGCAACGCTGTTCATGGTGCTGCTCGCTCTCTTCAAGACTTTGCTCCACCGTTACACTGGCCAAGGGGACGTTGTCGTCGGCTCGCCGATTGCAAATCGCAATCGCCGGGAGATTGAACCGTTGATCGGAATATTTGCCAATACGCTGGTCCTGCGCACACGGATGCATGCCGGTTTGAGGTTCCGAGAATTGCTCCGCCAGGTGCGGCAGGTGGCTCTGGAAGCTTACGATCGCCAGGATTTTCCGTTCGAAAAACTGGTCGAGCGGCTTCAGCCCGAACGCACGCTCAGCCACAACCCGCTTTTCCAAGTCATGTTCGTCCTCCAAAATGCTTGGCCGGAGAACCTGGCATTGACAGGACTCGACATCCAGCCAATGGAGGTGCACACGGGCACGGCGAAATTTGATCTGACACTTGCGATGCGCCAGGATGGCCGCCAGTCGATCGGCCAGATCGAGTACAACACGGACATCTTTGAACCGCCCACGATCGCCCGGTTGCTCGGCCATTTCCAAACCCTCGCGGAAAGCGCCGCCGCCGACCCGGGGCGACGACTGGCCGACCTGTCACTCCTGTCGCCGGGTGAACGCCACCCAATCCTGATCAAGTGGAATCAGACGAGGAGCGAGTTGCCGACCGGTCGTTGCCTGCACCAACTCTTCGAAGCCCAGGCCGAAAAAACGCCGGACGCGGAAGCTTTCGTAGCCCAACGGACGCGCTTGACTTACCGCGAACTCAACCAGCGTGCGAACGCGCTGGCCCAGCGCCTTCGGGGCCTGGGTGTGAGGCCGGATGTCTTGGTGGGGCTCTGCGTCGAACGTTCCGCGAACATGGTTGTCGGGATGCTGGGCGTGCTGAAAGCCGGAGGCGCTTATTTGCCCCTCGACCCGATGTACCCGAAAGCGCGGCTGGCTTTTGCGCTTTCTGACTCACAGGCCAAAGTTCTAGTGACGGAGAGAAACCAATTGGACCGGTTGCCGCCCCATGAGGCGCGCATCGTTTGTCTCGACACGGATGACGACGCGTGCCCAGCCGCGGGTGTGCAGTCGGTCTCGGGGAGCACACGCGCCCTCGCGTGTTCCGACCGTCGCCCCGCCGGTCGGAATGTTGGCGCAGTTGAATCGCCTGATGACGAGTGCTTCGAGCACGATCGTGCGGCTGGCGACGGCGCCGACCACGACACGCGAGGGCGCGTGCGCTTCCCCACTCAGTTTGGCAGTGACCGCTCAGCAGCAAGCTCGGAGGCGCAGAGTCCGCGACCCGAGAACTTGGCTTACGTGATCTACACCTCCGGGTCCACCGGCCAACCGAAGGGCGTCTGCGTCGAACACCGGAATGCCGTGTCGCTCGTAGAATGGGCCAGAAGGACGTTTGAGCCCGCCGAGTTGCAGGGCGTTTTGGCCTCGACTTCGATGTGTTTCGATCTGTCGGTTTTCGAAGTGTTCGTCCCTCTGAGCTGCGGCGGCAAAGTCATCCTGGCGGAGAACCTCTTCCAATTCCCTTCCCTTCCGGCCGCTGGCGAAGTGACTTTGGTCAACACTGTGCCTTCCGCCATGGCGGAATTGCTTCGCCTGGACGGAGTGCCCGGTTCGGTCTGCGCCGTGATTCTTGCCGGCGAACCGCTCTCGCCGAAACTGGTCGAGGAAGTCCATGAACGCACGCGGGCAAAACGCGTTCTGGACCTGTACGGCCCTACGGAAGACACCGTGTACTCGACGGGAAGTGTCCGATCGCCCGGCGGACCGGCCACGATTGGTCGGCCTTTGATCAACAAACAAGCCTTCATCCTCGACGCCCAACTCCAACCCCTGCCAGCCGGTGTGCCCGGCGAGCTTTACCTCGGAGGCTGCGGCGTCGCCCGCGGATATCTGAACCGGCCTCAATTAACGGCGGAACGATTTGTGCCCGACCCGTTGAACCTAACTCCGGGCGCGCGGCTCTACCGGACGGGAGACTTGGCCCGGTTTCGCTCGGATGGCAACATCGAGTTTTTAGGCCGGCGCGACCACCAAATAAAATTGCGGGGCTATCGCATCGAACTCGGCGAAATCGAGGCTGCGATGCGGCAACATCCGCGGGTCCGGGAATGCGCGGTGGCGGTGGCAGAAATGGGGACCGGTGAGAAAAGCCTCGTCGGCTACATCGTTCCGCGAGAAAACCTGGCCATCGACTCCGGTTCCCTCCGGAGTTTTCTTGCCGAACGGCTGCCGGCCCACATGGTGCCCGCGGCCTTCGTGCGCCTGAACGCGCTGCCGCGAACTGCGAATGGCAAGGTGGACCGACGAGCTCTGCCCTCGCCGGAGCCGGCGCGCCAGCGAGCCACGGAGAAGCAGGCGCCTCCTCGAACCGCGACCGAGCGCATCCTGGCGGAAATCTGGAAAGACGTGCTGGGAGTCACAAGCATCGGCGTGCATGACAACTTCTTCGAGTTGGGCGGGCACTCCCTCATAGTGACGCGCCTGATCGCGCGCCTTCGCGCGGCCTTCGAGATCGACCTGGCGATTCGGACAATTTTTGAAGCGCCGACCATCGCCGCCTTGGCCGGCCAGATCGAAAAACTAATCCTCGAAGAAGTCAACGATCTCCCTTTGGACGAAGGTCAGCGTTCACCGGCGGCGGAGCTGACGAGATCCAAGGAGAGCGCCTGAGAGGGCTTGCGGGTCTGAAATGGTCCTGGTTGACGCGACAGCTTGTTTCGGCGCCGTTAGCATTCCCAAGCCTGTAACTCAGCAACGCCTCAAAATCTTCCGCACTTCGGCGATGGTCTTGCGCAGGCCTTCCTCAACGTCGAAACAAGCCGAGTCATACGGTTTCCAGTCGATCATTGGGCGTCCGCCACTCGGGAGGCCCTGAATGTCTCCGACGGAACCTGCCCAACTGCATCTGCGCACCACCACGGGCACTAACCGCGCCTTATTTTCTTCGTGCCGGCTCCTCGCCACCGGCAGTTCCGTCTGCTGCACGTAATCCGAGACCAATAAATCCGTGCTCATGAGGAACAGATAGAGCTCCGCCTCATCGAGCTTGCGTTTGATCTCGTCGTCCCATTTGTCTCCGGGCTTGATTTCCAGATCGCACCAAACCTCGATCAGCCCTTCGCGATGGAGCAAGCCAAGGTTCGGAGCGAGCCTGGCCCGCCATCGCTCGTCCTCGTGCGCGTAGCTGATGAACAGCTTCAAAGGCCGCTCCTCGCCGGCGCGTGCCTCGTCCTTCCTTCTTGCTCCCGGCACATCGGTTTCATCCAAAACCTTCGTCACATTGACGGACACAACGTCTTCGCCCACTTGCTTCCGGAGTTCGGTTTCCCTTCGCTTCTCAAAAACCTCCAGCTCGCGGCAGCTCACCCACTCCTCCGGATGGCCCTCCAGCGCGACACACTCGGTGGGCTTGAACTCCTTCATCTCCGCGTGAATCTGGTCGAAGTTCTCGCGGATCACCGCCAGCAAGCGCCTCCGTTTCTGAACAAAGGGTGGCGCGGGCGACCCGCCCGCCCCGGTCGGCGACCCGCCGACCGGAATGGCCGAGGCTCCACTGGGGAGATCTGTGTTGCCACTAGCTGGGATCACCTCACCCGTTCCGTCCGGCGAGTCGCCGGACGGAACAGGCGGGTCGCCTGTGCTACCCAAGACCTGTTCGCCCAGCACGCGCACGATCACCTGGCGCTCCTGCTTGTCCGCCTTCACCAGAGCGCGGCAACCTTCCCAGCGGAGCACCACCCCCGTGCGCCAGCGTTCGGATTGCTCGCTCATCGTGTGCGTGCGCGTGATGAAACGCGGGAGCAATCCCTCCGGCATCAACCGGTAATCGTAACGGAAATTCAGGCACTCGCTCGGCGGGAACGGATCCTTCAACGCCGGCTGCTCCTTCCCCAACAACTCCGGCACGAGATAGCGATGCTCCGCCGGATCGTCGTGAAACGGAAAGCACAACTCGAACTTCCGCATCAACTCGATAAGGAAGCCGTGCATGCGCGGCGGATACGCCTTTTTCGGCAGGATGCCCGCCAGGTCCGCCCGCCGCAATTCGCCCTGCCGCTCCGCCAGCGCCTTGCTGGTGATGATCTGATAGACGCCTTGCGTGATCCAATGCGGGTTCAGCACCGTCTCCTCGCGCAATTGCAGGTCCTCTCGGAAATTCAGCGCGATGCCCAGGGCGTTCAGGAACCCCGCCAGCCGTTCCTGGGCTTGCGGGTCGTTCTCGCCCAGCCCCGCGCAAAGCTTCCGATACTCCGCGAACGAGATGAACGGCTCCTTCATCTCCGCCAGCCGTTCCTTGATCTGAAACCAGCCCGCCGGAAAATCCGCCCGCACGTATTCCATGACCGCCAACGCGGACTCGATCTCCTGCTTCAACTCCGGGATGCCGTTCTTCGTCTTCGGCTTGCAGTCCGTCTCCACGAACGCGCGGATGAACGGATACTTTTTGTGCAGCGCCCGTCGGTTTATCTGGAACGGCTGCACTTTGAATTTGTTCAGCACCACGATGGTCGGCGAACTGGCGCCAAAGGTTTTGACGAACTTGAGCCAATACTCCGCTTCCTCGTCCTCCGCGCCCGCGCGGCCGTTCAACACCACCAGATAAAGACTGCGTTCCGTGAGAAAGAACTGATGCGTGGCGTGCTGGATTTCCTGCCCTCCGAAATCCCACACGTGTAACCGCACCGTATACTTTCAGCTCGTCACCAGCCATTGCGTGATCGCAATCCCGCGTGTCATGGAGGTGGACGCGAACTTGTCATGCACCAGCCGGTTGACCAGGCAGGTCTTCCCGACCTCGCCGCGACCGAGGAGGATGAGCTTGGCCTCGTTTAGAGGATGTTTGCTTTCCGTATGAATCCGAAAGTAGTAGTCGAAGATTTCGGCGGGTTTGGCTTTCGACAACACTTCCGGCGGCAAATTGAGGTCATTGCCAGACAGGTGCAGCATACTCAACGAGGGAAGATTCCGAAGCCATTCTGGCAATGAGGTCAGCTTGTTGCCCTCGAGGAAAAGAGCTGAAAGCTTGCCTAGTTGCCGCATACTCTTAGGTAATGCCGTCAGTTGGTTGTCCCAAACTACTATTTCCGTGAGTTCTGTGAGTTCGCCTATGCATTCGGGCAAAGCCGCCAGCATGTTGGAGCAAAGATGCAAAACTCGCAGATGCTTGAGTCGGGCAAGCGAATCAGGAAGTACGGTTAGCCTTAAATCGTTAAGTGAGAGATAGGTGTCCTGGGTCTCCAAGACACGCTGGATACGAGCCTCTGCTTCAGCCAAACCTTTCACCGGCTCATTTATTCTGAACGTCTTTGGGAAACTGTATTGTCGTAATCTGCTTAAGAAACGCATGGGAGTTTGCTGCAAATCAAGGCAGGCACGCTTTGGGAACCTTCGGCGCTTGCGATCTACTGGATTTGGTGCCGAAATAAGGCTCGGTTCTGAGCGCGCATAGTGCCATTTTTTCACATTCAAGTGCCAACCTCCGAAGCTGGTTCAAATGGCCGATGGACTCCGGCAGTTCGGTCAAACCAAGGTGTCTCAAATCTAATTTCTTCGCGCCCGACTTGAGGGCATGCTGGATACGCTTCAAAGCCTCGGCGAACGCCGCCTTGGGGTCATTGAATCTATATTTTGCCATACCCGCTCCTGCTGAACGCCGAGCCTGCCGCATTTGCGCGCCAAACGCAATCTCCGCGCCGGAGCTCTGGCCAATCCCAACGGGATTGCGTCCTCCAGCTCAGGAAACGAAAACCGCCACGAAACCAAAAAAAGAACTTGCGAATTAACACCGTTGCTGGGCTGGAGGGCAGAATCCCTTTAGGATTCACCAACCCTCGTCGCCGCCAGTCCCAGACCGCGACGGGGCGTAAGTATTCAGCGTCGTCGAAGCCCGCAAGGCACCGGGAGTCGCGAAGCGTTTGGAGTGCGTCCGATTTATCGGCGCTTTTCCCACGCGCTCGGCGGTCCAAACGCGGACGATACGTGTCTGCGCCCCAGCGAAAGCGGCGATAAATCGCACGCACTCCAAACGCTGGCGCGCCTTCGCCGACCCCGCTCCAAACCGGACGCTGAAGGTCTTCAAATGCTGAAGGGTGAACCCCCTGCCCCAAAGCGCGGCTGTGGGCGAAGCGCCAGCCGCAGCGCGTCCAAACTTACCGACCGCTTAGAGTTATTCCGCTCCTCTCTGACTGCGCACGCGGCTGCGACTGGTCCTACGGACACAGTCGCGCTCCTTTCCAAGTTTGCCGGATGCGTTTCTCGGCCTCGGCGAACGCCGCTTTGGGGTCATCGAATTGGTATTTGGATTCTGCCATACCCGCTCCTGCTGAACGCCGACGAGCCTGCCGCATTCCCGATCCAAACGCAACCCGTAGCAGCTTTCGGAAGAGAGCCGCCATTCAATCAAAAGAGAGGGAGTGGAACCGCGAACACTGAGAAATTACGCCTTCGGGGGCAAGGTGGTGGGTTTGCGGCGAGCACGCCGGAATTCACGATAGCGTGATTCCACTGCGTCCATGAATTGATCGCGAGTGACTCCCGGCTGCTTGTTTAAAGCGTCGGTCACGAGCCGAAGAACCGTTGCCTCCCACTTCGGGCGGTCGGAGGGCTCGCAGTTGTCGCGTTCGTAGAGCGCCGCCAGGAGGCGCTCCAGTTCAGGACTCATTGAGGCAGGTCTTCAAGATTTCCCGACGGCGTTCTTCGCTCTGCTTGGGACCATGCCACATGGCCAGTTTGTCGTTCAGGCAGCTCTGTGTGGCGGCAACGATTTCGGCCACCGTGCGGTCAGGAAAATCTGGATGCGTGGTCGCGAGGGCGATGATTCGTCCGAAGCGCTGCAGACGCTCGATAGTTTGCTTGTGAGCGGTCAAGTCTTCCGGCGTCGGATCGTCGAGCAAATGTTCGTCTTCCCACGCGGTCAGCATGTTGATGCAACGGCTCCAATCCTCGACGCCGCCGGCGAATTCCCGCAAAAAGTGGGCTTCCACGTAACCGATGTAATCCGGCACGAGTGGGACTTTGAGAACCTTTGCAATCATGCTCGAAAATATGGTGCCCTTGGCCGACGCAAGCAAGCCCTCAATCCAAATTCAACTCGCCCGGCTTAAGGGCCTGCCGGATGCGTTTCTCGGCCTCGGCGAACGCCGCCTTGGGGTCATCGAATTGGTATTCGGATTCTGCCATACCCACTCCTGCTGCACGCCGCCGAGCCAGCCGCATTTGCGCGCCAAATGCAATCTCCGCGCCGCCGCTCTGGCCAATCCCAACGGGATTGCGTCCTCCAGCCCAGGGTTGGTCCGCACGTTTTCGGACCTACCCTGGGAAAACAATTCGATGCCGAGACAACCCCAACGGAGTTGTGGCCGAATTGCTGACGTTAGACACAACCCCGTTGGGGTTGATGCCCGCGTTCGTCTATCTCCCAGGGTAGCTCGTTCCTCGCAACCCTGAGCTGGAGGACGGAATCCCTTTGGGATTCACCAACCCTCGTCGTCAGCATACGCGACAAGGGCGCGGCGGAGCAGTTCGGGGTCCGACGCTCGTGTGGTATGGTCCTCCTGTGCGGTCAGCACATCCACTCCGCGCCGCCACAAGCCGCGAGTGATGGGCAGCGGGACATGCACATCCATGTAGAGGCCGAGGCTCATGCGCCCCGGCGCATGGCAGCAATTCGGCGTTGCAGCGGAGACGGCGCCGCGGCAGCGCGCAACGCCCGCAGACGCTCATCCTGGCGCTCAATCTCGGCGTCCAACTCTGTCTGATGATCGTAATACCAAGCCAGAGCGGCATAGACCTGCGCGAGCGACAGGTGGGGATGATTCTCCTGAATTGTCTCAGCGGTCCAGCCGTAGGCGAGATGGTCGAGCACAACCTCAATGACTTTGACGTTTGTGTCGTCAATCCACGGACGTCCCCGTTCGTCGAGGCGAATGTGCACGTGCTTTTCAACCATCTTCATGGTGGTCCTATCCTACGGCCCTGAACTGTTCCTGACAAGCGCCTTGGGGTGAATGAATCTGTCCTCTGCCATGCTCTGGCTGAACGCAGCCGAGCCTGCCGCCTGGCCGAGTTGAGTGCGATCCTGAGTGGTCTAATCAGAAGGCCGCCATTCTCGCGCCGCAAACGGGCAAAAGTCTTCAGCGTCGCCGAAGCCCGCGGGGCACGAAGCGCTGCGCAGCGTTTGGAATGCGTCCGATTAATCGGCGCTTTTGCCATGCCATCCGCTATCAGAACGCGGGTGATCAAGTCTGCGCCTCGGCGCCAGAGCGGCGATAAATCGCGCGCACTCCAAACGCTGGCGCGCGTTCGCAAGCCCCGCGCCAAACTGGACGCCGAAGCACTTCGAGCGTCGAAGGGGGGCGAATGCGGCCCGGGGCGTCATCGAACTGGCATTTTGCTGTGAATACCCTTCCGCCCCTCCCGGGAGGGGAACGGGCAATCGCCGCTTCACAGTGCAACGCCCTTCCATCGAGGCGAGACGGTAGCTGTGCCGGGATTCACAGAACGCCCGTTATTTCTCGCCAAGACGAATTGGCCGGCACCATCATAATCCCCGCCATGAAACCCTACTGGCAAGGCGTCTTTCCCGCCGTCACGACGCAGATGAAAAAAGACGGCTCGCTCGACCTTGCAGCCACCGCGCGGCACGTCGAAGCGCTCATCGATTCCGGCGTCTCCGGTTTGATCATGCTCGGTTCGCTCGGCGAAAACCAGTCGCTCGATCCCGATGAAAAACGCCGGGTCATCGAAGCGACCGTCAAAGGTGTCGCCGGTCGCGTGCCCGTGCTCAGCGGCGTGGCGGAGACGAGCGCCCTCGTCGCGTGCCGTTACGTCCGCGATTGCGAGAAACTCGGCGCCGATGGTTTCATGCTCATGCCACCGATGGTCTATAAATCTTCTGATCCGTGCGAAACGATGGTCTATCTCCGAACCGTCGCCAAGGCGACCGGCCTGCCGATCATGATCTACAACAACCCAATCAGCTATGGAAACGATGTCACGCCGGAAATGTTTGCGGAGCTAGCCGACCAGAAAAACTTCGTGGCGTTGAAAGAAAGCTCGGCGAACACGCGCCGCATCACCGATCTTCACAACACCGTGGGCGGCCGCTACGCCATCTTTACCGGCGTCGATGACCTCGCGCTCGAATGTTCCATTCTCGGAATCGACGGGTGGGTGGCCGGTGTGGGACTCGCCTTCCCGAAAGAGAACCAATACTTCTGGGATTTGACCCGCCGGCGCCAATGGGATCCTGCCCGCGAGGTTTATCGCTGGTTCACTCCGTTGCTGCACTTGGACACGCACCCGAAGTTTGTCCAATACATCAAACTGGCTGCCCAAGAAACCGGCCTGGGCCGCGAATGGGTCCGTCCGCCAAGGTTGCCACTCGCAGGGGAAGAACGGAAGCAGGTGCTCAAGGTCATCCGCCAGGGAATCACGTCTCGGCCGAGAGTTTCGAAGGCGGCACGAAAGTCGGCCACAAGAGGATGAGAAGGATGCGGTGACGAAGCGCCGCGTCAGCCGAGCAGTTCTTCAACGCCGACCTCAAATCCTCGGATCGCCCTTGCCGTCACGCTCTGGCCCCGCTGTAGAATAAGGATTTCTGTGAATTCCCCTTTGTCAGGCAGACGGAAGATGCGCAACCGTCCACCAGCAAGGTCCACGACCCAGTACTCGACGATCCCGGCCTCAGCATACGCTCGCGCCTTCGCGCCGAGGTCGAACTCCAGCGACGAGTCGGCGACCTCCAATATTAAGAGCACATCGTCCGGTCTTGGATGGGCAGCTCGGTAAAAGTCGGCGTGAGGTTTGAGGACGGTGATGTCCGGCAACGGTTCAGAAACACCACTCAATCGGATCGGGTTCTGACTCCGAACAATGGCGCTTTCGCCGAGACGCTGGGTGAATGTGAAATGGATTCGTGTCACCGCAGCCGCATGCGCTGGGCCTATTGGCATAGGTTCAAGGATCTCCCCTTCCAGAAGTTCGAGGCGCTGGTGGTTCGGGCCGAAGAAACCAGTCTCCGCGAGGCGGTAGAATTCTTCGACGGTGAACAGCCTGGTGCGGCGTGACCTTCCCGTGAGGGCTGTTGAAGACGTGACCATCACGCTCATGGCGTGAAATTATGGGCCAGACCAGGAACGCGCAAGGTGGATTTTCTGAGTGCGAGCATCACTAAGGGCTCGCTCTAATCCCCTGGCTTGTTCAAAATCCGGCGCATGCAGCTCCTGGTATCGATTTTCCTCCTTAGCCTCGGCCTCTGTTGCTTTGCCCAAACTCCAGCCGGCTACTACCGTTTCCCGGCGATTCATGGCGACACGATCGTCTTCACCAGCGAAGGCGACTTGTGGCGCGTCCCAGTCGCGGGCGGAACCGCCCAAAGGCTCACGACGCATCCCGGGCTGGAAGCGCATGCGGCCATCTCGCCCGACGGCAAAACTGTTGCGTTTTCGGCTGAGTACGAAGGACCCGCCGAACTTTACACCATGCCACTGGCTGGCGGAGTACCGACGCGGCACACTTTCACGTCCAGCAATCCGCGCACAATTGCCTGGACCGCCGCAGGACGCGTGCTCTACGCGACGGAAAGTCTATCAACATTGCCGAGCGTCCAACTCGTCAGTCTGAATCCGAAGACCGGCGGGCGCGAGCCACTGCCTCTCGCTCAGGCGAGCGACGGGGCTTTCGATCCTGAGACCCAAACGCTTTTCTTCACGCGCCTGCCCAAACAAGGCAGCAGCACCAAACGCTACCAAGGCGGATGGATCGAAAATCTGTGGCGTTTCCGCAACGGGGACGACGAGGCCGTCCTTCTCACTCCGGACTTCAAAGGCACCAGCAGGAATCCCCTGTGGTGGAACGGCCGCCTCTACTTTGTCAGTGACCGTGATGGAATCATGAACCTTTGGTCGATGAAGGCGGATGGTTCGGATTTGCAGCAACTCACAAAGCACACGGGCTACGATGTCAAATCCGCAGCCCTTGACGCCGGGCGCATCGTCTATCAGCACGGCGCGGATTTGCGGCTTTACGACATCAGGCTCGGGACCGATGCGCCGCTCGATATCACGCTCGCCTCGGACTTTGATCAGAAACGCGAGAAATGGGTGAAGAAGCCGATCGATTATCTCACCGCCGCTCACGTTTCGCCGAACGGCGACCGCCTGGCGCTGACGGCGCGGGGGCAGGTCTTCGTGGCGCCGGTCGAGCAGGGCCGGTTCGTCGAAGCGCCTCGCAAGCCCGGTGTGCGCTACCGGAACGCGCGCTTCCTGGCCGACAGCAAGTCCCTCCTCGTGCAGTCGGACGAATCCGGCGAGATCGAATTTTGGAAACTGGCGGCAAACGGCCTAGGCCAGCCGGAGGCGCTCACGACGGATGGGAAGGTGTTTCGTTTCGAGGGCGCGCCGGCCCCCGACGGCCAATGGATCGCGTGGGGCGACAAGGATCTCAAGTTTTGGGTGTACCATTTGCAGCGGCGCGAAATCAAACTGATCGCTGAAGTCCAAGACGATAATTTTGGGGACTTCGCCTGGTCGCCGGACAGCCAATGGCTCGCTTACGTCGAATCGGCCACCAACACTTACCGCCAGATCAAACTCTACCGCGTTGGCGATGGCACGCGCGCTACGGTGACCTCGGATCGCGTCGAGAGCTTCAACCCGACATGGTCTCCTGACGGCAAGTGGCTCTACTTTCTGAGCAACCGGGAAATCCGCTCGCTGGCGCCCAGCCCTTGGGGGCCGCGTCAACCCGATCCTTTCTTCGCCGACACGACGAAAATTTATCAAGTCGCTCTGACCAAAGGACTGCGCTCGCCCTTCGCGCCAAAAGATGAGCTGCAAGGGGAGGAACCTGAGAAATCGGAGAAGAAATCGGGCCGTTCGGTGGCGAGTCGCGCTCTCCCTCACCCCGGCCCTCTCCCGCTGGGAGAGGGTGAAAACGCCACGACGGGAATATGGAGAGACAGATCGAGTTCCAGCTCCCTAGCTCCACAAGCTTTCCCCTCTCC
>JACQWK010000501.1 GCA_016209525.1 Verrucomicrobiota bacterium
CGGACAGGAGTGTCCGCCTTACGGCCAAAATGAGAATTGCTGGAAAATTGTGACGTAACTTGACTTCGGTCAGCTCCTGATTCGTGCGGGTGGGGAAAGATACGGATGGATTGAAACTCGGTGCAACGTTAAGCTCAACCGGGTCGCAATCGAAGTTTGCGGACCGCGCGAACAAAGCCCGATGCACGAAGTCGGCATCATTCAAAACACTCTGGACCTTGCGCTGGAAACCGCGAGATCGTCCGGAGCGCGGCAGATTCACCAACTCCGCCTCCGGGTGGGAGCCATGACCGGCGTGGTGCCGGAAGCGCTGCTGTTCGCTTTCGATGTCGTGCGTGCAGGCACCATTGCCTCGGACGCGCGATTGGAGGTGGAGAACGTGCCGGCAGCTTGTTGGTGCGCCATCTGCCAGTCTGAATTTCACTCGGAGGATTCCCTCTATGAATGCCCCCGATGTGGGGCCATGAGTTCCGAATTGAGGCATGGACTCGAGCTGGATTTGGTTTCGATGGAGATTTCGTAGTTATGTGCCAAGAATGCGGCTGCGGCATCGTCCGCGAAGTGCAGATCAACGGAAGTACCGACGGTGAGTCCCCTGCCCCGCCGGCAGGCTCGACTGCCCTGCCCAGTTCCTTTGCTGAGGCTCATGATGCCCACGCCTCGTCGAGCCCTCATGACCACGAACATCCACACTCCCAAAATCATGAGCATGAACACGGCGTTGTCCAAGGGCACCCGCACACTCCGCACACCGTGGAAGTGCATCAGGCGATTCTGACAAAGAACGACCGGCTCGCGGAGCGGAATCGGGGCTTTTTCCAAGCCAAGAAGCTGCTCGTTTTGAACGTGGTGTCGGCGCCGGGATCGGGCAAGACCACCTTTATCGAGAAAACCGCCCGTACGCTCGGCGAACGGCTGCGCATCGGCGCCATCGTGGGCGATCTGGCGACCGACAACGACGCTTCCCGGTTGCGCGCCGCCGGTGTGCCAACCGTGCAAATCAACACCGGCACGGCTTGCCACCTGGAGGCGGATATGGTCGCGCGAGCCGCAAACCGGATCGAGCTCGACAAGCTCGATCTGCTCATCATCGAGAACGTAGGCAATCTGGTCTGCCCCGCCATGTATGACCTGGGCGAGGAGTTGCGCGTGGTGTTGCTCTCGACGACTGAGGGAGAAGACAAGCCGCTTAAATACCCGCCCATGTTTCATTCGGCGCAGGTCGCAATCGTGACCAAAATCGACTTGGCGGCAGCCGCCGGTTTCGACCGTGATGCGGCTCTGGCCAATCTTCGACGCATCAGTCATCACGCGACAGTCTTCGAAGTATCGTCACGGACCGGAGAAGGCATGGAAACCTGGTGCCAATTTCTCCTGGCGCGCCGCGAAGCGTAATTGGGGGGAGCGCACGCGCCAGGGCGCCGTATCTGTATAGCGTTTCTGGCGTAGCGCAGAGTTGCACTCTGCCGTATCGCCGATTTGCAATCGGCGGCGGTTCCGCAAGTTCCTGGACGTTGGGGCTTGTCCGAGGGATGCGGAATGCAATTCCGCGATACAGCAGATTGAAAATCTGCGCTACGCTAAACAGGCACAGGTTTGTGCGCTCCCCGATCCTCGCCGCCACCTTGCGATTTGGGCCTTCCCCTCGACTTGACGCGAATCAAGTCGCGCAGAGGCGGCGGCTGTTACAATCCTAATTGTGGGCATAGCCCACTCCGCCGCCGCGTGCTTTGGAGACGGCGGAGACAGGGAGTGCTTAGGAACACATCGCGAAGTGTCGTCATGAACAAAACTCTCACGTTGAGTCCGATCACCCGGATCGAGGGGCATCTGGCCGTCAAAGTGGAAGTCGAAGACAACCGGGTCGCGCGCGCGTTTGTTTCGGGCGAAATGTTCCGCGGCTTCGAGCAAATCTTGCGAGGGCGCGACCCTCAGGACGCGCAGCACATTACTCAGCGCATCTGCGGCGTGTGTTCCGTGGAGCACGGCGTGGCCTCGGTCCTGGCCCAAGAAATGGCGTTCGGCGCGGAACCGCCCGCGAATGGGCGTCTGGTTCGCAACCTGATTCAAGCCGCGAATTTCATCATGTCGCACATCGCCCACTTTTACCTGTTGTCTGCCGTGGATTTTGTGGACGTCGAGGCGGTGAGCGGCTACCAAGGCAAGGATCAAGGTCTGCGTGAACTGCAGGCCTGGGTCAAATCGCAATTGGCTTCGAAGCTGGTCTCTCCCATCGCGCCGCTCCTGCCGAGATATGCCGCAAAGTATTTGCAGGATCCCGACGCCAATTTCACCGCCCTGCGGCATTACCTGGATGCCTTCGAATTTCGCAGCTTGGCCACGAAAATGGGCGCGGTGTTTGCCGGCAAGCTGCCTCACGCGGCCACATTGGTCGCCGGCGGAGTCACGGAACGCGTGACCGCGTTAAAAATCACGCAGTACAAATCCTTCCTCGCCCAACTGCAAAGCTTCATCGAACAGGCCTACCTTCCCGATGTTGTTGCCGTTGCCCGTTCATTTCCGGAATATTTTTCGGTCGGCCAGGGTTGCGGCAATTTCTTGTGCTACGGTGTTTTCCCGGAATCAGGGGACAACCAAGCCAAAGTATTTCCTGCGGGCGTCTTGATTGGCGAAAAACTCGGCCAACTCGCTCCGGATGCCGTCACCGAGGACGTCGCTCAATCCTGGTTTTCATCCGCTACCGGCCTAAGGCCAATGGATGGCGAAACCACGCCCGCGCCCACCAAAGGTGGCGCATACTCGTGGCTCAAGGCGCCTCGTTACAATGGCCAAGTCATGGAGGTCGGACCGCTCGCCCGGATGCTCGTTTCCTACCACGATGGTCGAAATCCGGCGCTCAAGACGGCGGTCGATGGCTTGCTCAAGGCTCTGGACAAACCATTCAAAGACTTGGTCTCGGCCATGGGCCGCCATGCGGCGCGCGCCTTGGAATGCAAGCTGATCGCCGAGCGATGCGGTGAGTGGCTGAACCAGTTGGCGCCTGATTCTCCAACCTGCCGCGAATGCACCGTGCCGGAATCCGCCAGAGGCTTTGGGCTGACCGAGGCGGCCCGAGGCGCACTGGGACATTGGATTGAAATTCGCGGCCGCAAGATCAGGAACTACCAGTGCGTCGTGCCGACCACATGGAATTGCTCGCCGCGCGACGACCGCGGCATCCCCGGGGCCGTGGAACAGGCTCTCGTCGGTCTCCCGATCACCGATGCGGAAAATCCGATTGAGGTGGCGCGCATTGTGCGCTCGTTTGACCCTTGTCTGGCTTGTGCGGTGCACTGACGAGGAAGGATTTTGCATGAAACGAAACGAACTGACTGGGAGTGTCGATCGTCGCGCTTTCCTCAAGATCAGCGTCCGGCTGAGCGCGCTGATGGGCCTGAGCACTTGCTCCATTCCTCGAGTCGCAGAAGCGCTCGCGGAAATGACGCAAGGCAACGCTACCGTCTTGTGGCTCCAGGGCCAGAGTTGTTCAGGTTGCTCAATTTCACTCCTGAGTGGAGAAACCCCGACGCCCGTTAAGTTGATTACCCAATACATCAGTTTGGCGTTCCATCAGACCCTTTCAACCGCGACGGGCCATGTGGCTGTCGAGACCCTGAACAAGTCCATCGCCCAAGGCGGATACATTCTGGCTGTCGAAGGCGCCGTGCCGGCTGGGATGCCTCGAGCCTGCCTGAATGGCGAAGAGACCTTTCCGGATCAACTGATGCGCGCCGCCCGAAACGCCAAAGCCGTGCTCGCCGTGGGCAGTTGCGCGGCGTTCGGCGGAGTTCCCGCCGCCGAACATAATCCTACCGGTGCGATCAGCGTCCCTAAATTCCTGGCGAGCGCCGGTATTCAGACCCCCAAGATTTTGATTCCCGGCTGCCCGGCGCATCCGGATTGGCTGTTGGGCACGGTGGTTCATGTGTTGAAATTCGGCCTGCCGCCGCTCGATGCCGCGGGCCGGCCAAAGGCGTTTTACTCGAAACTGATTCACGATCAGTGTCCGAGGTTCGCGGATTACGAACGGGAGAAGTTCGCCCGCACCTTCGGCGAGGAAGGTTGCTTGTTTAAGCTCGGCTGTCTGGGGCCAATTACGCACGCCGATTGCACGGTCCGGCATTGGAACGGCGGAGTGAATACGTGCATCAACGCCGGTGCGCCCTGCATCGGCTGCGCCGGAGAACAATTCGTCGCGAGGACGAACTTCCCGCTGCTGCCGAAGGATCTGAAAGTCGCGGCTCGAGATCATGAATAAGTCAAAGCAAGTTGGTTTGATGAGCGGGTGGGAGGAGTTCCAAGCGCGGGGTTGGTGTTTGTCGCGTTCTCCCTCACCCCGGCCCTCTCCCGCTGGGAGAGGGGGGAGCGTTTCCTGCGCTGGAGCAATTCCGGCCGCTTGGCATGATCCCAGAGTTGGCTGCTGCGCCGCCCTCTCCCAGCGGGAGAGGGCAAGGGTGAGGGAGAACAAAGCCCACTCTTGTCGATACGGCCCGGACACATTCAGAACCGCCGAACCGGAGCGCCGGTCTCCGACCCGGCCCGATTCTCAGCCGGCACTGATTTGCGCCGGGTCGGAGACCGGCGATCCAAGGGTCATGGGCCGAATTGCTTTCTGACGATGTCTATGAAACTGGACCGCCGATTGATCCTTTGGCTGCTGGGGGGATTCGCGATCGTGTTCCCGGTCGCCATCATTTATCAGCAACTTCGCACCGGCGCCTGGCTCAAAACTCTTTCCACCCAAAACCTCTCCGCGCTGGAGGAACGGGAGTGGAAGAACGCGCAGAATGTTTATCTCTCGGTGCAGCATTCCGTGAGCGGTTCGCTGGAACGAGGCGAAATGGAAAAGTTCATGAAGCTTCTTGAATCCCAGCGCAACATCAAAGGCTTGCTGGAATTTTCCCTTTTCAACCGGGAAGGCCTGGTGACGTATTCGTCCTACCCGGCGGCCCTCAACAAACCACTGCCCGCCGAGTTGCGGTCGGGTTTGCTGTCTGCGACACAGCAAGTCAAACGTCTGACGGCTGACGCTTTCGAGATTTATCAACCGCACGCCATCCAGCCCGATTGCGTGCGTTGTCACACGGCCTGGCCGGCCACCGGGATTGCCGACGTCATGTTCTTCCGGTTTTCGACCGAGGCGCTCAACCAAGCCAAGAACCAATGGGCGCAATCCATTGCGCGCATGCGAGCCGGCCATACTTTGGACGGCATTTTGACCGGCCTGGTCATGATCGCTTTGGTCGCCACGGCTGTGACGTTGGTCGTCCGATCTCAGCTCGCACTGCCACTGACCCGAGTGACCGGGCGCTTGAACGGCGCGTCGGCCTTGGTGGGTTCCACCTCTCTGCAATTGACTGCGGCCAGCCAATCCCTCGCCGACGGCGCCAGCCGCCAAGCCGCCGCGCTGGAGCAGACCAGCGCTTCGCTGGAGGAAATCTCCGCCACCACCAAGCACAATGCCGATAGCGCCCAAAGCGCCACGGACTTGGCTCGGCAAGCACGCGCCTCCGCGGAATCCGGCGCCACCGAAATGCATCAGATGAGCGAGGCCATGGGCGACATCAAGAAATCCAGCGACAACATCGCCAAGATTCTCAAAATCATCGACGAAATTGCCTTCCAAACGAACATTCTGGCTTTGAATGCAGCCGTCGAGGCCGCGCGCGCCGGCGAGGCAGGTTTGGGTTTTGCCGTGGTGGCGGATGAAGTTAGGAATCTGGCACGTCGCAGCGCCCAAGCCGCGAAGGAGACGGCGAACAAGATCGAAGATTCCATCGAAAAAAGCGGACGCGGCGTGCAGATCAGCGCCAAGGTCGTCCAGGGCTTCCAAGAGATTACGGAAAAGATCCGCAAAGTGGACGAACTAGTGGAACAAATCGCCTCGGCCTCGAAGGAACAAAGCCAGGCAGTCAGCCAAATCAACAGCGCGGTCCGAGAAGTGGACACGATTACCCAAGCCAGCGCGGCGCGGGCCGAAGAAACCGCCAGTGCCGCCCAGGAACTCAACGCCCAAGCCGATACCTTGCGCAATGCGATGGCCGACCTGCTTCGGCTGATGGGCGGGTCCGCTGGAAATCCTCCAGAGGACAAAGAGCACGCCGCAGCTGTGAGCAAGCAGCCGGGACGCTCCATACTCGTCGGCAGCGCGACCACTCAGAGCAAAGCGTCAATCCCAGTGGCACCGACGCACAACGGAAAGGCGCGCAAGCAAGCTTCGTTGGCAGGCACTGGGCGTGCGGCACAGAGTTAGTTTCGCAGTCGGGCGCAACGCCAATCTATTAGCGCAGATTTGTAATCTGCTATATCGCAGAATTGCATCCTGCGGACGCCGCGAATGGCCGAGCACTCCCTCAGTCTCGAATGTCCTGCCGAGTGCAACTCGGCGATACGGCAGATTACAAATCTGCGCTACGAGTTTGTGGAATTTCCTGGTTAGAAGTCTTTGAAATCATCATCCATGGGGATCGCCTGTTGCTGGGGCGTCGGTCTAGGCTGCGGGCTGGGCGTGCTTGTCCGAACCGCGTTAGATTGGTCGTTGTGCGCGCCGGCGACCTCTCCGGACTCCAAGCTTCGCGAGGAGGCGTTCGCTGGCGCCTTCCGCCAATCTTCCTTTGGCTCCTGAAAACTGTTCCCATGCACCAGGGCCACGAGCTCGGTCACTGACTGCTCGAGCGACTCGGTCTTCGCATCCAGTTCCGCAGCGGCGCTGGCGCTCTCCTCCGCATTCGCCGCGTTGCCCTGCGTCACCTTGTCCATCTGACTCACGGTGGCGTTGATCTGTTCGATGCCCTGACTTTGCTGTTTGGAGGCCACAGCCACTTGCTCCACCAATTCGTCCACGCGGCGAATTTTGGTGACAATTTCCTGCAACCCCTGCGCGACCGTGGTGCTCACCTCCACGCCTTGTTCGGTCCTCGCGATGGCTCCTTCGATTTTCGCCGCAGTTTCTCGAGCGGCTTGCGCACTCTGCTGGGCCAAACTGCGCACCTCATCCGCCACGACCGCAAACCCCAGTCCAGCATCCCCCGCGCGCGCGGCCTCGACGGCCGCGTTCAAAGCCAGAATGTTCGTTTGGAACGCGATTTCGTCGATGGTCTTGATGATTTTGGCGATGTCGTTTGATGAAGTCTTGATCGCTTGCATCGCCGCGGCCATGGCTTGCAGGTCCATCGCCCCCCGGTCGGCAGCGGCACGCGCCTGTTTGGCCAGCGCGTTGGCGCTTTGCGCGCAGTCTGCGTTGCTCTTGGTCAGACTGGACATTTCTTCCAGCGCAGAACTTGTTTCTTCCAATGAAGCGGCTTGTTCGCCAATGCCGTTGGCCAACGACTGATTCGAGGAGGAAACTTCAGCCGCGGCGGAGCCAGTCTCCTCGGCACTCATCCAAAGCTGGCCGGTCAGATGCCGGACCAACCGAGTGGTATGTTGAGTGATTTTGAAGGCGAACAACGCACCGATCAAAGCGGCGCTCAGGCTGATTCCGGCGATGGCAGAACTCAACGTGGCAGATCGGCTAATAAATTCCGCAGTCGCCTTTTCGGTTTCCAGGAGCGCGGACTGGAGCCGTTTGCGCGAAGGGCCGATCAACCTTTTCAAGACCTCGTCCCCCTCGCGGCCTGCGGCTTTCGCCTCGAGCTCGAATTGCCCTTTCTCCGCCGCATTTCGCGCCTCCAGCATCGCGTTCACTGCCGGCAGCACCGCGCCTTGATAGACCTCCACCAAACGGTCGCGTCCCTTTTCCATCTCCACAGCCCATACTTTTTCCTCGACGCTTGCAGCCGCACTCCCGAATTCTCGGATCGCTTTCTCCAGTCTTCGGCTGCACACGCCGAGATCATTTGTCTCCGCTTTTGGTTCGGTGAGGACGCGCATCTGATGGCGGTATGTGTCAAGAAACTCGACCAGGACCGCGTGCGCCCGGATGCAATGATCCGCGCGATGAAAAGCGCGCTGGGCTGAGCTGTTGAGCCTGAGGATACCCCACGTGGCGATTCCTCCCGTCAAAACCAGAAGCCCGACGAGGAATCCCAGCGTGATCATCGATCTTGTTTGAAGACTCAGGTTCCTGAGTTTCCTGGTGAGGCTGATTTTCATGGATTGAATCCGTCGGCGCTCCTTTTCGAAAGACTGCACTGCCGAGCGCCTGGTTTTGAATCTGCACCAACTCGAAACGATCCCGCTTTGACTTCGGTCAGTTGTGGGAAAGCGCGTCCGAACGGGTCAGTGAACGCGCGAAGCTGCCGGCACGCCTTTCGGCGTGTCGCTAGGCCGCAAAACTCACACACAGAAAGACGTAGGGACGCGGCGCTGCAGCGTCCCCGCGCCGTGCAGGCGCGGAACCCTTCTGAAGGCCAGGCGTGATTCCTCTGGTTTTCCCTTGCTTGCGCTGTTCCGCCGCTGCACGCGGCGGTGACGGCGCGGGCGCGCCTTCCCTACCTTCAAAATGCGGTTGGAGTGTCTATGGCTACCGTTGTGCCATTCTCATGGCCAGCCAGGCCGCTTGGCGGGAGGCTGATCGTCCCGGTGCCAGGAGAGCTGCCATAGCCTCTCCAAACGCACTTGTTCGATGTGGCCGTCGTAGAATGCGGCGTTGACCGCTCCAGGTAGTGGTTGATCTTGGGGCCAATGTCTCGGCAATGAGGATGGCCGTTTCCCATGGCGAGGAATGCAGACCCAAGCCATTTTAACGAAGAAAAAGTGCTTTCTTGACGTTCGACGATGCCGGCACACTCCTTCCTCATGAAGCGCGTTTCCATCTCGGCTGTGCAGCCGGCGGATCAAGCCGCCGTCGTCGAGTTGCTCGTGGCGCAGATGCGGGAACATGGCGTGCGACGAACGACCGACGAATTGTCAAGGATCGTTGCGCAGGTCTTGGCTGATGAGCAGTACGGCTTCTTCCTCCAGGCACGAATGGAGGAACGCATCGTGGGAGTCGCTTATGTGGCGATGATCCTCAGCGTGGAGCACGGGGCGCGGGTCGGCTGGCTGGAAGAACTTTATGTCGCGCCAGAGCAGCGCGCTCAGGGCATCGGGAGCGCGCTTCTTGGCGCGGTCTGGCAGCGAGCACGTGAATTCCAATTGGCTGCTCTGGACCTCGAGGTGGACATCGAACATCGGCGAGCAGAGTCGCTCTACGTGCGTTTTGGATTCCGTCGCTTGCCTCGGTCACGGTGGGTCAAAGAAACTGGGCTGCATTGACCGATTCGGTCCGCCGCAGACTTGTGTGTTGACGAATCCCGGCATAATGAAACGCCCGCAGCCCTGCCGCTTAGTTTCGCGTGTCGCGCGGGCGAATTCGGACTTCAGGTTCAGGCGCGCGCAAGGGCTCAGTCTCGCCAGGCGCAACACAGATTTTTCCAGACTGCGCTACGGAATATGCCGCGCTGCGAGTCGCACCGACGACTCGTGGCTGCGCGGCAACAACGAGGCGCATCTTCACCCTACCACCGTTGTTTTCTCCCTCTCCCACGACGTAGGAGTGGGAGAGGGCCGGGGAGAGGGCAACCTCGTGTGGTGACCGTCGCCAGACGTGCTTGGATGAAACGCTCCTCCTCTCCCCGGCCCTCTCCTTCACTCTGTGGAGGAGAGGGAGTTACGCCGTTGGAGATTCGATGGCAGTGTCAAGATGCGCCCCAACAACGCCGGGCTCCTGACGCGAGGTTGACATCACCAAAGTCGAGCGACACTCTCCGATCACCAATCGATGATGAAAACCAAACTTCCTTCCGCTCTCGTCCGCAGCTCCGCTCCACTCCTCGCATTGGCCGCCACGGCCTTCGTCTTTGCTTTCATCGCCAGGGCCGCGGACGACCGCGTGAAAATTGATAATGATCACGCGCGCGTTCTGGTTGTCGCCTCAACCCCAGGCGCGAAGAGCGAGTTGCACGAGCACAAGATGAACCGCGTGATGATTTATCTGGACGCGGGCCAAATGACGCTCACGGATGCCACGGGCAAAGTCGAAACATTGAATTTCAAAGCCGGCCAGGTTTTGTGGAGCCCGGCGACTACGCAGCCACACGTCAGTCTGAACGTGAGTGATCATCCGGTGCGCATCGTAGAAGTGGAGATCAAATCCAACCGCGGTCGGCTCGGCACCACACAACCTTCGTCCCTCGATTGGGTGAAGATGGACCCGAGACACTGCAAAGTCGAAATAGAAAACGATCAGGTGCGCGTCATCCGCGCCCGGTATGGACCGCATGAGACGGGCGTGATGCACGAGCACGCCTGGAGTTACATCGTGGTCTTCCTGACCGACTGCAACCTGAAGGTCACCAGACCCGAAGGCGAATCCGCCACAGCGATCAAAGCCGCCGGCGAAGTGAGCGCCGGAGGCCCTTCAAAACACGTGGAGGAGAATTTGAGCGACAAGCCGCTGGAGTTGGTAGTCGTCGAGTTCAAGAACTAATTCCGACTGCATTCCTACGGCGTGGCGTCATTCGTCGTTGCCAGCCGGCAACGCCAAAGCTCAGCGCCGGAAGCAAAATACACCGCGTCATCGACGAGCGCGAAACCGCAGCTCACCCGCACCGGCGACGCTGCGAAGCCAGTGATTTTCGCGGTGCTTGGATTCACCGTGTAAACTCCTTTGGAGGTCAAACCGACGAGGCGGCCGCTGGGATGCAGGCCGAGCGAAATATCAACCTGGCCGCCCGGCAGACTGACGGTCTGGACCAGCTTCATCGCAAGCGGATCCACGACGAAAAGTTTGTCGCCGGCCGTCGTGAACACTCTTCCATCCGCCGCAAGCGTTGCCGGATATCGCGCGGCGCCCGGCGCAAGCGCCGCTTCAAACACCTTTTTCTTCTTTTCGGGATCGAACGCGAAAAGCTTCGCCTCCTTTTCCGCCGGCCGCGTGCCTCCACCGCCGGAGATGCTGCTTCCACCGAAAATCAACCCCGTCTTTGGTTCGTAGGCGAGTGACACGATACTTTGGTTGGTCACGAGATGCCGATAGTTTTCCACGGTCTTGTTAAGCTTTGGATCCCACACGGCCATCGCCCCGCCCAGCTCGCCATACGGTGGCTCGCTGCCAATGTAGATCGAGCCGCCCGGCCCTCGGATCATGGCTCGGGGGCGAAGGTGTCCATCACCGACGCCGCCGAACGAGATTGGGTTGCAGTCAGCCACAGAGCCAAATTTCCAGAAATTCTTTTCCGGATCATACAGGTTCATGACCGCGCCGCCGTAATAGCAGAGATAGAGCTTCTGGTCGTGCTCGAGCATCGAATAGACCTCTCCTCCCGGCATGCCGCCCAAGTGCTCGCTGCGGCCGGGGCGAGGATCAAAACGGAACACCTCAAGCGGCATCGCCGTGCTGCCGTACACGCATCCCCGCGGGCCCTCGCCGAGCACGAAGATCATGTCTCCGGCTCCGGCATATTCGAATTTTCGTTCCATGACCCGGCCGCTTTGGCGATCTTTCAAGGCAAAGGTCCCGCGCCCGTGGGCGACGACTTCGCGTCCATCCCGGAGTTTTAACGGCGGCCGTTCAGGCGCGCTCCGGACCGCGGTGACGGCTTCGTCGTCAACGCGCATCAAGTTCGGTCCAAATTCGGCATAGACATTCCCGTCCGATCTCCGCGAAACGCCGACGGTGCTCCAGCCTTTGGCGCCTTTGAGTCCGTCCGGCAAGATGCTGCGGTGTTGTTGAGTCGCGGGATCGTATGCCACCAGATCGCCTTTCGTCGTGCCGATGCCCACATAAACCTTTCCATTCGGTCCGACGACAAGACTCCGGGCGTACATCTCGGTCGGATGCATTCGCCCCAAGTCTTCCATCTGGCCGGTGGTGGGATCGAAGCGGACCAGCTTGGCGTTTGGATACGTGCAGGCGTAGAGCTTGCCGTCCTTGTCGATATCGAATTGCCAGAGATAAGTCTCGCTCGCCGCAGGTTTACCCAGCACCTCAATGCCTCGTTCCGGCTGCCGCGGATCGAACCGGAGCAGCCATCCGCTTTCCCAAGTCCCCAGATAGATCCGTTCATCCGGACCGACGATGAACGCCCAGGCCCCCGGGCCTTGCGGCGCCTGATACTGACGAGCTTGGCCTGTGTCAGGATCCACTTGCACAAGAAAGAGCGGCGCTTTCGCTTGATTGAAGTTGAAGTAGAGCGCCTCGCCACCGCGCCCGTTCGGACCGACGACGCATCCCATCAAACCGCCCTTTCGGACGGGAATGCCCAGCGACTCGAACGGCGCTGGCACTGAGTTCAGCGCAGAGAGACAGATCCCGAAGCCAGCCCAAAGCATTTGGCCGAATCGGATCACGCGCCCAGCCATGGCGGGGCGAGTTTGGCTACTCCAGAATGACGACTTCATAGCTCTCAAGTTTGGGCAACGCGAATTTTCCGTACCGCCCTGTCCGCGCCACCTTGAGGTTCTTTCCCAAACCGGCGGCCCGAGCTCGGCGGAATTCATGGGCGAGTTCTACAGTGATGTTGTTCATCGGAATCGGCGGGAAATAGGCGGTATCCGAGTGGCCGGAGAGATTGACGAAATGAACCAGCGTCCGCTTCTTGGCCGGCTGAGCCATGAGCGTGATCTCGACGAGCGGATGCGCCGTGGATTTGAGTTGCCGGCCCCGAGGGAGCAAGGAGTCGATCACATCCGCCATCAAGCCGCCATGCCCTTGCGAACTGTGCCGGTAGTAAAGGCCGCCAATGTCCCACGGAATGCAGGCGATCCGGCCTTGGCCGCAGTCGGCGAACAGAAGGCCGGGTATATCCGTCTCCACTTTGTCCACCCAGACTTTTTCCGGAGGACCGAACATGGCGGGCGGAATCAGCGTGAGCAATGGTGTCTCCAGCGGCGCAAACTCCAAGTATTCACCGTCGAGGAACAGCAACTGGGTGCTCTTGAGCGAAGGCAACAGCGCATGGTCATGAACGCGCCATGAGCCGCGCAAGTGTTCCCTTTTGGCGACCAATTTTCCGACGGGCAGACCCGGCGCGCTGGCGCCGCTGATCAGGACGCGGCCACCCTCGCGGACATAGCGCTCCAATTCCGGCGGCGCTCCGGCCGGCGCAATGATCAGATCGAAAGCCTGCGGCGTTTCGTTCAGCCATTTTAGATTGTCCGATACGGCGAATGGAATGTGCTGTTCGCTCAAGAGCCGGAAGAACCCACGGTATGAATTCTGATTGCCGCGGAGCAACAACACTCGGGCGGCGCTTTGCTGGCGAACGTACAGGTCGGAGTGCCGGGCGTGCCACTGGAAGATCGGCCTGGCTGCCTGGAGCGCGTGCCGGTCTTCCTGGTCCATCGGGCCGAGCATGGCCAGCGCCGGCGGACCACCATGCGCCATATTTTGGAAAAGACGAAGTTGAATCTCCGCCTGGGGAACGGTGATGAACCGCCACGGAAAATCGACGAAGCTCATGCACAAGTTGAAGGCCATCTTGTCCGGTTCCGAGTTGCGGGCGCGGTTGACGTTGTCGCTTGCGGAATACGGCCAGAGCGGGAGCGGACGGCCGACTGCGGTGTTGGATTCCGACATGATACCGTCGGTGTGTTCCTGGATGTAGGTGAGAAAGGCTGCGTTCGGTCGTTTGCGGTGGATCAGTTCGGCCAGCGACGCCGCGACTTCTCTTGACGAAACCGCCATGAACGCGCGATACGCATCATTCGGAGCGGTTGGCAGAGGCGCACCGTGGCGCGCCTGGAAACGTGTCTGACAACTGTCGCAGTGGCATGGCCCCATCGGATTCCCACTGTAGTCGGCCGAAGGATTGCCAAACATGTTGAAGAACAGCCCGTCCACTTCGTAGCGTTCCAGCGCTTCGGTCAGAATCTTGAGGGCGTGATCGCGATAATAACCCCCGTTGATGCAGGTGGAGTAAAGTCCGTTGTAGATGGCCGGCTCACCGTTCGCCCGCTTGAAAAACCATTCTGGATGCGCGTCGAAGACCGGCTTCTGAGTCTTGCTCAGATCGAACCGGCCAATGACCCGGATGCCGCGGGCGTGGGCCTCGTTCAGCACTTCTCCGAACAGATCTCGGCCGGGCGGTAGGTGCAGGCTGGCGAAGTGAAACGGCGTCCGCGTCGGAAACTGAGCCACGATCCCGCCCATATTGAAGAGCAGCGCATTCGCGGGAAAGGCAGCGACTTGCTGGACCAACCTTCGAGGATCGAGGGTAGAGTCGGTTTCGCGGAGGTTGGTTTGGATCAACCGCACCGGTTCATCCATCCACCAGCGCGATTGGCCGGTGGCGGACAGTGTCGCGCAGATGGAGAATGCGAAGAAGGACAAAAGGCCGGGACAAACCGATCTGATGCGGGACATCATTTCTGAACGATAGGTTGAGGCCACCGTCCAGGGAAGGTGAAAACTACCAAAACTGGATTGATTCAAATCAATGCCTTAGGCTCAAGGCTCGATCATCCTGCGAGACGAATGCGAACGATCGGGCGCTCCCTCCTCACACTCGCCTTCACGATGCCGTTGATAACTGGGGAAGGCCAACCCTGCGCGGCGGGGACTACCAGTCAGTGGCCGCAATTTCGCGGACCTGGCGGTTCCGGCGTGGCCATCGCCAGTGATCCTCCGGTCGTCTTTGGTCCGAGTTCGAATGTTCTATGGCGCACACCCGTGCCTGCCGGGCATTCATCTCCCTGCATTTGGGACAACCGAATTTTTTTGACCGGCTTCGAGAACAACAGACTCACAACGTTATGCCTGGATCGTCTCAATGGCGCCATTCTCTGGAGAAGGGAAGTCGAACCGGGACTGCGCGAACGAAGTTCTTCGCTCGGTCATCCGGCCGCCTCGACTCCGGCGACGGACGGCCATGCCGCCTATGTTTATTTCGGTCCCTATGGTTTGATCAGCTACGACTTCGACGGGCATGAGAACTGGAAGAAGCCCATGACCACGCCCGTCACGCAACACGGCGCGGGCACTTCCCCGATCGTGGTGGACGGCCGGTTGCTGCTCAACTTCGACCAGGATATCGGCGGCTATCTCTTGGCCGTGGAAACATCCACGGGTGAGGCCGTTTGGAAAGCAGATCGGTCCGCGTATCGCCGAGGCTTTTCCACGCCGTTGATCTGGCCGCCTGAGAAACCTGAATTGGTCATCGTGCCCGGAACGCTCCGCCTGACAGCCTATAGCTTGGCGAATGGCTCGGAACGATGGAGTGTCAGTGGACTGCCGAATGAAATGGTGACGACGCCGGTGACGGGCGGCGGGCTGATTTTTGCCGCAGGATGGTCGCACGGCGCCGGGGTGAGCAAGCTGCCGCTGTTTGCCACGCTGCTGGAGCAAGGCGACCGGAATGGCGATGGAAAGCTGACGCGTGAAGAGGCGCCGGCCGGCCCCGCCAAACAACATTTTCTGTATATCGACGCGGATAAAGATGGGCAAGCCACACGCGAGGAGTGGGAATCTATCGCCCGGGTTTTCGAACATTCGCAAAACAACTTGCTGGCCGTCCGTCCGGATGGACGCGGAGAGGTCACCGACACGCATGTGGTGTGGAGGCAAAAACGAGGTCTGCCCTACGTGCCGTCGCCGCTTTACTACGAGGGCCGGGTTTACCTGGTGAAGAATGGCGGCTTGGCCTCGTGTTTCGAGGCGGCCACCGGGACGGTCTATTATCAAGAGGAGCGATTGGGCGCCCTCGGAGATTACTATTCATCGCCGGTGGCAGCCAATGGGAGAATTTATGTGGCGTCGCAACCGGGCGTCTTGGTGGTTTATCGCGCCGGTGAGGCTTTCGAAGTCCTGGCGAGGAATCCGTTGGGCGAACGCCTCATGGCCACACCCGCCATCGTGGAGAACAAACTCTACGTGCGCACAGAGAAGCATCTCTACGCTTTCGGCGAATGAGCGTTGTCCAAGGGCGTCGGAAGCGGGCGGACAGGCACTCGGAAGCCGCGGAGGCGGCGAAGCTCGAATTTCATCGGGCAAGACCGCCGACAACTGAAGCCAGAGCCTCCTTACGTCGGCTGCTACGAATTTGATCGACCAACGGACACAAGCGCCCGCCGACCAGCAGACGACCATCCGCATCGCCTATACCCAGACCCACATCTATGTTGGTGTGGAATGCTTGGACGATCAGATCAGCGAAATCCACGCTTCCGAACGCCGCGAAGACCGGGTCTTCCAAGGTGACGGCTGGGTCGAAGTCCATTTTGATCCCGCCCACAACCATCGATGCGATCAACCTTGGGTATGCGGCGATCACAAAGGTGTTTAATCCCACGTTGGGGTACATCCCGCGGCGCGACGTTTTTGGCCCTTCGCTGTTCGGCCAGTACGGACGCGACTCCGACAAGGATTGGTACAAGCGCCTTCGCCTCCACTATTATGGCCGTTACTCTGAAAATGAGCAGCGACAGACCATCCTGCGCGATCATTCGTTGGGCGCTACCGTGGTGTTCCCCAATGATCTGGGCCTCCAAGTCGGCCAGGATTTGGACTTTCACGCGCCCTTCGACAACCGCAGGAGCCGGGCGGAGTTGGAATTGTTCTCATCGGACTACTGGAAATCCGTCGAGCTGGGCTGGGCTGGGGGAGTGTTTGAAGAGACCGATCTGGTATCTGGTGTTCAACAGTGTCGATGACGAAGCGAAAGCCGGGAACAGTATCTTCACGAAAGTGACTTATACGTTCTAAGAGAGTGTTTTGAAAATGCGTCTTGGGTGGAACAGCCCACCGGCCTGCCGCAATTTTCGGCGGCAGGTTGCCGCCGAAAACGGGCTGGTAGCCCGTTCCACCCATTAGCGGTGAGTTGTTTCAACACGCACCTGTGGCCAGCGAGGGCGCCGACCACAGCACGCGAGGACGCGTGTGTTCCCCATTTCAACTCAACTTCAATCAGCCGCACAACTTGACCTAAATCATGCAGCGGAAGCGGATTTCTGGGAGAATTGGCGCTGTATTCAAAAGTTCCATGAAAAAACGAAAGGAACATGCAGTGAAAACGACACTCACACTGAGCGCATTGTTGGCGTTTGGTTGCGCCACCCAATCTTCATTTGCGGCCGAATCCTGGCAGCCATTGTGGAACGGCAAGACATTCCAGGGCTGGCACGTCATTGGCCGAGGCGAATGGAAGATCGAAGACGGCACGATTCATGGCAGTCACGTGCGAACGGAAAAGGAGTTCGGCCATCTCGTCTCCGACAAGATCTACGGAGACTTCACAGTGCGGCTGAAGTACAAAGCGCTCAAAGGCAACAGCGGCCTCTATTTCCGAGTGGAGGAAAAGGGATTCAGCGGCGTCTCTGGGTTTCAGGCGGAAATTGACGCCGAGAAGGATGCGGGCGGACTGTACGAGACCAACGGCCGGGCCTGGGTCGTCCAACCAAAGCCTGAGGATGTGAAGAAATGGTTCAAGCCCGGGCAATGGAACGAAATGACCGTGAGCGCGCATGGCGGCAACATTGTCGTGACGGTCAATGGACTGAAGAGCGCGGAACTCAAGAACGATCCCGGCCGCAAAGAAGGCAGGTTTGCGCTCCAGGTTCACGGGGGTCAGGACTGCGATGTCTGGTTTAAAGACATTGAGATTTCGCCGGACTAGCTGAAGGCGAGGAGATTTCGATGCCGCCCTTAGGCCTCTCCATGAACCGTCGCTTCGCACCCGCCGAGGTAACGAGGCGGAAAACGTGGTTATACCAATATCCGCCTCCTCACACCGGCGGCTGCGATTCATCAGCGACTGCGCGCCGAAACGGATTGCACCTCTCCGTGAGTCTCGAGGCTGGACTTCTCTTCACTTCAGCGCCAAACGCTGGACGCCGCTTTCAACCTTGAGGCGGACCGTGACGAACTGATTGGCTTTGAACGGCACGTTGACTGAAGCGGCGGTCGTCTCCAATCGTCTCTGATTCACCTCCATCCCGTTGCAGAGATGCGCTTCTGTGACCCGAATCGTGGGGAATCGAATCGTTGCTTCGCCGTTCTGGCCCGCGATTTCGCGGAAGCGGAGGACAAAACCATTCTCGTCCTCCGCCGCCTTGAGCGTGATCAGTTGCAGATTTGGGGTCTCGAGATTCAGGAATGACCCGGAATTCGGAGAGAATGGCCGGTTTTCTCCGGTGACTCGCGCCGAAAAACTGGAGACGAACGGATAGGCAAGAACCGGAGTCCGAGTGTCGCTGTCGAAGCGAGCCAATTGCTCGCGCGTGAGCCCGTCGCCGCTCGTGATCGAGTAGTTGAACATCAGAGTCCCGCCCTGAGTGGCACGGTAATTTGTAAACCAGTAGTTGTGCATGACGTAGGAGAACACGTGGCCATTGGCGATGGGGAGATGGCTCAACCATTTGCCCCGGTTGATATCCGTCAGCGTGACCAGCGGGGCATCCGGAGCGGCCCACGCGATGGAGAATGTCCCATCTCTTACATGAACCAAATTCTGGGGCGTGAACCATTCGCGGCAGGCCCCGGGCAATTGGTCCTCGTTCGGCCGAACCCATCCATTCTGGATTTGGTATTCGAGCGCCGGCCGCTGGGTGGCGAACGGGAACGCAAAGTAAATCGCTTCTTTGGCCCGCGTCTCCTGCTTCTCCACGCGGTTCGCGATATCGACCCGCTTGATCTTGTCATAGACGCGGTATTCACTGCGAATCTTGGGACTGTTCTTCGCTTTGGTTTCCACGACGATGCGCTGGCCCAAGGGCGTCCGCACATTCTCCACGATCTCGGCCGCGACCGGCGTTTCGATTGTCAGGTCCGCCGGCGCCGTGCCGAAGGTGTGGTTGAGGATTAAGGAGCCCTCTCCGCCGCTCACGTAGAGGTAGCCGTTCAAGGTGTATTTGGCTTGCGAATCGGCCAACTCCCTTTTCGCCTGTTTGTCGAAGAGACTCGTAATCCCTCCCGTTTTGGCATCCACGGTCAGGCGGTAGAATGGACTCTCGATCGTCCAGCCTGAGAGCTTCTCGTTTGGTTTTTCAGGCGCCGCGTTCAGACTTCGGATCGCGTAGCCTTTGTAGCCCGTGGGTGGCACGTCTTGGGCGAGAAACCGCACACGCCGGTATCCGTCCTTGGCGTAAATCACATCCAGCGGCACAGGTTTTCCCGTGGCCAATTCGATCAGGTGCCGCCCTTGGTCGATCTCCACTTCCAGCGCTTGTGTGCGCGGCCAGTTCTGTCCGTTGAAGGCAAACACCGTGTCGCCCTCGACCGCGATTTGCTGGCAAAGCCGATTGAATCCGCGCGCCAGCAAGTTACGCGCATCCAGGTTGGCTCGTTTGGCGTAGCTCTCTTTGATTTCCCATTGCCGCGTCACGAATTCACGATCGGGCTGGCTGACGCTGTTGTGCGCGCCCCACGTGTGCTCGTTGTAAAACATCACGTTCTTCCACGCGTCGCGAAACTCCTCGGCCGGGTAGCGTTCGCGCGGACTGAAAATCGCCGCCAGGCTGGCCAGCGTCTCGGCGTTCGGAAGAATCTGCTGCGTGTGGCGGTTCAGCCGCGTCGCTTCTGCGGATGAAGCCACGCCGTCTTCCCAGTAGGCCCCGGCATCCCCGCGATACGTGGGCAGGCCGCTGGCAAAATTCTTTTCGATGTAGCCGAAGTACTCCGCATCGCTGGCCACGATCAATTTGGGGAACTCAAATTCCCGATTCCATTGTTCGATGAGTTCTGCCTCGCCGGTCTTGGGAATCGCGGCGTTATCCACATAGGCGCCGTAAATCATCACGGCATCGGGAAGATAGTCGGCCCGCAGAAAGCGGGTCAGGAACTGAGGCACGCTCGTCTTGAGGTACTCGTAATTGGCGGACGCACTGACGAAATCAGGACCGGTCAGCCGCTTCCACTGCGTATAGCTCCGGGCGTACCACATGAAAATCCGCTCGCCGTTCATTCCTTCCCAGTAGAACGGAGAATTCTCGTTCAAGTCACTGAAATGAAGGATCGGGGCCCTCGTCTGATTGCTGCCGTTCGAAAACGCTTTAATTCCGACGTCGGCGAGCAGCGACGGCAAGAACCAAGTGTGCGAGGGCGCGTCCGTCAAACAGGCGAAATCGAAATTGCCGCCCCGCTCGCGATGGAGGCGGTGGGTGAAATACATGGCCCGATAGAGCTCCTCGCCGGTGCAGAGACCGGTCATCAGATTCAGATACAGGGCGTTGAGAGTGGCCCGTCCTTTCGCCGTCCAATCGAAGAATCGGTCGCGGTACGCCGCGGGCCGGCAATTCAGGTAGTTGTCCACCAGCCACGCGGTCTCGAAGTTGAATTTGTAGAACGGGAATCGCTCCATGATTTCTAGCGCCGTATCGGTATTCCGGTTGTCCAGTTCGTTGACGTGCGGCTGCAGATCCGTGTAGCCGACGTCGTTGTGAACCTTGGGGCAGATGAACACTTTCCACTGCTTGGCCGGCTTGAATTCATGAGTCACGCGCTGCACTTGCCCATCGAGGTCCAATTCCAAGGTCGCGCGAGTAACGGCAAGCTGCGCCGCCACTTCGATCGGACGGATCAGCATTCCGAAATCGTAATCGCCCGTCGTGAACGTATCCTGCGCCTTCGAGTCGCCCAGCCGAAGAGTGGCGGTTCCCTTGGCGATTCGATGCTGGAACGGGATCGCGAGCTGGCACAGTTCCATCAGTTGGCCTTGGCGCTTCCGAAAGAAAATGGTGGGTTCCAAGCGGGATTCCCGAAGGGATGCCTCAGGGGCAGGATTTGCCTGGAAGGACAGCGCGTCGTAATCAACGCCACCCAGTCCCAGAGGTGCCAGCGTGATGCGATTTTCACCGGACTTCAGCCAGTTTTTTTCCATGAGAACGACCAACCGTTGCTTCCCCAGCAACATCGCGTTGGCCTCTTCGCCATCAACATCCTTTTTCGGAGCCGGGCGCACCGGAAAAATCCCCTGCCGGTCATTGACGTGGACTTTGATCTGTCTCGGGGCGCCGGAACGATAGATCAGTTCGACGACGAGGTGATAACGCTCGGCCAGCGGCTCCTTGAGCGTAAAAACGATGGTGTAAGGCTTTTCCACTGTAGCGCCGTCGAATCCGGCCGAACCGTTCTGGTGTCCGGCGAAGTCCCGGCTCACATTGCTTTGGCCGATGGTGAAGGTCAGTTTGTCGCGTGCGCCCGGCGCGAACTCGATGGAAGAACCATCCGGCTTGCCGATCGACCAGATCACTTGAGCGGACGGGTCCGCTTCTGGAGCCGCCAATACACCTGGCAGCCAGAGGAGCCAGACGAAGCATCCGATCAAGGCTTGGCTAAGGACGTGGGGCAGACAGGGTGTGTTTCTCATACGTGAGCCCATTATTCGGTTCAGTTTGTCGGCAGGCCGGCGTCATCCTGAAGGACACGAACGCCACCCTCTCCCCCGGCCGGTCAGGCCAAAGGGAGAGGGCGCGGTCTGAGGAGACGCCAGGGAAATGCATCTGTGCTCCAGTTTCAGTTCCAGTCAAGTTGTTCGCTTGGGATGGAATTCGCGGTGCTGGCACCAGATCAGGCCGAGGACGACAACGAGCGCCGGCAAAACCGCGATGACCCAGAGGACCACGGCGGCGGCTGTCGAGATATCGTATCTGCCGCCGGGCTGTTTTGCTGCCCCGACGGCCGTGCCGAAGGTGACCTTGGGCGCGGACATGTCCAGGCGCGCAGCCAAACGGTTCTCGCCGGACCCAAACGACACCTGAGTGATGTGTGAACCGCTCGTGATCGCGTGCAACTCCGACTCGATTGTGACCGGTCGTTGACGAGCATCCGCAGGGTAATGCGCCCGCAGCGTGAAGTGATGGCTCTCCGAATCCTGCGCCAGGCCTGAAATGTCCGGCGACAGCGCCTGGCCGTCCACGGACAGTTTGAGGTGTTTGAGCAAGAGTTTGGTGATGGAAGACTCCTGCGCGGCGAATTCCGAGGCGTCGAGGCGGCCATCCCGATTCGCATCCAGTTCCGCGACGAAATTCAACTCAAAAGGGTTGAAAACTAACTCTAGGTGCACGTGGTCCTCGCCCGGAACCACCGTGAGATTGCTGATGGGCAGCGTGTGAGCCCAAAGCGGAAGGCTGAGAACCAATCCCAAGGCGAGCCCTCGCAACAATGGACCCGAGGAAGAAGGATCGGGGCATTTCATTATCCGTTTTTTGCGGCGGGCGCTCAATCGATGCATTGACCGAGGTCAATGGAAGGCCATCGAACAGCCGGCCGTGGCGCAGAATTTCAATCGATCAGTATCGCCCGGAATCGTCGCAAGCCGCGACGATTTTCCGGCGCGCGGCCTTCCAGGCCGCAGCGGCCGCACACGTAAGGCGAGGCTCGGAGCTTCTCTGGCACCTCGGGCTTTCGGAGCCGCTGCGGCCTGGAAGGCCGCGCTCCGTTTTGGTTGGGGTTGCGCCGCGCTGCGCTGTATCGCCGAGTTGCACTCGGCCCAAAGCGCGATGAGGCAGGGGCACTTAGCCCTTCGGAGCCGTCAATCC
>JACQWK010000575.1 GCA_016209525.1 Verrucomicrobiota bacterium
GCCTATGCCTTCACCTATGGCCGTCCGAATTTTGGTGACATCATTGCGAACACCTTGATTCAGGAGCGCACGGACCTTGAAGGTGGCGCCAACGATCCGAATGAGGTTCCCGGGACGATTACGGTGACGAATCCGAACCTGGTTCCCTGGACGGCCGATAACTACGATTTGTCGCTGGAATATTACACGTCAAAGGGGGGAATGTACAGCGTGGGCGCCTTTCGGAAGGATATTCAGAATTTCTTCGGCAGTGGAGCCAAGATCGCCACACTGGAGGACCTGAAAGAAATGGACCTCGATCCCCGCTTTCTCGGGTTTGAGATCCGCACCAAATTCAATTCCGGCACCGCCCGGGTTACCGGGATGGAGTTCAGTGCGAGGCAATCATTGGATCGGCTGGGTGGATGGGGGCGCCATTTCTCGATTTTCGTCAATGGCACCAAGCTCAAGCTGGAGGGAAGCCAGTCGGCTGATTTTTCGACCTTTATTCCGACGACCGGGAATTGGGGTGTCATTTTCCGGAAGGACAGGGTGTCGATGGCCCTGCGTTGGAACTATCGGGACGCTGTCCGGGGCACCCTCCAAACCGCGTTTGGACCCGATGCCTACAATTATAGCGCGGCCATCACAAAGATGGATTTTACCATCGGATATGAAATCACCCCGCGGCTGTCCCTGGCCGGCAACGTCAAGAACCTTCTGGATGAAGACAGTTTTGCGATGCGTTATGGTTCGCAAACACCTGCCTATGCCCGGCAATCGGCACGCCGGCAATATGGCGCGTTGATGTCGGTCGGCATCAAGGGCAGTTTTTGAGCGGCGGGCATTCACCGTCCCGTTCATGGCAGCACCGGCTTGAATGTCGCGGCGAGGAATCGGTGCCAGACGTGGCGAACTGCAGGGCTCGCCACGCCATGGCTGCCGGCTCATTGCTGAGACGAGTTTTATCGCGTCGCCCGGTTGCGGGCCCATCGCTGCTTCACGGACCAGCTCCGGCAGAATTTTCCACCAACTTCCAAGAATCACCTGAATTCCTCCCCATGATCCTTCTCGCTGGCCGCACCGGGCTTCTCCCCACAATGTCACTGCCCGCCACATTTGGGCGCGGTGCCCTGGCGGTCTTATTGCTGGCACTGGCACCGCTCGCAGGGGCTGAGCTTCGCGTGGGCCGGGCCAAGGTTGTCATCACTCCCCCGGTGGGCTGTGTGATGGGCAATTCCTATGGAGTGCAGATTTCCACCGGGGTGACGTCCCACATCCACGCCAAAGCCGTGGTGTTCGAGGTCGATGGGGCCAAGGCAGCCATCGTGGCCTGCGACCTTATCAGCCTGCACCGGCCGATCGTGGCGAGAGCCCGTGCCCTCATTGCGGAGCGTTCCGGGGTTTCCCCGGATCGCGTTATCCTGGCCGCCACCCATTGCCATGCCGGGCCGCAGACGCATCCGCCACTTTACAACCTCGGACCCGAGAGCGCCCGCAAACTCAGTGAAGCGTATGTGGAAAAATTGCCGGGCCTCATCGCCGAGAGCGTAAGGCTGGCGGAAGCCGATCTTCAGCCGGCAAAGATTTCCGTCGGCCGGGGCCGCGAGGACTCCATCAGCTTCAACCGGCGTTACCTCCTGCGCGATGGCCGGGTCACGATGGGCGCCCGGGCAGCGGATGTCGTGCGACGGGCGGGACCGATCGATCCCGAGGTGGGCGTTGTCTACCTTGAGGCGCCCGACGGCACGCCGCTGGTTACCATCGTCAATTTTGCCCTGCACGTCGCCATTGTCGGCGGCACGAAAACCTCCGCGGATTATCCTCACACCCTCGCGGAGGCGCTCGGCCGGGTAAAGGGAGAGGGGATGCTGACGGTTTTTCTGAACGGGATGTCCGGTAACATCAACCACGTCGATGCGCTCTATTCCGGCCGGCGGCTGGGCGGTGAGGCGGAAGCTGCCCGTGTTGGCACCGTCCTCGCTGCGGCGGTGTTGAAGACCTATCGCACGCTTCAACCCTTGGAACCCTCGCATTTGCGGGCGGCGTCCCGCCCGGTTCGCGTGCCGGTTCCCCCTGTGCCTTCCCCGGAACAGCTCGAATCCGCACGGGCGGTCTTGAGCCGCTGGGGCAAGGGCGCGCCGTTTGCGGAGGTGATTCAAGCCTGGCGCGCGCTCGACCTGGCCGAATACGGCCGAGACGGCGGATGGAACAGTGAGGTTCAGGCCATTGTTTTCGGCGGTGATTTGGCTCTGGTGGGATACCCCGGCGACTCCTTCGTGGAAATGGGCCTTTTTATTAAACAGAATTCGCCATATACTTTCACCTTCGTCAGCGAACAGTCCGCCAACGGTTCGATCAGTTATGTCCCGAACGAGAAGGCATTTCCCGAGGGTGGCTACGAGGTCGTGAGCGCCCGCGTTGCTCCCGGTGGGGGTGAGGTGCTGGCAGTCGCTGCGAGCCGCCTCCTGACGGAGATGTTTCCCCGGCCCTGAGGCGAACCCATCGGGGCGGTGCAGGTGGATGTTTCGAAATTCATTGGATATTTGGTTTTCGCACGGCTCCCGTCAGGGGAGCCGAACACCTCAGGAGCCGAACACCTCAGGCTTCACCCTTCACCTTTGCAGGACAACCCCGATTCCACGAGGCGCACCACCACCCCTAATTGGGGTAAATCGAACGCTGGCGGGGCGGCCAGGTCCGGCTTGCAATGCAGGCCACGGACATGGCTTTCAAGCTAAGGCTCGAATTTCCAGGAGCGATCTACCACGCCCTGAACCGCGGGAATTACCGGCGGTGGGCATTCATCGACTCGCGCACGAAGACCGCGTTCCAAGCGTGTCTGTTCGAAACCTGCGCGCGCTGCCAATGGCTGCTCCACGCCTTCGTCGTGATGAGCAATCACTATCATCTTACGCTCGAAACTCCGCTGGGGAACATCGTCGCCGGGATGCAGTGGCTGCAATCGACCTTTGCCAACCGATTCAACCGGTTGCGCGACGAGCACGGACATCTCTTCCAAGGCCGCTACAAGGCGCTGCCACTGGAATTGGGCGACGCACTCGGCCACGTTTGCCACTACGTGCATCTCAATCCAGTCCGGGCCGGAATCGTACCGTTGGCAAAACTCTCGGATTATCGCTGGTCGAGTTATTGGTATCTGACGCGACCGGCGAAGCGACCGCCTTTCTTGCGGGTGGAAACCGCGCTGGAGAACGCCGGTAGTTTGCCGGACACCCGTGCGGGATGGGACTGTTACGCTGACTATTTGGGCTGGCAAGCGACGGAGGGGCCCGCTGGAAAAAACGCCGCCTACGTGTCGATGAGCCGCGGCTGGGCGATCGGCTGCGATGAGTTCAAGGGCGACCTGTTGCAAAACCGGGAGGCGGCAACCGAGGCGCGCGCGTGGGCAGAAGGCGGAGCCGCGCAGGCGCGTGCCATGCGCTGGCGGATCGCCCTGGCGGCTGCGACTTCGCACCTCTCGCTCAACGACCCTGCGCATGGGCACAAGTCCGCCCCATGGAAAGTAGCCCTGGCCGCTCACCTGCAGCGCACAACGGACGCTTCCAACCCGTGGCTCGCGCAGCAACTGAACATGGGCTCCGCCGCCTACGTCAGCAAACACATCGGTCTGGCCCAACGACAGCCTACGTCTGAAGTCGCCGAATGGCTTGATCGCCTCTCAAAGGTGAAGGGTGAGGCCTGAGGTGTTCGGCTGTGTTGTATCACGTCATTAATCGCGGAAACTACCGGCGCGATGTCTTCGCGACGGCCGGAGCGGCGACCGCATTCGAGACGACTCTGGGAGAGGCGTGTGAGCGTCACGCCTGACCCCATGCGCTCGACCTTGGGCAGCCTATTTGAAGTGAGCCGTAAAGTGAGCGCGTGGACGCGGCAACCCGGCCCACGGTTTGTGCGGGTCTGAAAGGGTCAGGGTCAGAAAGCAGGGTCTGAAAGGGTCAGGTTTCGGAAAGTAATTTCAGCCTTCGCCACCACTGATTCCGCTCCGGGTGGCGCAGAAACCAGTAGCTGCCCTCCCGGTAGTGATCGAGTCGACCAACGGGTACGATGTCCGCTCGCGCCGGGTTGAGATGAATGTAGTGGCACAGTTGCCCGAGCGGCGGGCCCGGCTCGACGAGCAGGCTCTTGTACCGGCCGGCGAACAAGTGTCCGTGCTCGCCACGCCACCGATTGAAGCGGCAGGCAAAGATGGCCTGGAGCCATTGCATGCCGGCGACGAGATTTCCCAACGGCGTTTCCAGAGCGAGGTGGAAATGATTGCTCATGATCACAAACGCGTGCCGGTGCCACGCACTGCGTTCGCACGCTTGGAAAAGCGTCGTCTGAAACGCCGCGCGGGTCCTGGCGTGCTGGAAAATCCAGGACCGATAGTTGCCACGGTTGATGACGTGGTAAATCGCCCCGGGGAATTCGTGGCGCAGCTTGCGGGCCATGCCGGGAATTTCGATCTCGGCCACCCGCCGAAGCGATACCGCCGTGACCCCAAAAATGGGTATACGTCAGGCTTGAAATATCACTTTCCGAAACCTGACCCGATCCGGCCATTTGGCAGAAAGATGGGGGCAGGAAGAAACCGACCTGAGAGTCCCTCCAAATACTTCGGCATTCGTGCGAATTCGTGTAATTCGTGGGCCAACTGCCTTGTCGGCTTCCTGCGCAAGCCGTCGGATTCCTCCCACGAATAACACGAATTAGCACGAATCTAGGCCGTTGGCGCGGTTTTGCGAGACGGCGCGCATGCGGCGGAACCAATCGCCCGGCGGCGACTCCACTCGCGTCAGGGATTGCGCGGCCATACGCAGGGCCGTCGCCAGCGCAGCGAAAGCCTTTGCATCGGGAGCACCTGGGTCGAGTAACCCAATAGGTTACTCTTCGCGAAGCCTTCCTAATTTGCGCCCCGTGGCGCAAATTGACCCGGGCGCACTTTCCCC
>JACQWK010000516.1 GCA_016209525.1 Verrucomicrobiota bacterium
GTCCATATCCACTGTGGGCGCAGGAAACTAGAGGGGTTCATTCTTAAGTACGAGAGGACCGAGAATGACGCACTTCTTGTGTGTCAGTTGTACCGACAAGGTCAGCGCTGCGTAGCCATGTGCGGAAGAGATAAGCGCTGAAAGCATCTAAGTGCTAAGCTCATCCCGAGATATTGTTTCCCGAACCGCAAGGTTCCTAAAGACCCCCGGAAGATTACCGGGTCGATAGGCTGGACGTGTACGAGTCGTGAGGCTTTTAGCCGACCAGTACTAATCGGTCGTGAGGCTTGATCACTTTCTTCCTCCGTCGCAAGACTCAGGAAGAAGCGATTTTTAACTCGCGAATGCAAGACCCCTAGAACCCTGTGTGTAGTTTTCAAGGAACAAGCGATCTTTGAGATTGAGTGCGGAGTCCTTGAGTCGAGATGCAAAAGCAGTGAAACACCGCTGCCGATCAAGTGTGAAACGACAGCGAAATGGAGAGCGATTCACGCACGCTAGAATTTTTCTGGTGACCATAAAGCTGTGGCCCGACCCGTTCCCATTCCGAACACGGCCGTCAAACGCAGCATTGCCGATGGTAGTGGCTGTATAGCTTCTGCGAGAGTAGGTTGTCGCCAGGTTAGAAATCCTGAGGAGCCGGTAGCCCCGGCGCTTTTTCGTGTACTCCTTTCACTCAGCAACAGGACAGCGCCCTCTGATCAACCTGGCCGGATTGCTCCGAGCTCCAAGACAGGTTTCTGCGCGAATGTTTCATCTGAAAGCCGGAATCGTTCTCACCGCAACGACCAAGAGCTTACGCCGACCGATTCACCCGCCAGAGCAGCACGGCGCCGACGGCTTGAAAGAGAAAATTTGGGAGCCACAGGATCAGGTGGGGCGCGAATTCCGAGCGGGTCTGCAGTGACTGTCCGATCACAAAAAAGCCGTAGTAAGTCAGCACCAGGAGCAGCGCCATGGCAACGCCGGCGGAGGTTTCGCGACGGTGCGCGCGGATGCCCAGCGGGATGCCGAGCAGCGTGAATCCAAAACAGGCGAAGGAAAAGGCGGCTTGTCGGTGCAGTTGAACGACGGCGGGAGCGGCGTCCACACCTTGTGCTTCCAGCTTCTGAATTTCAGAACGCAGTTGCCGGAATGTGAGGTCGCTCAGTTTGGGTTTCCGATGTTCTGAGGAAGCGGGTTTCAGGTCCAGAGGTGGGTCGGTCTCGAACGCTTCGGTCTGGACGGCATCCCATTCAATTTCCACGGCCTTCGGATCGGTCAGGTGAGCGGATGGATAGGAGGCCAGATTCGTTTGTCCGGAAGGAATCCAAACCTCCGTCAACAACGGTCTGACAGCCACTTGGTTCGTGCCGACAACCACAATGGAGTAAGGGGGCGCCTCGTTTTGGGGAGGTCTCCTTTCTCTTGATCGGCGGTATTCGACGATGGCGTCTTGGAGGTTCAGGCTCAGGGTCATGGCGGATTGATTGATGACGATCTTCCCGCGCCGAGCGTTCACGCGCGTGACGATTTGACCGGCCTCGAGTTGGTAGAATCGGATGTCGCGCAACTGATCCCCGTCTCTTTTTCGGACGTAAATGATGCAGCCGGGTATCGTGTCCACAAAGCGGTCTTCGGGCAACAGCTTCGTCGAACTCTCAAGGCCGACACGCAGCAAGAGGTCCTTGTAAGCGGCCCGGCATTGCGGCGCGATCCACAGGTTAATCATCGCGCAAATCAGGCTGAGCGCGGCGCTGAACAAGAGAATGGGCGTGACGACGGAGACCAAGCTGATTCCTCCGGCCCGCACGGCGGTCAGTTCCTGGTCGGCGCTGAAGCGGCCAAAAACGAGCAGTGCGGCCGTCAGCATCCCCATTGGCAGGGCATAGACCAGCACGTAAGGAACTAGGAGCGTGATGGCCTGCAAAACGACAGCCAGTGTCACCTGGCGGTTGACCAGCAGTGTCAAAACCTCCTTCAACACGCTACCCAGCAGTAGGACGAAGGTGAACACCGTGACCGTCATCAACAGGGTCAAGATGATCTGCCGCGTGAGGTAAAGGTGGAGCGTTTTCAATCCCGCGAGAATGTCTTCAAGCTGGCCATGCGAAACCGAAGCTGAGCGTCGAACATCGAAGATCCAGCTTCGAACTGCGGACTGCCCGCCGTTCCGTTCGATGTTCAACGTTCAATGTTGGATGTTCGAGGATGAGCGTTTCACGGCCGATCAGGTCCGCAGCGATTTCCACGGTTCCTGGTCGATCACTTCGATGGTGACAGGCTCGCCACTGCTGGCCGGAGAGAGGATCGCCAGAAATTCGAGCAAGTCATGGCTCGTGTTGTAGGTGCCATGGATGACGCCCGCCGGCAAATAGAGGGAATCGCCCGGCCGCATGGTGCGTTGTTCTCGCTCTACCCATTGTTCGGCGGAACCGGAGAGAATATAGAGAATCTCCTCCATCCTGGGATGGAAATGGAAGCGGTGCGCCTGGCCAGGCTCCAGATGTGCGCGAACGAAGAGCAGATTGGTTTCCCTGACCATTCCGGGCTTGCAGTACCAATGATGGATTCTTCCCGGCACTTCCTCCCGCTCTGCTTCGTCGAAGGACACAAACCGCCACGCGAAATTTGACGTTTCCGGCATTCCCGCCAGTCTTGGACGGAATGCGGTGCGGTCAAGAATGAAATGTCGCGCCAAAGATTTGCTGGCGCGGGTCACCGCACACGAAAAAGGATGAGAGATCGCGGATCGCACAGAAAGGGGCCGATGTTATCCAGGCGCTCTGGATCGTGGCGCGAAGACCGTAACAGGAGTTGGCAGTTTTGCGTGGGTATTCCTCGCTCTTTGGTTTAGAACTCACGCCGTCACATGATCGGACAGACCATGGTCCGGAACTGGGCATGAAAGTTCTGCATCTGGCGGGCAATTACGAAGACGCGGGAGGAATTCTCTCGGTTATCCGGCATTTGCAGGAAGCCACTCGTCCCCAAGGGTGGTCTCATTCCGTGTTGGTTCATCGCCGATACGTCGAGACGCGGCAGCCCGCGCTGGACTATCGCTTTTCACGTTTTGTCTGCAGCGAATTGACAAACCACTATGAGATTGCTTGGAGAGCGGCGCTGGCGGTATTGGAGGTAAGGCGGCTCCTCGCCAGAGAGCCATTCGACATCGTGCACGCCCACTCGCGCTGCGGATTTTTGGTCGCCTTTGGAATCTCGAGCTGGCTCCGCCGCCGCGTTCTGTTCACCAATCACGACTATGCCCGGCGTGTCCGCATGTATCATCGGGCTGCGAACTATCGCAACTTTTACACGGTCCTGCTCACACCGAACATGGCCCGGCATTACGGGTTGCGCGAGCAACCACCCAAGGTCAATGTGATTTCGGCGTGCTGCGGCGACCGGTTTTTCAACGAACCCCTGGCGCCGGAGTCTCCGCCTCCTGCCAATACCCGGACACTCCGCCTGGTGGGGGCCGGAAGCATCTTGAGATGGAAGAAGTGGGATCTGCTCGCGCAAGCGTTGACAGAGCTCAACGATTCGGAACGGAAGCGGATCGACATCTCGATCTGGGGTCCGGTCGTGCAAACCGATCCGGACTCGCCTCGATACGAAACCGAACTGCGCCAGTGCCTCAAACGTCAAGGGCTTGAAGAGCGAATGGCTCTGCGCGGTTCGGCGAGCGCAATGACCGAGAAATTGCGCCAAGCAGATTGGTTTGTCTTGCCTTCCACGAATGAACCCTGCTCTGTGGCGTTGATGGAAGCTTTGGCGCTTGGCCTCCCGGCGCTGGTCTCAGCCAGCGGAGGAAACATCGACATCGTGCGGGACCGAGAAACAGGCTGTTTTTTCGAGCCGGGAAATCCGACCGATTTGGCCAACAAACTCCGGGCGATTCTCGATTGTCAGATTCCTGTCTGGCCGGCGAAGAAGATTCGTGAATCGGTTCTGCATCGTTCGGCGACGGCGGTGAGTCGGAAGTACGACGCGCTTTACCGAGAACTGGTTGCGGCATGCGATTGAAGCGACTCATCGGTGCATCTTGGAATGTCGATAGAACCAGATCGTTCTCTATGAACCCACCCACCCCTGCCGCTCTCAGGAGGGGAACTCTAATCGACTGCACTGTGCGTGGCTCCCCTCTTTGGGAGGGGTATGGGGTGGGTCCATGGTCTCAAATCGCAGTGGATCATCATGAATCTATCGTTGCCTAACAGTCTGCCCGGCCGCTTACCACTCGGCGTGACGGGTTGCTCACCCCACTCGATTGCGGATTTGTTGCAGGAGTTGAAGTGGTTGTTGTTGGACAAGAGTCTGGCCCCTCGCACGATTCTCTGCCTCAACTCCCACATCTACAATCTCGCCTGCTCGGACACCCATTTGTGTCAATGCCTGAGTGCCGCGCGGATTGTCGCCGCCGATGGGATGGCGATCGTCTGGGCCACGCGGCTGCTCGGTCATCGAATTCCGAAGCGGTGCAACATGACCGAGGCATACCATGCGTTCATGAGTGACGAAACCATGCCGTCGAGCCGCGCCATTCTGATGGGCTGTTCGTCGGCGGAGGCCGAAGCCGCCGCCCGACGGGCCAATCGCTCCTCCACTCACTGCCGAGTCGTGAGCGCGTGTGGCGGCTTCCTGAGCGAGTCTGAGCATCGGGAGTTCCTCGCCACTCACTCAGAGATTGATCTGGTTTTGATCGGAATGGGCACTCCCAAAACGGAGCGGCTGGCCCAAGAAGCTGAGAAGCTTTGTCCGCGCGCGGTGGTCTGGGGAATCGGTGGCGGAACCATTCGAATCGAAGCCGGAACAATGGTCGAAGCGCCGCTGGTCTGGCGCCGGTTGGGAATACAATGGCTCCACCGCTTGGCCTCGGAGCCGGGACAGCTTTGGCGGCGGTATTTGCTGGGAAATCCGCTCTTCGTGCTTCGCATGCTCACGGCCGCTTGGCATCAGTATCGGCTTAAACGTCGCTGAGCGCGGCGATTTTGGATTGCGGTGGCAGAGCAAAGCGGCGACACCTCTTTCAAAGGCCAGCCAGCGGTCCCAAAGCCGCGTGGCCCTCCGCGTCCCGCCGCAGTCGAAAATGTCTGGTTGCGGGTCAAGCGCGCTACGAAATCAGCGAGTCAGGACGGACTAGCGAGCCAGGACTTGTTCGTACACTTGCTCGATTCGGCGGGCCATGCACTCCAAGGAGAAATGTTGCGCGATGCGCTCCGGGGCAGCCTGCGCCATCCGCGCGCGCAAGGCATCATCCTTCATGAGCAATTCGATTTTTTCGGCCAAGACGCAGGGGTCGGATGGAGGAACCAGGAATCCAGTCTCACTGTCCGCGACTTGGTCGAGCGAGCCGCCAATTCCGGTGGCGACCACGGGGAGCCCCATGGACATGGCTTCCATAACCACGCCGCCGAAGGGCTCGGGTTGGGCGGAAGGGAGTACAAAAAGATCCATCGCCGCGTAGGCGGGCCGGGGATCTGCCAACTCACCGGTGAGCACGAAGCGGGATTCCAGTTTGAGGTCGCGGATCAGTCTGAACAGGTCCTCAAGATGAGATTCATTGCCCGGGAATGGGGCGCCGACGATCAGATATTTTGCGCAGAGTCCTTTCTTATCCAGGAGGGAAGCAGCGCGAACGAGTATCTCCTGGCCTTTCCGGACCCATTTGATTCGGCCTACGCACCCGACCACGAACTCCTGATTCAGATTGAATCTCGCCCGAAACTCCCGCCGCAATTCCTCTTTGGGCACCGCAAACTCCTCCGGTGAAAAGCCGTTGTGAATCACGGAGACTTTCTCGCTCTTCGGGAACTGGCCGGCCACGGCACGCGAAACTGCCAGGACGCGCGTCGCCGACCAGAGGAGGTAGCGGGCATAATAGGACCACAATCCTTTGAATTCCTGAAACCAGTCGCGGATGTGCCAGACGTGCGGCACTCGGGCCAGCTTTGCCGCCAAGCCGGAGGAAACGATGACCCCGGTGTTGGTGTGGACGACATCGATTCTCCGATCGCGGATCAGCCGCCAGATGTGAAAAACAGACACCGGCAACGCGAGCAGGAACGGGATGATCCGCCAGGAATGGAATACGGGGCGCGTGATGACGCTCACGGGCCGGACGATCACTTCCACCCCAATCGCTTCCAGCTTTGCCTTGAGAGGCCCGTTCTCCGCCAAGAGCACGAGGGGAACATACCGCTCCCGGCGCAGTCCACCCGCCAAACGGAGCAATGACCGGCTCGCGCCATAGGTATCCGCATTGTGATGGACGTAAAGAATTCGGAGCGGCTTCACGGCGCCAGGTTAGCCTTTCAGAAAGAAACTGCATGCTTTTAAAGGTCAGTAATTGCTTTGATTGAGTGGAATCAGCAAAATAGTGTCTCATTTTCTGAGAATGAGTTATGTCGGAAGAGAAGACATCGGCCAAAGGCGCGTCTGAATCGTTTCAGGAGGAATTCCTCGCGTGCTGGCGCCGATTGCCGGACAAGCTGCTCTTCGCCGGTTTGGCGGCGCTTTGGTGCGCGCTTTTCCATTTCAGGGGCAATGCGGTTTTTGGGTGGGTGGATACGTCATCGCTTTTTGGCTGGATGTACTGGGCCTTCTCAACCTGGCCGGATGACGGCCACGGGTTGCTGGTTCCCTTTGTCGTGCTTGGATTGTTTTGGTGGAACCGGCAGGAATTGTTGAGCCTGCCGAAAGGAATTTGGTGGCCTGCCCTGAGCCTGGTTGTTTTCGGGCTGCTCCTGCATCTCTTGGGCTACCGCGTCCAACAGACGCGAATCTCCATCGTCGCATTCTTCGTCGGCCTCTACGGTTTGACGGGATTGGTCTGGGGATGGCGCTGGCTGAAATCCACTTTTTTTCCGATGGTGCTGTTTGGGTTTTGTGTGCCGATTGGAGGAATGGCTGATGCGGTCACGGTGCCTTTGCGAATGCTCGTCGCCCAAGTCTCCGTTGGATTCGCCAACGTTGTTTTGGGCATTCCGGTGATTCGAGATGGAACTCAAATTGCCGCCGAGGGAATCTTCAAATACGAGGTGGCTGCTGCCTGCAGCGGAATTCGGAGCCTGGTGGCGCTGCTGGCCATGACGACGATCTATGGATTCGTTGCCTTCAGACCGGCCTGGAAACGGACGCTTGTCATTTTGTCGGCCATTCCTTTGGCCGTGCTCGGAAATATCGTTCGGATCACCGGGGTGATCGTGACGGGTGATGCTTTCGGCCACAACGCCGGAGTGTTTGTCGAGCAGAAACTCGGTTTCGTGACGTTCGCGGTCGCCATCGGGTGCGTGCTGCTGCTCGGCCATTGGCTCCGGGACGAGGAGGGGGAGCGGCAGGTCGCCGTCTAGGACTTAAGCGCACCTTTGGTTGTGATTAATAATTCGACCATGAACCCACCCACCCCCTGCCCCTCCCAGGAGGGGAGCTGTCGAGTCGAGAAATGGATGTGACAAAATTGAAAAAGCAGAAATGGATGGTGTTCGGTGTGGTGGCCGCGTTGGTGGGCGGAGCGGGCGCCGTCCTGAACCAGCTCCAAGCGAGCCACCGGCTGGGAAACCCCGGCTTGAAGATGGTGCAGCGCGCGGTCTATGCGACCGATGCGACTAACCGCTGGGTCGTTTGCACGAACACGATCGATTTGCCGGCGAGAGTATTGGATTACGGATCTGAGGAGTATCCTGTGACGAAGGCGGAGGTTGACTGGTTGCCGAATGACACGACCTATGGAAGGCGCCATTACACTAACGCCAACTCTCGAATCGACATCAGCATTGTCCTGATGGGCAAAGATCACACCAGCATTCACCGGCCGGAGATCTGCTTGACCGGCCAAGGTTGGGAGATCGAGCGATCCGAGTTGGTAACCATCCCGATCCAGAAACCGGTTCTGTACGAGCTGGCGGTCATGAAGCTCACGGCGCGCAAAGTGTTCGTGGAATCCGGGAGAGCCGCACCCTATCGCGCCCTGTTTGTCTATTGGTTTGTTTCTGAGAACCGGATGACGGCCCGCCACGAAGACCGGCTGTGGTGGATGGCGACGGATTTGCTCCGGACCGGCGTGCTTTCCCGTTGGGCTTACATCGCTTATTTCTCGGTGTGCAGGCCGGGCGAGGAGGAAGCCGCTTTCAACCGTATGAAATCATTCATTGCGGCTTCAGTGCCTCAATTTCAACTCCCGCACGGTTTGCCGGAACGGGATTCGCCGCCGTCGGCAAGAGAGGGTCGGCCGTGATGCGCAGCGTTGGTCAGAACATTTGCGGCTGGCTTCCAGCCGGCCGGTTCCCGCGGCATCTTGCCGCTCGAACGACGAGCCAGGGATTCGCGTTTGTGGCAAGCGTATCGCGGATTTTCGATCCGCCATGTCGCAGAATTCCATTCTGCGGCGCCGCGGCCGTATCCGCGTGCCGGAACTTTCGCCGCCCTGCCGACTGCAAGCCGGCGATACAGCAGACTGCAAGTCTGCGCTACGCGTGGAGCAGACCATGCGACACTCAAGGCGGAGGCCACAGACTCCCCGGCAATTATTGTGTTTGCTTGGCGGCGATTTTTGTTTCTCAATAGCGAGGTTCTCATGTTACGCCGTCAGCGACAAGTCCGCACTCAATTCCAGAAGCTGGTCGATGCGTGTTTGTTTGCTGTCAGTTACTGGCTGGCGCATTTGATCCGTTTTCACAACCCGACGCTGGCGGTCTTTGGAGGTCCCGGGCAGATCAGCGATTTTCCCGATTACGTCTGGCTGCTTTTGATCGTCATGCCGGTCACTCCTTTTTTGCTGGAACTGCAGGGATTCTATAATCGGCCCTTGATCCCATCTCGCCGCAGGACGGCGTGGCAACTTTTCAGAGGCTGCGCGCTGGCGGTGACGATTCTGATCTCAGTGATCTTTTTGACCAAGGAGGTGACGCTGGCCCGGTCCGTGGTGATTCTGTTCGGGTTCATCAGCTTCTGCCTGATCCTGGCGAAGGAGGAATTGGTGCGGCTGGAGATGGAAACCAAGGCTGGTCAAGCCCAGTTCAAAAAGCGCTTCATACTGGTGGGCACTTCCGAGGACACCGCCCGCATGAAGACCCAGCTCCCGCGCTCGGCTCCGGACGGCATCGAAATCGTGGGCCAGCTTAACTTGAACGATACGTCCGTCGAACAGCTTGTGGATTTGCTCCACAAGCACTCGGCCAACGGCGTGATCCTCAGCGCGAAACACACGTTCTTCGGGCAGGTCGAGAAGGCCATTCAAGCGTGTGAGTTGGAAGGCGTCGAAGCGTGGTTGCTGGCAGACTTTTTTAATACCCAACTGTCCCAGACGCTGTTGGATGACTTTTACGGCCGGCCCATGTTGATTTTCCGTTCCACGCCGGAGCACTCCTGGCAAGCGCTGGCCAAGGAGGTGTTCGACCTGGCGGCAGCCTTGGTCTTGCTGGTGGTGCTGCTGCCGCTTTTCCTCGTCGTGACCTTGGCGATCAAGTTGACGTCGCCGGGACCGGTCTGGTTCCGCCAGCAACGCAGCGGATTGAACGGACGCCCCTTCACCATGCTGAAATTCCGTTCGATGGCCAGCGACGCCGAGCAGCGCAAGCACGAATTCGAAGCGCTGAATGAAATGGATGGGCCTGTGTTCAAAGTGACGGATGATCCGCGCATCACGCCCATCGGCCGGTTTCTGCGGCGGCACAGCATTGACGAGCTGCCGCAGCTCATCAACGTCCTGCGCGGCGAGATGAGTTTGGTGGGGCCGCGCCCACTGCCGGTGGACGAAGTGCTTCGATTTGACGATTTCGCCCACCGCCGTCGGCTCAGCGTCAAGCCGGGAATGACATGCCTGTGGCAGGTGAGCGGTCGCAACAACGTCAAGAATTTCAAAGATTGGGTCCGGCTTGATTTGGAGTACATCGACAACTGGTCGCTTTGGCTCGACTTCAAGATTCTGTTTCGAACCATCCCGGTGGTTTTTTCCGGGACAGGAGCCAAGTGAACCGCGAATGACGAAACGCCGACCGCGCAAACCGAGTCCCAATCAACCGATTTCGGTCGTCACCGGCGGCGCGGGCTTCTTGGGCTCGCATCTCACGGACCTTCTAATCGAGCGGGGCCACCGGGTCATCGTCATTGACAACTTGATCACCGGCAACGTCGATAACATTGCGCACTTGGCCGGCCATGGGAATTTCAGTTTCATCCAGCAGGATGTCACGGAGTTCATCTTTCTGGATCTGCCCGTGGATTATGTGTGGCATTTCGCGTCTCCCGCGAGCCCTGTGGACTATCTCGAATTGCCGATCCAAACCTTGAAGGTGGGCTCTCTCGGCACCCATAAGGCTCTCGGTTTGGCCAAGCACAAGGGCGCGCGGTTTCTGCTGGCCTCCACCTCCGAAGTTTATGGGGATCCGTTGGTCCATCCCCAAACGGAGCACTATTGGGGGAACGTGAATTCCATTGGGCCCCGCGGCTGCTATGACGAAGCCAAACGCTTCGCCGAGGCCCTGACGATGGCGTATCACCGCGAGCACGGATTGGACACGAGGATTGTCCGAATCTTCAATACTTACGGCCCTCGGATGCGGTTGAACGACGGGCGTGTCGTGCCGGCGTTCGTCAGCCAAGCGCTCAAGAACAAGCCGCTGACGGTCTTTGGCGACGGAACCCAGACGCGAAGCTTCTGTTACTGCGCCGATTTGATGGAAGGGATTTGCCGCTTGATGATGAGTTCGACGAACGAGCCGGTGAATATCGGGAATCCGGCAGAGATGAACATGCTGGAGTTCGCGAGGGAAATCATTCGGATCACCGGCGCGAAGAGCAAGATTGCCTTCAAGCCGCTCCCGCAAGACGACCCGAGACAGAGACAGCCTGATATCACTCGAGCCAAGAGGCTGCTGGGCTGGACACCTCGAGTGACGCTGGCCGAAGGATTGGAGAAAACGATCGCTTATTTCCGCGGCAAGCTCTGCCTTCCACGCGCCCGCCGCACTGCTGATTCAAGAAAATCGCACCGAAGGCCGCAGCCGCCGAAGTGACGAGGCGGACATTGTTGACGACGCCGAAATCCGCTTTCTTACGTCGGCGGCTGCGGTGCTTGAATCCGCGTTGAATTCGCATGGATTGGCGTGCATTCGCGGTTGGACTGAACGGTTATGTTCCGAGAAATTGGAAATTTGTATTTGACCCTGCCGCTGATTTTCAGTAACCAGCACGCCTAA
>JACQWK010000502.1 GCA_016209525.1 Verrucomicrobiota bacterium
GGTCAGGACCAGTGCGGGCAGTTTCGATTTTCCGGCCATGCTCCCCAACCCTAATCGAAGCTCCGCGTTCTGTAAATGTTTTAATGAAACGATGTACTAGCCCGTTGTTGGTGGCAACTTGCCGCCAAAAAGCCCGGCGGGCTGGTAGCCCGCCGCGATAGGCCGGTGGCCTGTTCCACCCAGAAGGCAATTCTCAGACTGGCTCATAGGACACGCTCGCAGGCAAGACGACGACAGATTTTTTTGAACAGATCATCCGAGAGGCGGCTCTAAATCTACAAAGCAGTTAATGTGCTGTTCGCTAAGGGTTGGCAGAGAGGTCATGCTAGTAATGAGGTTCGGGCAGCACGAAACAGTTGGCCTCATTGCTCTTCTGAACGCCCGGGTGAGGGTGTTACAGACCTCATCACCAAGGAGCCAGTGCAAACTGGCTCTTTTTTCTTAGTCAGCGCTTAATCGGCAAATTGAAGGTTGCCTGGCCTCTGTGCCTTCGTCGAGGAGACGAACCCCAGAGTCAGGGCGCACGGTTCGTTATCCACCATGCTGTAAACCAGAATCTTTTCCAACGTGAGATGCGGGTAGGGTCGGCAGCAGATTCGCACCATTTCATCGAGAGTCTTGAACGGGACCGTTTCCTCGGCGTAGTCCGGCGTGTCCGTCCGAATGAAAACCGCTTGGCCAACGGCATATGCGGATTGCTGCATCTGATGCACAGAGTGGCACAGCACACGGCTACAGTCAAACGAAAGCCTGGCTGGCTGATGGACTCCATTTTCACCACCGCAATTCTAATTTTGCCGTAAGGCGGACACTCCTGTCCGCAAAACATCCGAAAATGTGCGGACAGGAGTGTCCGCCCTACGGTCACGAACCGCGCCCGTTGCGAAAATGAGAATTGCTGTTTTCACCATTGCATGAGTGGTCAGAGAAACCTAGACTGCCCCTGATTTGAGCGGGCCTCCGGGGATTGATATGAAACATCATCTCGATTTTGAGAAACCAATTGCAGAACTCCAGCGCAAGCTCGAGGAACTCAAACAGCACCCGGAAAAACATTCGCTCGACATTCGTCTTGAGGAGGAGATCCAACAAATCGAAAAGAAGATCGAAGAGGAACGAAAGCGCGTGTTTTCGGATTTAACGCCTTGGCAACGCGTCCAGTTGGCTCGGCACCCAAAACGGCCGTTCACGCTCGACTACATCAGAATGGCGTTCGGCGATTTCTCCGAACTCCACGGAGACCGGCTTTATGGAGATGATCTGGCTATCACTGGTGGTTTCGCGCAACTCGACAGCTTCCGGGTCATGGTTATCGGCACGCAGAAGGGACGTGACACCAAAGAGAACATCCGACGCAATTTCGGTTCCGCCCATCCCGAAGGATACCGAAAGGCCATGCGCCTGATGCGGTTGGCGGACAAGTTTGGCCTGCCGATTTTCACCTTGATCGATACCGCCGGAGCCTACCCCGGAATCGGAGCCGAGGAACGCCATATTGCCGAGGCGATCGCGGTGAATATTCGCGAGATGATGGTTCTGGAAGTGCCCATCATCGCCGCAGTCATCGGCGAGGGAGGTTCAGGCGGAGCCCTGGGAATCGGGGTCGCTGACCGGGTTTTGATCCTGGAAAACGCCTACTATTCAGTCATTAGTCCGGAAGGTTGTGCGGCGATTCTGTGGAAGGACAGGACGGCTGCGGCACGCGCGGCCGAAGCGCTCAAGATCACGGCGAAGGAGCTGTGGGAACTTGGTTTGGTTGATGAGGTCATCGGCGAACCATTGGGAGGTGCCCACAACGATCCAGCGGCCGCCGCAGCCACACTGAAGGAGCGGCTTCTCCACCATTTGGCGGAGCTGAAGAAGCTCTCCGGTAGCGAGCGGCTGGAGCGCCGGTACGCCAAATTCAGAGCCTTTGGACACTATCATGAAAACCAGCCGGTCACGGTCTCGTAATCTGGCTCAGAAGGATTCCTGCCTGAACGCCTAAGCGAAATGGCTGGCTCGAAGCGGAGGACTGCCATCCCGGGGCCGTATTCAAACCGACGATCCACTGTGCTCTACCCGTTGACGTTTCATCCGATCTACAAAGAACGCATCTGGGGGGGGCGCAACCTGGAGCAGCTTTACGGCCGAGTTCTGCCTCCCGGAAGTCCGATCGGTGAATCGTGGGACATCAGTGATCGGCCAGAAGGGATCAGCATCATTGCCAACGGCCCTCTGGCGGGAAAATCCTTGCGTTGGTTGATGGAGAACGCAGGGGCCGATTTGATCGACCAACCCCAAGCGCCGGATGCGCGGTTCCCACTCCTCGTGAAAATCCTGGATGCCAGCCAGACATTGTCATTGCAGGTGCATCCACCCCCGCCCCGGGCCGCGGAACTGGGTGGCGAGCCTAAAACGGAATTGTGGTACATCGCGCAAGCCCAAACTGGAGCCGAACTTTTTGTCGGCCTCAAGCGCGGAGTGACGCGGGAGGAATTCGAGCGACGAATAGGGCAGGGGACCGTTGCGGAGTGCGTTCACCGAGTCCGCGTCAAACCGGGCGACGTGATGTTTTTGCCGAGCGGCCGGGTTCATGCCATCGGTGGAGGCATCGTTATTTTTGAAATTCAGCAGAATTCCGACACCACTTATCGCGTGTTCGATTGGAACCGCTTGGATTCCAAGGGACGCCGCAGGGAGTTGCACATCGCCGAGTCGCTCGCCTCCATCGATTTCAACGACTTCGAGCCGAGTCTGGTGCCGAACAAATTCTCCGAAGGCCAATTCCGGCGGCGAACGCTGGTTTCAGATTCGGCCTTTGAGGTTCAGGAGTGCGAATTCTCAGTCCCTTCACGGGTCAAAGTTCAAAACGACCGAATGCTCATCCTCGGCCTGGTTTCAGGGAAACTTCAAGTTGAGCAGCAAGAAAATCTGGTTGAGCTGGGGGCGGGCCAGTTTTGCCTCATTCCTGCGTGCATCCGTGAATTTTCATTGCACGCGGCCTCGCCAACACGATTCCTGCAAGCGACACCCGGAAGGATGCTTGCTTCTCATCCTTAACTTCGGAGAGATTGATCCTCTGTTGGGGATTTCAACACTCCATCGCTCCAACACTCCATTACTCCGGCTCAGTCTCTCGGCCTGTTCCATTGAGCACAAAATCAAAAGCGTCGAAATTCCTAGGATCGGCAGCGGCCTTTGCTGCGTATTTTCCATTCAAAGGTTCGGACAGAATCAACGGAACCATTTCCTCATAACGCCCGCCGTGCGAGCGTAGTCCACCGCGCAGGGCCTTCAGGTCGTGGCTTTCCGGTGTACGACCGAGCACCACGTCGCGACCGGACATCACCACAATATCGCCAAGACGATCCGGAGGGAGTTCCAACCGGTGCGCCGCATTTCGGCCATACACCTCGGTGACTCCAGGGAAGTGACTCAGGAAGTGCAGAATGTTGAACTTTCGGCGCGCATTGGTCTCAGGCGGCAGGTGGACGAGCGCGAAAGAGCCCAACGAACCGTGGTGCACGACATAGGGATCGATGATCGGCAAGATCACGCGAAAGCCGGCGCCGTATCGCGCGGTCAACTCGCTTTCCAGGTAAATGACGTTCGGCTGGCCCACGGCCCGCTGCTTGGCGTTCATGCCGTGGTCCGCCGTGATTCCAAGCACAGCGCCCAGACTCTTCATCCGGCCCAATTCCACATCGATCGCCCCGTAGAACTCAACGGCCTCCGGCGCGTCTGGCGGATAAAGGTGCTGAACGTAGTCGGTCGTCGAAAGATAAAGAAAGTCGGCCGTGCCTTGTTCGAGCAGGGCGGCGCCCGCTTGGAGCACAAAAAGACTGGCCTCGGCGCTATAGATTGACGGCGTCGATTGGCCCGCCAATCGTTCCACGTTTTTGATGCCGTGAGTCTCGGGCTTCGCTTGATCGGCCATCTCGGCGGAGAAGGCGATCCCGCCCGCCTCGACGAGGCCTGAAGCGAGGATTTCGCGCAGCTTTTCCTTGGCGGTGATCGCGGCTACTTTGCGTCCGGCTCGGGCGGCTGCGGCAAGGATTGTCTCGACCCGCAGGAACTTCGCCGAGTTCATCATGACTTCGCGGCCCGTTGTGGTGTCATAGAAGTAATTGCCGCATATTCCATGCACCGAGGGTGGAACGCCGGTGACGATGGACGCGTTGTTCACGTTGGTAAACGTGGGCATGGCGGCGCGCGCCAAACCGCGATGGCCGGTCACACACATGCGCTCTAAATAGGCCATGCCGCGGCGAACCAACGCCGCATCCAGATATTCGTCGGAAGATCCGTCGAGACAAATGACCACCACCGGCCTCGGCGGCAGGGCATAATTTCGCCCATTGACCGTGATGGTTGACGTCATTGCAGAAAGCCGGTCCCGCCGGGCGCAAAAGCTCTTCTCATCGGTCGATATTGCGGCGGCGCTTGGTCTGCGGGAGTTTGTTGTCGCTCTTGTTTGGCATCGGTTCGCCGCCCTGCCTCCCCATGACCTCCGCATACACGCTCCGAATCGCTGTTCGGTAATTACTGACCGCGTGCATGAAGTCATCCGCGCTGTCGAAGCCGCACCGCACGGCGACGCGATAGAGCGGCGCTGGATCGTCGGGCAGCAGCGTCTCTCCCGCGAAGCTCCATCGCCGCAGAATGCCCTCCACGCGCCGCAGTCTCCGATAGTTATCGATCAACTTGGCGGCTCTTTCTCCCTTCAGCTCTACTGCGGCGCTCCCACGCTCCAAGGCGCGGAGTGTGTTGGGTTCGTGCCAGCCGTGTGCAAGGCAAAGTGTCTGAGCGATAAACTCCGCGTCCATGAGCCCACCCGTGCCGGTTTTGATGGCCAGGTGATTTTTCCCCTCGGGTGTGCGCTCGCTTTCGATGCGCAGGCGCATTTGATGAATGTCTGCTTTCCAATTCGGAGTATAGGCCGCCAGAGGTTCTGCCGGCTGGTGGAAATTGGACAACCGCGCCGCCAGCTCCTCAAAACCGGCTCCAACCCCGGCATGACCCGCAACGAAGCGCGCCCGGGAAAGCGCCTGGATTTCCCAGAGTTGCGCGCGTTGGCGGTAATATTGCTCGAACGCCGAAAGGGTGTTGACGAGTAGCCCCTTCTCGCCGTCCGGGCGCAGGCGGGGATCGGTGAGGAAAGTGACTCCCGTTTCGGTCGGTTTGGAAAGGAGGTCCATCACTTGCGCAGCCAAGCGTTGGAGGCGCGCCAAATCCTTCTGCTTCGGGTCAGCCACAAAAAGGATGTCCAAGTCTGACCCGTAATTCAGTTCCGCTCCGCCCAGCTTGCCCAAACCGACGATCGCCAGAGGAGTGGATTTTATCCGGTGTTGTCGCAGCACGACATCCAATGCGTGCTGCAGACAGGCTTCGGCCAGCGCGGACAGTTCCGCGAGATTGTGCTCAAAATCCGCCAGCCCGATAATGTCCCTGAGCCCGAGGCGCATCAACTCCGCCTGGAAATAGCGCCGCAGCCACGCGTGCTGGTTCTTGTCTCGGAGTCCGTGGCGCAAGTCCTCCTGGATTTCGGCGACGGATTTTTGGCGTCGCAGGCGTCCGCTCAATTCAAGCTCATCCACCAAATCCGGCGTCCGGATGGCGATCTCAGCCAGGTGCTCGGAACGGTCGAAGAGCAGAAGCAGCAAGTCATACAAGGAGGGGTTGTGAACCCAAGTTTCGTAAAGCAGCGCCCGTGACCCATACGCGCTGACGAAGCTATCCAAGCGGGCTAGAACGCGATCAGGATCCGACAGGCGAACCAACGCGCCTGCCGCCTGTCCCTGGCAGAGGTTGAGAAACCTTGGAACGAGTTCCAACGCGAGTTCGGAAGTTCGTGGCGAGACATGAACGTAGCCCGGTCCGTGGACGAACTCGCGCAACATTCGATAAGCGCGGTCCGGATCCCGAAAGCGGTTTCCGGTGAGTAGTTCGCGCCAGGCCGCCGGTTCGTGTTCCAGATCGGGAAGCGCGCTCGGCGGGCGCGGTTTTTTGGATTCGAGCAGCGCGTCGTAGATGCGGCGCACATTCTGGCAATGAAAGCTTCGAGCGGTTTCAAAAGCGTCGAGCGAATCGAACCTCATCAATGCCGCCAGACGCTCGCGGGCCTGAGCTTCCAGCGGAATTGTATGGGTCTGCAAATTGTTCTCCATTTGGAGGCGGTGTTCGACTCCGCGGAGGAACGAGTAGGCGCGCGACAGAGCTTGGGCGTCGTTTCCAGGCAGGACTCCGTAGCGAACAAGTTTTTGCAGCGCGGACAGCGTCTGCGGATCCTGTAAAAACGGCTCGCGGCCCGCATGGAGCAACTGGAGGGTTTGCACGAGGAATTCGATCTCACGGATCCCGCCGCGTCCGAGCTTCACATTTCGGTCCATTTCCCCGGCTCTGACCACTTCGTTCTCGAGGCGCTGCTTCGTCTCTGCAATCTCCTGCAAGATGCGCGGGCTCAAGGAACGCGGATAGCGGAACGGTTGAATGGTTTCCAAAAACTCGGCGGCCAAGGGGACGCTGCCGGCAATAAAACGGGCTTTGATGAGCATCATCCGCTCCCAGGTTTGGCCCCATTGCGCGTAATAATTCTCGTAGCTGCTCAAGGAACGAACGAGCGGCCCAGTCTCGCCCTCGGGCCGCAGCCGCAGATCGACGCGAAATAATGTTCCCTCCGGGGTCAGGGCGCTGAGTTCGGCAATGCAAGCTTCGGCCAGGCGCCGGAAAAACTGGTGATTGTTGAGCGCGTGGCCGGAACGCTGGTTCTGGCGCGGCGGGTGGTTGAAGACATGTCCTTCTTCCTCGTAAACAAAGAGCACATCAACATCCGAACTGTAATTCAGTTCTTGGCCGCCGAGTTTTCCCAGACCCAATACGCAGAAGGCGGTCGGCTGCCACTGCCCCTGGCTGTCCTGATGATAGGGCCTGCCGAAACGCGCGTTGAGTTGTTGGTTCGCCAATTGATAGACCGCCTCTAGGCAGATTTGAGCCACGTCCGAGATTTCTCGTGTGATCTCAGCCACGTCTCCCAGGCTCGCCAAATCGCGCGCGGCGATGCGGAGCATCTCGCGTTGTCTAAATTGACGGAGCTTGGCATAAGCAGCGGCAAACTCGCGCAAATCCATAAGTGGACGCAGCCAACTTTCCACCTCCCGATTCAGGCCTTGCGCTCGGCGGGGCTCTTGGATGAGTTCGGCGTTCAAAGAGGTCTTGAGCCATTCCGGATGCGCGATCAAGAGCTCGCTGAGCGCCTGTGAGCCGCTGAAGAGCGCCACGATGATCCGCGCGTGCTCCACCGACGCGGCTTCGACCACTTTACTGAGGCCCGCGCTTGCGAGCTTCCTGAAGTAGTTCGTGGCCCGTTCCGGGTCCGCGCAGGAACGGAGCGCGTTTCGCCACACGGCTTGTGTCATCGGGGCATTAGATCGTACTTTGCGCGAAATGTCCAAAACGGGCCTTGCTCCGGCATTGATTATGGGGGCGAGTAGGCTAAGCTTCCTGAATGCAACACGTGAGCTCCAACGAATTGAGTCGGGACTGCGAAGCCGTTCAGATTCCAGCCGGCCACACGGTCGTTCTTCCGAAAGGAATGCCGGTGGATATCACGCAGACGTTGGGAGGCAGTTACACCGTGATGGCCGCGGGCGGATTGTTTCGAATCAGCCAAAAGGACGCTGATGCGCTGGGCTTGGTCTCACCGCAGGCTTCGACCGACCCCGGCGCTTCGGACAGTCCAGCGGGCCCGCTGGACGAAGGGGCAGTCTGGGAAACCTTGAAGACGTGCTACGATCCTGAGATTCCGGTGAACATTGTGGACCTAGGCTTGGTTTACGACCTCCGGATTGAACCACAGCCGTCGGGGCGAAGCAGAGTGCAGGTCAAGATGACCCTCACAGCTCCGGGCTGCGGCATGGGTACCGTCATCGCGGCCGACGCCCAGCAGAAGCTGGTGGAGTTGGCGGGCGTGGAGGACGCGAGCGTGGAAATCGTCTGGGATCCGCCGTGGCACCACTCCATGATTTCCCCGGAGGGCCGGGCTCGGCTGGGCTTGGAGTAGGAGTCGGGCAGATTGATTTTGACAAACGCTTGGGGCTCCTTAGATTTCCTGCCGCTCTGGATGGGGTCGTAGCTCAGTTGGTAGAGCACCACAATGGCATTGTGGGGGTCAGGGGTTCGAATCCCCTCGGCTCCACCATTTTCGAGGCTTTTGGGCCAATGTAGCTCAGCGGTAGAGCAACGGTTTCGTAAACCGTCGGTCGCCGGTTCAATCCCGGCCATTGGCTCCAGTTTATCACCAACAACTTAAAAACGAACTGAATCCTCGCGTCGCATTCTTGTCTTGCAAGAGTGCAACAATAGTGCAACAGTTCGCGCATGAAGTTACCTTCGTCGCGCAATCCCGCAAAGGCCGCCGCACAGTGGCCCCGCAAAATTCGTTTAGGCCGTGTGACCGTCAGCATTTACAAGCGCCAGACTCCTACCGGGGGAGCGGCTTTCATGGTTGCCAACTACGCCGACGGCAAGCGCCGATTCGATTGCTACGCCACGGAAGCCGACGCACTCGATGCAGCGAATAGACTTGCCCGCCAACTCAGCGAACGCGATGTAGTTGCAGCCGCCATGACCAACGAGCAGGCCGCCGACTACGCCGCCGCTGTCCAGACCCTCGCGCCGTTCAAACTCTCCCTGCCGTCCGTCGCCTCCACGGTTGCCGAGTGCCTCAACCTCGTGGGCGGTTTGACCGACTTGCACGCCGCCGCGAAATTTTACACCGCCCGCCGCAAACGTACCGTCGCCAAGCCAGTGTCCGCAGTCGTCGCCGAGCTGCTGGCCGTGAAGGAAGCGCGTGGCGCATCGGCGCGCTATTTGCAAGACCTTCGCCACCGGCTGAACCGATTCGCCGATACGTTCCACAAAGACGCTTGCAACGTCACTACCGCCGAGATTCAGGAATGGCTTGACAGCCAAAAGCTCAAGCCGCAGAGCTACCAGAATTTCCGCCGCGTCATCCACCTGCTGTTCGAGTTCGCCGTGGCACGCGGCTACGCTTCCGACAATCCCGTTGCCGTGGTCGAAAGCGTCGAAGTACGGGCCGGTGACGTGGACATTTTCACTCCGATGGAAATCAACCGCTTGCTCGCCGCCGCTTCACCAGATTTCCTGCCGTGCCTTGCGTTGGGCGCGTTCGCCGGTTTGCGCTCCGCTGAAATCGAGCGGCTTGAATGGAGCGACATTGATCTTGCCGGGCGGCATATCACCGTCGGCGCGGACAAGGCGAAGACTGCCAGCCGCCGCGTTGTGCCGATCTGCAACAATCTCGCCGCCTGGCTCACTGCTTACGCGGAAAAGCAAGGCAACGTGTGGCCGGGCGGCCATGATGAGTTTTACGAGGCGCAACAGGAAACCGCTGCCGCAACCGAAGTGAAAGCAGACCCGGAGAACGGCATCAAGGGTGAGAAGCCGGTGAAATGGAAAGCGAACGCTCTGCGCCATTCCTACGCGAGCTATCGTTTTGCGCAGACAGGAGACGCGGGGCGTGTGGCGGGCGAACTCGGCAACAGTGCCGCCGTTGTCCATCGCCACTACCGCGAACTGGTCAAGCCCGCCGACGCGGAACGCTGGTTTGCCGTGAAACCCGAAGGTCCGGCCAACTTGCTTGCGTTACCCGCCGCAGCCAATGCAGCCAATGCCTGACGCGCTCGAACACGCACAGAACTGCCGTTGACACGCACAATCATCACGCATACCTTCTGTATGCGTGCGAATAATAGCGGAATCCGCCTTGCGACAGTTTGCCGCCACACATGGGGAAGCCGCACCGGGATTGGCAGTTTGGCGGCAGGTGATGCGCCAGGAAAAGTTCCGGCATTTTGCCGACCTGCGGAGCCGCTTCCCGTCGGCAGATCAAGTGCGCGTGGCCAGTGATAAATCGGTAGTCGTGTTCAACATCCACGGCAACAACTACCGCCTCATCTGCGCCATCCACTACAACACGGGCAATGTGTTTTTGCTGCGGTTCCTGACGCACGCCGATTATTCCAAAGACCGATGGAAAGACGAACTATGAAGACCACGACACACAAACTGAGGCGCTTCGCCAGCTCCGTGGAAATACCCAAGACCTACCGCGAATTGTGCCAGCTTTATTTGCCGCGCCCCATCCGTGACGATCAGGAAAACCGTGAAGCCACCGAAATGATGAATGGCCTGGCCGTCTTCGAGAAGCTCAACGCCGAACAGAACGACTATCTGGACGTACTCATCGAGTTTGTGGATGCCTACGATAAGGCGAAGATGAAAGACGCGCCCTGGCCAAAAGTGTCTGGTCTTGACCTGCTCAAGCACTTGATGAGCGAGAATGGAATGAGCCCGGCAGATTTGTCCCGCGTCCTGGGTGCCAGCCGGAACCTGGGAGCGATGATTCTGCGCGGTGACCGGAATCTTACCCTGGCTCACGTCCGAAAACTGGCCGAACACTTCCACGTCAGCCCGGAACTGTTCATCTCGTAACGACGTCGGACATGAAAACCGCCACGGTCAGCCAACTCCGCCATGACTTTGGCAGCGTCATGGATTGGATCGCCGAAGGCCAGCAGGTCGAAATCGTCAAGAAAGGCAAAGTGATTGCTCTCCTGTCGCCGCCTCCCTCACCTGCCAAGCCAAAGAAGTTCAAGCTGCCGGATTTTGAAGCACGCCGCAAACGCATTTTTGGCGACCGGATTTTGCCGGGCAACATCATCGCGGAAGAACGGGAAAGCTACCGATGGTAGCCTACGCCGAGACAGAGTTTCATGCCTCGCAACACCACCATTCAATATCCCACTGCCCTGCTCAAGGAGGAAAGGCCGCTCATTCGAGAATCTGTCCAAAAGGCGTTGTTGAAGCTGACAGCAGGCGGCTATCAGAAGTCCCTCCGCCTGCTCCCGGACGATCCGACTCCCCTCTATCAATGGCGCTTGAAGAAAGCCCCTTGGGACAACAAGGCCGGAGATTCACTCTGGCCGGACAAGACCGCCTATTTCGAAAACATCACCCTCCGCAACGTCGTTGAACAACTGACCCGCCAGGCTGAATGCGATGAACAGTTGGAGCAATGGTTGCGGCGGTTGCTCGCCCCTTTTGGCCGTCACGTTGATCGTTTGGCGCAAGTGGGCAAGGTCCAACGTTTTCTCATCACGCACTGGATTGCACCGGACAACTACCCCCTACCCCGATTCTTTGGAGAAAGCCTGTGTTTTTACAGCAACCACGCACTTGCTCAGCTACTCCACCTCTGTCAGTGGGGAAAACCACTTCCCGCAACCCGGCTCGGCACCGCTGAAAAGACCGCCGCCAAGGTGGTTGAGAGACTGGGCTTGCGTCGAGCCAAGTTGGGTATCATCCGCGAAATGCCCTTCATCGACGGGCGCTTTGTCCCCCTGCCATACGAAGCTCGCCGAGTCTAATCTGAGTGGGATTGTTTTTCGACAAGGTTGAGCCGAAATACCTGTCGAACTTCTCGTTGCTTGTCTCTGCAATACTGCGGCCCATGACTGCTGCATCCTGCACGAAGCCCGACGCCTCCACGGGTGACCCCAAGTTGGCGATTAATGACACTTCCACACGCCTGGTCCGGAAGAAGGTTGTGGCTAGCGCGAACAGTGTTTCAGTTCGCTTGGTTGATGATTGGATGACGAAGGGCTGCCCATACATCAAGCCATCCCCCAGGCTCACGCTCTTCGATTTGGCGGAAGTTGCCGAGTGGTTGAAAAAGACCTACGGCGTCCGGAAGCGCGGCCAGGCTAACTCTTCCACTGGCGACCGCAATGGAGGCGCGTAATGAGCGTCGCCCAATTCGGTCGCCCTGGCGTCTCTAACAGTGTCTTGGCTGCCGCTGGTTGCGCTCACGTTGACGAGAATGAGTGTGCTCGCCTCTATGGATTCAAAGCGGCTGGAATTGCTATTCCGTTCCGCCATATACATGGCTCGCCGATCATGGACAACGACCGGCCCTTTGCCCGCGTTCGCCTTTACCATGCGTCGGAGTCGCAAAAGTATAATCAGCGGCCTGGCAGCGGAATTCACGTTTACGTTCCGCCGACGTTCGCTCAATCGCCGAAAGGCTCGCGGCTGATAATTGTGGAAGGCGAGTTTAAATCGCTTGCCCTCGCTGAGGCTGGATACACCGCGCTTGGTTTATGTGGCTTCACTGGCGCGGCTCGCACTCTCACCGGCACGGACGGCGAGCGCAATCAGGCGCTGAATGAAGAACTCGTTGACCTGCTGAAAATGCACCAACCGGCCCAAGTCGTCTTTCTCGGCGATTCTGACGTTGTGCTCAACGCGCAATTCGCCGTCGAATCGGCCAAGCTCCGACAGCTTTTGTTCGCGTGGAAACAGTTCCAATTCATTGAGAGATTCACCGTCGCCAAGCTGCCGCTGGATGGAGCAAAAGGCGCTGACGATCTGCGAGCGGAAAAATGCGCCGCCTTCGCGGACTGCTTTGAAGCAATTCTGTCCAACGGCTACGACGTGCCTGCCAAAGCAAGCAGCACGGAAATTTTCGTCACACTGCTCAAGCGAGAGCTTGATCGCGTTCGCGCTGCCATCAAGTCCGCCGATGAACATGAAGCGCACCGCAACCACGTCCGCCTGCTTCAAAGTGCCGGACGGCTGCTACACGAAACGGGGGCGATGTTGCTGCTCCGCCCGTTGCTCAGAGACGTGCTGGACATCAAAGATGGCGAGCTTTCCCGGATGCTACGCGACGTCGGAAAACCCGCCATTGAGGACACCCATATTCCCGCGACACCCGAAAAAGGACGCGTCACGCTGCGAAACGTGGAGCCGTGGGACAAGCCGGTTGATGGTGACGAGTTGCTTTCCGAAATCACCGCATTCTATGAAAGGTTTTGTTGGCTACCTGCCTGCGCATCCCATGTGCTCGCGGTCTGGTCCCTGCAAACCTGGTGTTACGAACTTTTCGATTTCGTCGCTATCGTTGCCGTGTGGTCTCCTGAACACGAGTGCGGCAAGGGCCGTGTGCTCGGCGTGGCGGAGAAGCTCGTGCGACGACCGTTTCGGACAAGCAATACATCTGCCGCCGTTTTGTACCACGTCATATCGAAAGGCAACCTCACCGTGCTCGTGGACGAACTGGACAGCGTGAACGACGACCAACGCGCCGCCATCTGCAACATCCTCAAGGGAGGCTATCAGTCCAATGGCACCGCCCACCGAATGACCGAGCGCAACGGCGAACAAGTCGCAGTCGAATTTTCCACCTATTGCCCGAAGATGATTGCGACCATCACCCTCGACAAACTCGACAAGGCGACCCGCTCACGAACCATCGGCGTCCGGATGCAGAGGAAGCGGCGCTCCTTGAAGCTGACCAAGTTTCGCCGTGTGGACAGTACGGGGTTACAGCGGAAATGTTTGAAGTGGGCACAGGACAACGCAGAGGCGATCAAAGCCGTCCCGCCGATGGACGTAAATGAGTGCGCCACCGACCGGCAGGAAGATGTTTGGGAGCCTCTAGTTGCCCTCGCGCGGGTTGCGGGTGGTGACTGGGAGACGCGTATCAGGCACGCCGCGCAACACATGGCTGGTAGTCGGTCTGACGGCGCATCTGAAACGGTTTCCCACCAACTGCTCGCCGCGTTCCAAAAGTATTTCAACGAACACGGCGAAAAGTCGGCCACCAAGACCTTCATAGCCTGCATGAATGACGTTGGTGACTTTGCGGACGTGAATTATGGACGGGGTTTGACCCCGCACTACGTCGCCAAGCTCTTGAAGCCTTACGGGATTGAACCGCGCCCCTTGGACATGCCAGACGACAAGACCGCGCGAGGCTACAGCCGAAACGACTTTGAGCAGGCGTTTCAGACCTATCTGAATGACACAGACGCCAAAACCTCGATTGCAGAACGTAACTCCGTAACCAAGCCCGGAAACATTGGCGAAAACCTTCTTTTTGAAAACGTAACCCAAGCGACTGGTTACGTTTCTGAAAATTCGGTTTCGACCAATGAAATCAAGGGTGGTTACGGAGTTACGGTTTCAAAACCGGACACCGCCGAGATGCTCCTATGACTGCGCCCGAACTTTATCAAGAAGCTTTCCGGCGCGGCCTGCGGCTTGAACCGCGCGGCGACAAGCTGGCCGTCATTCCCGGCGACCGCGTGCCGTCTGAATTCGCCGACATGCTCCGCGCGCACAAAGCCGAGCTTCTGGACTGGTTAGAAACGAAAGCCGTCAATTTGCCACCGGATCAAGCCCCGTGGCTCCATATCGCCCGGCAGATACTGGCTGGGGAATTTGACGGCGCCGATCGATCCACAGTCGAAAGCCTGTCTATAGGACTTCGGAGCGTCGTATGCCCGGATTGCTGCCGTGCGTTGCAACGGCTGGCTATCCAGGCCCAAAGGGAATCCAAGGAATGAGCCTGGCACGGCAAACCTCTTCCATCGCCCTAAAGAGAGACGGTCGTGAGGGAAATTATGGAAGCCTAGTGAAACGAAAGAACTTACTTGGCGTTCGACTTGATGGTGAATCGGAGAATTCCAAATGGCCGCTTACACCATCAATCAGGGGAATCCAGTCGATAAGGTTCGTCGAGGTTTCGATTCGGAATCGCTCACCAGTTTTTCCTTCAACAGACACTCGGACTTCTTTGGGACCGGTAACTCGGATACTAGTAAAGCCTTCGACGACCGTTGTGATTTCTCTGGCCTTCGCGACAAACGCGGCAACAACATCGGCCCCCGTCAAGCGCGTTCCGCCCAAGCTGGCATTCGTCGTGTAAACTCCCGCAACATACACATTGTTATCTAAGTCGAGGGCAACGGCGTTGCCTGATACCGCTTTGCCCGCTCCAAACTCGCCCAGGAGATCGCCCTTGCTGCTGTATTTTCTAACGATGGGAAACGGATCGTTGCTTGGTGTTGCGCTCATCGAGACCGGAAGTCCAAAATATCCCGTCAAATAAAGATCACCCCTCTTGTCCAACGCAATTCCTCGAATTTCGCTCAAGAAAGTTCCAGTCATTCCGCCTTTTCGTGCCCAAATCAGATTGCCCTGGCCGTCGAACTTGGTGATGAGAAAGTCGTCACTTGACGTGCTACTCAAAGTCGTCGTTTCAATTGTCGCGGCTCCTCTAAAGTTCCGTGCAACATAGACATTCGAGGCGGTGTCCACTGCGAGCGTACCATAGGGTGATCCCAGCCCTTGGCTTGTTTCGATTTTTTTGACCCACTCAAACGAGCCTTCCAAGTTCAGTTTGGCGACGAACGTCAGCCGGGTGTCTCTCCCTACCCAGCCGACACCTGGTGAAAAATCAGCCAGAGACTCGCCAAGTTCTCCCATCACGTAGCAATTGCCGATATTGTCGAAAGCAACGCCAGTGCTGTAATCGTCGTCCTTGCCACCGGCGATGCTCAGCCAAAGAGGAGTTCCTGATTGATTGTATTTGGCCACGAACACGTCAGCCCCCCTTTCAGTTCCGAAATAGTTTCCTGGCCCATTCGGCAGCAGGATATGATCTCTTACTTTGCCGGCGAGGTAGTAGTTTCTTTTTCCGTCCACGGCGATTTGAACATTTGACACAGAGGCGGTCGTCCCAACCACACGCGCAGAAATCTGGCTACCGCTTGTGTCGTATCTGGTGAGAAAGACTCCAGCTTTTTCTGGCGCACTGATCAAGGTCACATTGCCGATGGTAATCGTCCCGTCGAACGTGCCTGCCAAGAGAACGTCACCGCCTGAATCCAATTGGATGGACATGTCCGCAGCGGCAAATTGCCGTACCCACCTAAAAGTTCCGGAACCATCGTATTTGGCGAGGAATGTAATTCTTAACTGATTAGTGCGAGCGCTTAGTGCGGATCCTCCGATGGTCCCAGTACCGTAGCCAGCCATAAATTCTCCTAGCACATAAGAGTTAGCTGCGCCATCAACCACGACCCTGATTCCCGTTGATCCCCCGATATGGCGTGCCCAAAGCCAAGGATCAGTCGGGACCGATTGACCTCGTTCGTCGCGGACAAAGACGGCTAGGGCCACGACAGCAATTGCTCTCCAGAAATGGTTCTTCTTCATGATTGCCTCGGCGCTGCAATCGACCAACAGAACAAAGGGCGCAAACCCAACGCACCCTCGTCTGAGGCACCGCGAAGCGCCCGTGCGAAGAATGCGCCAAGCCGCGCCCGGTTGGGCGCGTGCTTGGGCTGGTGCTCGCACTCGGAAAATTCGCGGTTTTCAGACGATTCCGCAGCCCGCAGCTACGCTAAATATTTTGGGGTTCGTTCACATAGATTCCAGAAACGGCATGCTACCTCAAAAAGCCGGGTCAACAAGGCTTTGTTTGGGGTTGACAAGCGCTCTCGCGGCAAGAACCGAATGTCAGGGATCGACGGGGATGTCATGGCGCTGGCTTCGAGAATTCCGGACCCTGATCATCGTCAGGATTCCAGGAATTGCACTCGCTTGGGTTCGCACCCGTGGTCGGATCTGCTGATCGAATTTCGCGAAGGCTCCCAACTAAATCAGCGATTCTGGAGGCGATTTTCTCTCGGACAACCGCGTAAGCCACCCGATCCTTGAAATTGATTTTACGCCCCCGAACGTTGTTTGCGTACTGGCGATCCAGCGCGTTAACGGTACTGCGAAGGATTTCAATTTGCTCGGCCAGGACTGCCACCCCATAATCGTCGATAGAGTGCTTTCGGAGTTCATTCCCCGCCGTGGCAAATGCTTGAAGATTTTCGATGATATTCAGTTCACAACCCTGTTCAATGGTTGCGCTGAAACTCTCAGGCTCTTGGACAGCAGCAGTAAGTTCCTCACTCATGGAGCCATCTTCGCCGCTTTCTGTTGGAAATACAATCCACAGGGTTCCTGTTCCTCGCCGCTGCAGGGCACATTCATGAAGCGTAAGTCGGGGCCAGCATCTGGGCAGAAGTCGGCGCGGTGAGTTTTGTCTGCGAATCAAAACGTAACGGATGTTCGTGCAGAATTGGACTCACAGCCATGTAA